>JAATGR010000126.1 GCA_015654575.1 Actinomycetales bacterium
CACGAAGCCGATCGCGTTCGCGGTCCGCGACGTCGTGCCCGGCCTCGACCTCGACGCGATCCCGCAGCCGGGGGTCGGCGCCGCGCTCTGGTTCCACGCCCCCGACGCGCAGGTCATCCACGACGCACTGGTCGCCGACGGCGTCACGATCGTGTCCGCGCCGATCGACGGCCCCTTCGGCCGCACCTTCACCTTCGCCGACCCGGACGGCTACCAGATCACCCTCCACGACCGCGCCTGAGGCGCCGGCTGGCTGTGCGCCCGGGCCACCATGTCCTCGACGGCACAGCGGCCCGGGCGCACAGAAGCGGATCGGCAGGCAGGATGACCGTCCTCGTGTAATCACACGACTCCCCCAGCCAGACCCCACCAAATGCTTGTTCCCTGTGGTCGTCTCACGACTCCGCATCCCGCAACACGCGCCCACCATCCCCCGAGGCAGCGAAGTACCGGCCTCCTCTCGTACCGTCACCATCTCCAACGACCTGGCGGAGTCCTTGAGCGCGGACGTTCGCCTACTGGAAGTCCTCGCATCTGAGGTGCTCACACCGATCGAGGAGAAGACGCATGCGAGGGCGCATCTCGGGCACAGTCAGCACTTATAGCGGAGCGCCTGAAAAAGTGAACGTGAGCCGAAAGGCTACAGTCCGGAACTACTTCCTGTAGCAGGAGCGGGGCTTGAACCCGCGACCTCACGATTATGAGTCGTGCGCTCTCACCAACTGAGCTACCCTGCCGCGTTCGGCGTGACGCCGAAGCGAGCCCCGAGTCAGGATTGAACTGACGACCCCTTCCTTACCATGGAAGTGCTCTACCACTGAGCTATCGGGGCGTGCCACCTGCGCGCAGGCAACTAGAAGAGAATACCAGAGCGACGGCATCCGACCGAACGGAACTACTCACTGTCCAGGCTCATTCTTCCGGCGTTCGCGCGCAGCCAGGCGATCGGGTCGATCGCGGTCGTACTGTTCTCGAGAACCTCGACGTGGGTGTGCGCACCATACGACTGCCCCGTGTCACCGGTCTCGCCGATGAACTGCCCGGCGACCACAGTGTCACCGGCGGAGACCTGAAGCGATCCATAGAGCATGTGGGCATAGCGCGTCGAGATCAGCTGCCCATCGATGATGTGATCGATGACGACGGTCACACCGTAGGCGCCGCCGCTCTCGGTAGCGATCCGAACCGTACCTGCGGCGATCGCCTGCACATGCGCGCCCTGCCCGGGGGTGAAATCTGCACCCTCGTGGAACTCGGTGCCACGCCAGCCGAAGCCGTAGCTGATCGAGACGCCCACCGCGAAGGGCCACTGGATCGCCGCATTCGGGTTGTTCGTGTAGAAGTCCGAGTAGTACGTGATGTCGTTCGCCGCAGCGAGCGACGCGAGTGACTCGGTCGAATAGTCGCTGCGGTCGTCCAGCGCCGCACTCTGCGACGACGCGGGTGCGACGTACGCCTGGATGTCCGCCGTCGACACCGCCGGCGAGACGTCCGATCCGGTCGAGAGCGTGTCGATGGATCCGGACGCGGCCGACACCGCTTCAGCCGGAGTGGTCATACCGATCGCGAGGAGGCCCACGACCCCCATCGCACCGATCGTCGCACCGGCCGTGGTGACCCGCTTCAACAGTGAGAAACGCCGACGGGAGACCGTCTCCGGACCAGACGACGACTCAGCCGCGCTCGGATCATGGTCGTCGGCATCGCCATCAGCGGAGGACTGCTCCGCCACCTGTTCGGCGGAGACCTGGATCGGCGTCTCCCCGGTGAACGAGAACAGTCGAGCGGCAACCTCGAACTCGTCGACGACGGGCCGGGTGTCCGCGTGCGACGTCGAGGCGTGCGCCGCATCATCGACGACAGCGGACTCAACCACCGCTTCTCGGATGGACGCGGTCTCCGCAGCCGCTCCATGAACGGGCACGACCGCAGGGGCCACCGCGCGGCCGTTGCGGTAGCGAACCCGAAGACGCGGCACCGGAGCCGACGGCGCAGCCGGCTGGACCCGCACATCAACCACGGCGGCCGAAGCAGTCGACTCCCCCTGGGACGAGGTGCCGGCATCCGCCGCAACGAGCCTGCGCCGACTGCGCCGGAGCGGTGCGCTTTCGGCCGCAGTAGTCTCAGGAGTCAAAACGCAGGTCGCCTCAGTTCGTGTCGCAGCTTGCGACAATCATCACAATCCGTGTCGATGATCTTCGATCGGGTAACGAAGATAACGAACGGGTAAACCCTAGCGGTCTCCGACTGAGAATGCGATCCGAGCGCGTCACTCGGTGATGGTGCGCACCAGTTCTCGGAACAGGTCTGGCCCTGCGGCGATCGTCATTGCCCGACCGGCGGCACCGCCGCCGATGCCACCGATCATCCCACCGGCCTCTGTGACGAGCAGCAGACCGGCCGCCATGTCCCACGGATGCAGGCCGCGCTCGAAGTAGCCGTCGAGCCGGCCGGAGGCAACCGACGCGAGATCCAGGGAAGCCGCGCCCATGCGCCGGACGTCGCGCGCCAGCGGCATGACCTTCGCCAACCGGGCGAGATCGCCGGCGTGAGTGGCCGGGTCGTAGCCGAATCCGGTGGCAATGAGCGCGCCGGCGTCCGACACGGGATCGTTCACCGCGAGGCGCTGCGCGTCGAGCCACGCTCCCTCACCCTGGGCTGCGGTGAACAGCTCCCCCGAGACCGGGTTGAACACCACGCCCGCCAGCGGGGTCCACGTAGCCGGGTCGGGGTCGCCCGCCACCGCAGCGATGCTCACGGCGTATGCCGGGATGCCGTACGCGTAGTTCACTGTTCCATCGATCGGATCGACCACCCAGGTCACGCCGCTACGCGACGGCTCAGCGCCGGACTCCTCACCGAGGAATCCGTCCTCCGGGGCTGCCTCCGCGATACGGGCGCGGATGAGGGTCTCGACTTCCCGATCGGCCTCGGTCACGATATCGGCCAGCGCCGACTTCGTCGCAGCGATCGACACGCCTTCCCGGCGTCGGCGCGCCGCCAACTCCCCCGCTTCGCGGGAGATCTCAACTGCCAGACGTCGGAGTTCGGGAGGAGACGACACGTCCCCTACGCTACGTCACCGGGGAGGCAGCGGCGGCGCCGGCGGATACCCCTGGTGCCCAGCAGGCGGAGCGGTCGGCGGCTGCGTCGTAGCAGGCGGGAACTGCTCCGCCTGCTGAGCGGGCGCGACGTATGCCTGCGGCGCCGCGGTGGGAACGACTCCGGCGACGGCCGTCGACTGAGGCGCCACGTATCCCGTGGGATACCCGGTGTAGTAGGCCTGCCAGTCGGGCGATCCGTCGGGCAACTGCGGCAGGGGCGTCACCCCGTCGACATAGGTCGGCCAGGGCAGCAAGGGCGCAGGCTGAGGCCGCTTCGGCGCGAACAGCAGGTTGACGAGCGGAACGACCGCGGTGCCGACAGCGGCGAGGATCGTGACCGCGACGACGAGGCGCCAGTACAGATCCTGGAATCGGACCCACTCGTTGATCGTGAGCGGCAAGGCCAGGAGCAGGACCAGGACCGCCACCAGACCGACGGTGATGAAACCGACGGTGCGGACGAACGTGGTCGGTCTGCGGAAGATCGCCTTCGCATACAAGCGCACGTGGAGCACGGCGAGCTGGAAGATCAGCACGATGAGCAGGAAGGAGAAGAAGCGGGTGAAGCCTTCCCAGCCGTGCGAGCTCACCCGCGCCGGCATCCAGATCAGAACCGCGCCGATCAGCATGATCACCACCCACGCGGCGATGCTGACGACCACGAACCAGTCCGGTCTGCGCGGCGCGAGGTGGGCATCGAGCAGAGCGACTCCGGCGAACGCCGCCAGCAGCAGGATGGTCAGGAACGCCCGACCGATGATGCCATTCTGCGTGCCGATCAGGACCCACACGACGCTGACGAGTGCGGCCGCGATCAGTGCGCCGATCGCGATCCAGATCGCCCACCGGGCGAGGTTGGATCGGGATTCCGGAGCGTTCTGCGTCGTCGTCATCGGTGTTCCTCCCCCTGCGGATCTCCGTCCGCGCACAGCCATCCTGACACGGATGCCTCGTCTGCGGGCAGGTTCGTACACAGGGGCGGACCGGCGCCGGGCGGATCCGCCGCGTCCTGCGATCGGTGGCCGGCGACGCATACCACCGGGCTTCACGACGCCGATTGCCCCAGATCGCGCGCAACGGCCGGGACCGACAGTGGAGGCGCGATGAGCACGCCGGAGCCGTCAGTGCATGACCATTCCACCCGTCACATTGAGCGCCTGTCCGGTGAAATATCCCCCGTCTGGACCAGCCAGGAAAGCCGCGATTCCGGCGATATCCCAGGGGGTGCCGAGCCGCCCCAACTGGCTGAGAGCCGTCCAGGCCGCGACCTGCTCCGAGGTTCGCGTGTCCGCCCCGAGATCGGTGAGCACATATCCGGGGCACAGCGCGTTGACAGTGATCACGTACTGCCCCCACTCCAACGCGGCGGCCCTGGTGAGGGCGAGCACCGCGGCCTTCGACGCCGCGTAGTGCCCCTCGCCGTCACCCCGATGCTTCGCCGCCATCGACGCGACGTTGATGATCCGGCCGCCGTCGGCCAGCATCCTTCGAGCCGCCGCCTGCATCGCGATGAGGGTGCCGCGCGCGTTCACCGCCATCACCCGGTCCCAGTCCGCCGCGTTCAGGTCGAGCAGGCTCGACCGCCCGAACGCTCCGGCGCTGTTGACGAGCACGTCCACCCCGCCGAGCGAGTCGATCGCGGCGCCGATACCGGCCTCCGCTGCCGCCGCATCGGAGAGATCGACCGCCGTGAACGTGCCTGAGAGCGACTCAGCGACGGCGCGCCCCTCGGGCTCCAGCACGTCGACGATCCCCACGCGCATCCCTTCGTCGGCCAGTCGACGGGCGATCGCCTCCCCGATGCCGCGCGCACCGCCCGTCACCACTGCGCGTTTCACAGCCGACCCCATGCTCACGCCTCGATCGCCAGATGAGTCCATCCGCCACCGTCGAGCCGGTAGTGGAGCCGCCGGTTGAGCGCGTCGGCGTGGCCCTCCCAGAACGTCACGGCGTCGGGCCGCACGCGGAACCACGACCAGTAGGCGGGCCGCGGGATCGGCGCGCCCTCGTCCACGAGCCGCCGGAAGGCCGCGAGCTGCGCAGCCTCGTCCTCCAGCGGGCGACCGTGGAACGACACGGATCGCGACGCCTGGACCGGCCGGGCATCCTCGGCGAATCGTTGATCGTTCTCGGCCTCATCCGCCCATTCGACACGTCCCGTGACGTTGACGGACTGCGCCGTCTCCCGCCAGTACATGGCGACGGCGACTCGCCCCGTCGCATCGATCTCGACGCCCTTGCGACTGCCTCGATTCGTCGTGAACAACAGTCTGTCGTCCTCGACCTCGAGCAGTTGGACGGTGCGCACCGACGGTGCTCCCGCGGCGGATGCGGTGGCAAGGGTGACGTACATCGGCTCCAGCGCGCCCACGGCGTGCACCGCGTCGATCCAACGGGCGAGCAACTCGATCGGGTTCGCCGGGGCGGCAGCCGAATCGATCCGCTCGACATGCGCCGGTGCGGTCGGGAACACCACCCGGTCGGTGCGTTCAGTGGGTTCAGGCATGTAGTTCCCTTCGTTCAGCGGCGAGCGCGCCGCATGTTTGTGACCATGACCGCGACCAGTATGCGCGGCAAAATATCGATTTACGAAACGGAAACATATCGACGCGGAACCGAAACGGACGGGTGGTTGTCTATGCCCGTAAATCGTTTCTCGGCCTAACCCCCGGACAGAGTCACCGCGGTCCGCCGCTCACGGCCACGCACCACCCCATCCGTGCTCCACCCGACCGAATGAGGAATTCGAATGACAGCATCCCGCGCGACATCCGGCCGGCTCGTCGCCCTCGCGGCGGCAGCGGCCCTCGTCCTGCCCCTCGCCGCGTGCTCCGCCAGCAGCGAGAGCGAGGCGACCGCCACAGGCAGCGACCTGATCAGCGCCGAGCGGTGCTCCGAGAACCAGGCAGCCGGCACCATCACGTATCTGACGAGCTTCTCCTACACCGCGACGCCGACGATCCTCGACGTGCTCGCCGCGGAGGAGCAGGGCTACTTCGACGACATGTGCCTGGACGTGACGATCCAGGCCGGCGGCACCAACGCTCAGCTGGTATCGGCAGGCACGGCGCAGATCGCCGGCGTCGGAGGCGCAAGCGATGTGATGACGGCGATCGACAACGGCGCCAACATCACCTCGGTGCTCACCTTTGGGAACACTCCCGCGATCACACTCATGACGATGGCAGACAGCGGCATCAACTCCCTCGAGGACTTCGTCGGCAAGACGATCGGCTACAAGGACGCGATCCCGCCGCAGGTGGAGGCGATGTTCGCGTCCGCCGGTATCGCGCTCGACTCCATCAACTGGGTCTCGGTCGGCTACGACCCGACGATCCTTCCGCAGGGCCAGGTCGACGCGCTCACCGGCTACATCTCGAACGAGCCGCACACCCTCGAAACGGCGGGCTACGACGTCACCCTGTGGAACCCCGGTGACTACGGCATCCAGTCGACCTTCAACTCTCAGATCGTGAACACCGACTGGGCGCAGGCGAACCCCAATGCGGTGGAGGACTTCCTGCGCGCCGAGCTGTACGCGTACGCGTTCATCAACGACAGCGACGAGAACCTTCAGACGACGCTGGAGTACGCCTCGAGCCTGTCCGACGCCGGCTACGACATCGACGCCGGTGCCTACCGGTGGACGACGGAGGTCGGTCTGATCGAGAGCAGCCAGCCGGATGACCTTTTCGTCGGCCAGCAGAGCGTCGATCAGTGGCAGCCGGAGGCCGACATGCTCGTCACCTACGATCTCGTCAAGAACACCCCCGATCCGGAATCGGCGATCGACAACACCTATATCGACGCCATCTACGACGGGGACACTCTCATCTGGCCGGCTCCGTGAGGGCGTGGATCCAGACGGGCTTCGGCTCAGCAGAGGAGGTGCGGGGGCTGGCGACGGTCCCCGCACCGCCCCTGGGCCCCGGTGAAGTGCTCGTTCGAGTCGTCGCGTGCGGCCTGAACCGGCTCGACATCCTGCAGCGCGAGTCACCGGTGGTCTCGACCTTCCGGCTCCCCCACATCGGCGGAATGGATATCGCCGGCGTCGTGGAAGCGACCGCCGACCCGGACGACGAATGGCTGATCGGCCGCGCCGTGGTCGTGGACCCCGTCGTCACCGACGACACCTGCGAGCAGTGCCTTGCAGGGCATCCCGAGTTCTGTCTCAATCTGCGCACCGTCGGGTCGAGCCGAAACGGAGGGTTGGCCGAACTGGTCGCAGTACCGGCGGCGAACCTGCACCCCGTCGACATCGCGCTCGACGACCTCACCGCGTTCGTCGAGCTGGCGAGCCTGCCCGTGGCCGCGGTCACCGCCTGGCACGGGCTGTTCGGCGCCGGCCGCATCGAGCCGGGCGAGACCGTGGTCATCCCCGGCGCGGGTTCCGGCCTCGGCGGATTCGGGATCCAGCTCGCCGCCGGGCACGGCTGCCGGGTGATCGCCCTCGTCGGCGGCGCTGACAAGGTCGCACCGGCCCAGGAGCTCGGCGCGGATGTCGTCATCGACCGGTCCGCCGATGACTGGGTACAGGCGGCCCGCGACGCGACCGATGGCGGAGGCGCGGACATGGTGTGGGACCACGTCGGCGGCCGGTTCCTCCAGCAGGCGATCGACGCCTGCCGGATAGGTGGCCGGGTCGTCCTCAGCGGAACGACCGACTCCGGCGAGTCGACGATCCGTAACACGAGCGTGTTCCACTGGGGACGCACGCTCGTCGGCCACGGCGGCTACAGCCGCGAGGAGATGGCCGCCGTCATCGACGCGCACGGTGCGGGCCGCATCCGGCCGGTTCTCGACAGCGTGTGGTCGTTCGAACGGATGCGAGAGGCCGAGGCACGGCTCGAATCCGGAAGGTTCTTCGGAAAGGTGATCGTCATGGGATCGGGGTACGACGTACCGGAGCGGCTCCGGTGAGCGGCGTCATCGAGATTCGCGGCCTGGAGAAGAGGTTCCTCGGCCGCTCCGGGACGGTCGCCGCCCTCGACGGCATCGACCTCACCATCGAGGAGGGCGAGTTCGTGACACTGTTCGGACCGTCCGGATGCGGCAAGTCCACGCTGCTGCGGATCATCGCCGGACTCGAAGACGCGAGCAGCGGATCCGCAGCGGTCCTCGGCGACCGCCCCCGCGCGGCATCCAAGCGCAAGAACATCGCCTGGGTCCCGCAGACCCCGGCTTTGCTGCCCTGGCGCGATGTCCGCGCGAACGCCCACCTGCCCAACGTCGTCAATCGCCAGGCGGATCGCGCAGGCCGCAGTGCCCGGCGCCCGGAGACGCCCGACAGCGTCCTGGCCGAGATCGGTCTGGGCGGATTCAGCAAGGCCCGGCCGAGCCAGCTCTCCGGCGGGATGCGGCAACGCGCCGCGATCGCACGCGGGTTCGTGCAGGGCTCGCCGCTCCTCCTGATGGACGAGCCGTTCAGCGCGCTCGACGAGTTCACCCGCGAGACGCTGCAGACGAAACTGCTCGATCTGTGGGAGAAGCATCGACGTACCGTCGTGTTCGTCACCCATTCCGCAGCGGAGGCGGTGCTGCTGTCGGATCGCATCGTGGTGATGACCCCGCGCCCGGGGCGCATCCAGGAGATCGTCGATGTCGGGTTGGCCCGCCCCCGAGACGGCGCCGTCCTCGGCTCCGCCGAATTCGCCGAGAAGGTGGCCGAAGTCAAACACGCACTCAGCCAGGGCTGGAGCGGGGAGGAGACGCGATGACCGCGGATGGAATCGGGCTGCTGCGCCGGAGTCGTGCCGCTCGCGGGGCGCGACACGCGGTGCTGACGATCCTGGCCCCCCTCATACTGTTCGCGCTGCTGGGCACGGCGTGGCAGCTGACCGCCGACAACCTGCACAGCATCCTTCCGCCATTGCAGGAGGTGGCCGGCGACATCCTCGAACGACCAGCGTTCTACTTCTCGAACACCTGGGAGACACTGCAGTCCGCGCTCTGGGGTCTGTTCTTCGGCGTGGCGATCGCGCTGCTGCTGGCGGTGGCGATCGTGCACGTGCGAGTGCTCAGAGCCGCGATCATGCCGGTGGCGCTCATCCTGAACGTGACGCCGGTGGTCGCGATCTCGCCGGCGCTCGTCGTCGCGTTCGGCTTCAACTCGATCCCCCACATCATCGTCGCGGCGATCAGCGCGTTCTTCCCCATGCTGATCAACAGCATCAGCGGGCTCCAGAACATCGACCGCGAGGCGCTCGACGTGTTCCGGGTCATGGGCGCGTCCCAACGTGACGTGCTCCTGCGCTTGCGTCTGCCGTCGAGCCTGCCGTTCCTGTTCGCCGGACTGCGGCTGTCCGCCGCCAGCGCCATGATCGGCGCGGTCGTCTCGGAGTTCACCGGAACGGCCAAGGGGATCGGCGCGGTCATCGTGACCGCCACGGCCTACCTCAACCTCTCCCAGATGTGGGGCGCGATCTTCTTCTCCGCGGTGACGAGTCTCCTGCTGCTGGGAGCAGTCACGGTGGCGGAGCGCCTCACCATCAGGTGGTGATCACGCGGTCGAGGCCGTGGCCGGCGTTCTGGAGTCTCTGCCTCGGGTTCTTCCTGGTATCGGTGGACGGGCCGATCGTGTCGGTCGCCGTGCCCGACGTCGTCGGCGCACTGCAGACCGACACGGTCGCGACGCTCTGGGTGGTGGGCGGCTACCTGCTCGCCTACGCGGCGCCTCTGCTGATCACCGGATGGCTCGGCGACCGATTCGGTGATCTGCGCGTCTACCTCCTAGGTCTGACGGTGCTGCTCGCGGCCTCAACGCTCTGCGCGCTCGCACCGACCCTGTGGGTGCTGGTGCTCGGTCGTGTCGCGCAGGGCCTGGGCGCGGCCCTGATGGCGCCACAGACCCTGAGCACGATCACCCGCATCATGCCGACCAGATCGCTCGGCATCGCGCTGGGCATCTGGGGGCGGTCGCCGGCCTCGCGAACGTGGTGGCACCCGTTCTCGGCGGCGCGTTGATCACCTCGGCGGGATGGCGATCGGTGTTCTGGCTCAACCTTCCGCTCGGCGCGCTCGCGCTCATCGCCGCCGCGGTGACGGTGCCGGACCATCGCACACAACGACACAGATCCCTGGATGCCGTCTCCGCCGCGCTCTCAGTGGTGGGCATCGCCGCGATCATCGTGCCGCTGCAGGCGGGCAGCGAGCTCGACTGGCCCGTGGGTATCTCGCTGTTCGCCGTGGGCTGCACCACCATCGGATACTTCCTCGTCCGGCAGCGGCATCCGGATGCTCTCATCCCGCTGGAGCTGCTGCGCAGTGCGAACTGGTCCTCCGCGGCCGCCGGCACATTCGCGGTGTCGGCCGTGGTGACCGGCGTCCCCGTGCTGGTGATGCTCGTCACCCAGCAATCCCTCGCGTTGTCCGCCGGCATCTCGTCGCTGTTCCTGCTGCCCGTCGGCATCGCGTCGATCGTCGTCCAGCCCGTCGTCGGCCGGCTGCTGCGGAAGACGGCACCCCGTCTCGTGGGAAGCGTCGCGCTTCTGCTCCTGACGTTCGCGATCATCCTGCTATCGGCGGCGGTGTGGGCGCTCGATCCGGCCTGGATCATCGGGGCGCTCGTCCTGGTGGGCGTCTCGGCCGCCGGCGTGTGGTCGCCGATGTCGATGCTGGCGATGCAGGGCATCGACGACGAACGGCGCTCTGCCGGATCCGCCGGGTACAACCTCGCCCGCCAGCTCGGCGCCGCTGTCGCCGGAGCCGGGGCGGCGGTGCTGCTGAGCTGGCAGGTGTCCGTCCGGCTGCCCGCTGACGCGCTCGGTCGCATCGAGTCCGGGAGCGCCGACCTCGCCGCACGGGCCGGGTACGCGGCGGCTATCGCCGTTCCGCTGGCGATCATCGCGGTCTTGCCGCTCACGGCCGCGATGACGCTCATGTTGTCCGGTCGCGCGAGGCCGGATAGGCTCCCGCCGACCCGATAACATCGCACGGAGCACCATGACTACGAAGCAGGAAGCGCACGGCGCTCGCCCGGTTCGCCTGGCAGAGGTGGCCGCGCGAGCCGGAGTCAGCGTCTCCACCGCCAGCAATGCGCTGAGCGGAAATCGTGCCGTCCGCGCCGAATACGTCGAACGGGTGCTCACCGCGGCGGCCGAGCTCAAATACCGGCGCAATGAAGTCGCCGCCTCACTGCGCACGGGACTGCGGAAGTCCATCGGGGTCGTGATCCCCGACGTCACCAACCCCTTCTTCGCCGATCTCGTCGGCAGGATCGAGGCCCTGGTTGATGCACGCGACTGGTCCGTCGTGCTCTGCAACACGGGCTTCGATCCCAACCGAGAGGCCGCCAGCCTCGCCCGGCTGATCTCTCAAACGGACGGCATCCTGCTCTTCTCGACCCACCCGGAGGCGCGACAGGTGCGGCCGGTCGTCGAGCTCGGCATCCCCGTCGTCGCCTGCGACGAATTGGTGGACGTCCCGGGTGTCGCGTCGGTCGTGTCCGACAACGACGAGGGCGCTCGTCAGGCGGCGCATCACCTCGTCAACTCCGGGGGACGCGTGTTCGGCATGATCGAGGGACCGACGAGTCTCCCGACGGCGCTCGCCCGACGGCGCGGATTCGAACGAGGACTCGCCGAGCACGGGATCCAGCTCGATCCCGCCAACATCGTGCAGGAGCCGTACTCGCTGGAGGGCGGGCGGACCGGTATGCGCCGGCTGCTTGCGGACAACCGCGTCGACGCCGTCTTCGCATCGACCGATATGCAGGCTATCGGAGCGGTCTTCGAGAGCGAGGACCACGGGGTCCCCGTTCCCGACCGGATGATGGTCTGCGGATTCGACGGCATCACCTGGTCGGCACGAATCACGCCGAGCCTGACCACGATCGCACAGGACTCGGCCGCTATGGCCGACAGGGCGTTCGCGACGCTGGAGGCGATGATCCTCGACCACGTCGAGGCACGCCACATCGTCCTACCGGTACGGCTGATCGCACGCGGATCCACAGCCCGCCAGCACCACTGACCAGACATCGACGAACGCGCCGTTGCCGACGGAACGGCTTTTATCGGGAAGACGCGCACGGTGGATGCCATGGATGACGAACGACGCCAGCGTTCGATCAGTCGGCGTGACATCGTGCGCGCCGGAGCACGGGCGGTACCGCTGCTCCCGGTCGCTGTCGCGGCTCCGAAAGCCGTCGCGTCAACCGACCCGCCGGGACTCGTCGACTACGTGACCGTCACGGTGGAAGAGCTCACCGAAAGCGCGGACACGGGGCTTGCCTGGTCCGGTGCGACGGTCTTGTACCCGTGGTCAGCGGACGGGCCGGGTGAGATCGGATTCTCATGGTCCGCGGTCGTGACGCGTGACGGTGTGACGGTGTGACGGTGTGACGGTGTGACGGTGTGAAGCATCGGCAGCGGATCCGAGATCGTGGCCGCGACAGGGAGGGTGGAACTCGATCCGACACAGGATGAGATCGTTGCCTCTCCCGTCCCCGCCGGGACCTACACGGTCACGGTGACCGTCACAGCATCGAATGGTTCTCTGCACATGTTCGTCGGCGGGGACTACGTCGTCGGCTGATCCCCCACGGCGACAAGCGGGAGCTGCCGTCGCATCGGTCGGGGACGATCATTCCCGAGGTGGTGCGACGTCCGGAGTCGACGCGTTCGGATACCACGGACACTGATTCGGTGCGCACCCGCCCCGCACAACGAACTCGGTGATGATGTCTTTCATCTCGACGTTCACCGCGAATCGTCCGTAGACACGACGTCGGAGTCGACCACCCCAGCGGCCGGAATCCAGGACCCCATCCATAGGGGGTAGCGCGGACGCGGCGGGAAGTCTACCGTTTCGATCAATCCCACGCATTCTGACGCCCGGCCAATGACGTTCGGATCGTCCACAGCCTGAGGCGGCGCGGGAACGATGGCCCCGACATCACCCCCCTGAGCGTCGGGGCCCTCCTCTGTCGGCATAGGGAACTGCGGCGATCTGCAAAACCGTGCTCGATGACACCGCCCGACAACGAGAAAGCCGCCCGATTCGGGCGGCTTTCTCGTTGAGCGGTCGTTCTGGGCCAGATACGCGAACATATCTAGCCCAGATTCACGAACAACACACGGTGGCAGGTGAGGGATTCGAACCCCCGAAGTCGAAGACGGCTGATTTACAGTCAGATCCCTTTGGCCGCTTGGGTAACCTGCCGGGTGCGCACCTACCCGGCTTTTTCAGTCGACCAGAGGCGCGATCAACGATCTTACCTGTACCGGCGGAGCGATAGAAATCGTCAGCTGCCGACGA
>JAATGR010000079.1 GCA_015654575.1 Actinomycetales bacterium
AGATCTCGGTCAAGCACAACGACCCGGTGATCATGGTGCAGGCGTACCGGCTGCTGGCCGAGCGCGGCGACTGGCCGATGCACCTCGGCGTCACCGAGGCCGGCCCGGCGTTCCAGGGCACGATCAAGAGCGCGACCGCCTTCGGCATCCTGCTCTCGGAGGGCATCGGCGACACCATCCGCGTCTCGCTCTCCGCGCCGCCGGTGGAGGAGGTCAAGGTCGGCCTGCAGATCCTGCAGTCGCTGAACCTGCGCGAGCGCAAGCTCGAGATCGTCTCGTGCCCCTCCTGCGGGCGCGCCCAGGTCGACGTCTACACCCTGGCCGACAGCGTGACCGAAGGCTTGAAGGACATGACGGTGCCGCTGCGGGTGGCGGTCATGGGCTGCGTCGTCAACGGCCCCGGTGAGGCGCGCGACGCCGATCTCGGAGTCGCCAGCGGAAACGGTAAGGGCCAGATCTTCGTCAAGGGCGAGGTGGTGCGCACCGTGCCGGAGTCCGAGATCGTCGCAACGCTGATCGCGGAGGCGAATCGCATCGCGGACGAGATGGGCCCCGAAGCCCCGGTCGGCACCGCGCAGGTCGTCACCGCCTGAGCGTAGCCCGCACTCCCGGACCCGTCGAAACCGGGGATTACCGTTGAGCCGTAGTGCGTCGCACCGGGTTTCAGTGAGGATCCCTTGGCTCGAGGGCTGGATCAGTGACGGCGCAGCGAACCCTAGACTGGATGCTCGTGGTCACCCGTCTGTCGCACCTTTTCCTCCGCACGCTCCGTGAAGACCCCGCCGACGCCGAGGTCACGAGCCATCGTCTGCTGGTGCGTGCCGGCTACATCCGCCGCCAGGCGCCGGGGATCTTCGCCTGGCTGCCGCTGGGGCTTCGGGTCAAGGCCCGGCTGGAGCAGATCATCCGCGAGGAGATGGCGGCCGCGGGCGCGCAGGAGGTGCACTTCCCCGCCCTCATGCCCCGCGAGCCATACGAGGCGACCGGCCGCTGGGAGGAGTACGGCGACGGGATCTTCCACCTGCACGACCGGAAGGGCGCCGACTACCTCCTCGCCCCCACGCACGAGGAGGCTTTCACGCTGCTCGTGAAAGACCTCTACTCGTCCTACAAGGACCTTCCGGTCACGCTGTACCAGATCCAGGACAAATACCGGGACGAGGCGCGGCCGCGCGCGGGCCTGTTGCGCGGGCGCGAGTTCACCATGAAGGATGCCTACTCGTTCGACTACACGGATGCCGGGCTCGACGCCTCCTACTCCGCGCAGCGCGACGCCTACGAGCGCATCTTCCAGCGGCTCGGCCTGGAGTACGCAATCGTGCAGGCGGATGCCGGCGCGATGGGCGGCTCGCGCAGCGAGGAGTTCCTGCACCCCACCGCGGTCGGCGAGGACACCTTCGTTCGCTCGGCCGGCGGATACGCTGCCAACGTCGAGGCGTTCACGACGCTCGCCCCGGACCCGCTGCCGATCGAGGGACTGGGTACACCGGAACTCTTCGACACTCCGGACGCCGCGTCGATCGAGGCGGTTGTCGCGGCGAGCAATAATGCGCTGGCGGGGGAGTACCGTGCCGCGGACACGCTCAAGAACGTCGTGCTCGCGCTCACTCACCTCGACGGCACGCGAGAGCTCGTCGTCGTCGGCCTGCCGGGTGACCGCGAGGTCGACACCAAGCGCGCCGAGGTGGCCTTCGCGCCCGCCGATGTCGAACCTGCGACCGAGTCCGACTTCGCGACGCATAACGCACGCGACTTGTGGGATGCGGCGGGGGCCCCGCTCAGACCCGTGCTGCTGAAGGGGTACATCGGTCCAGCCCTCTGGGACGAGGCATCCGCCACGTGGAGGCAGTTCCTCGGCCACTCGGCCGCGCAGTTCCGGCCCGAGCAGAGGATCCGCTACCTGCTCGATCCACGTGTGGTCGACGGCACGCGCTGGATCACCGGCGCGAACATCGACCAGAAGCACGTGCACTCGCTCGTCGCCGGTCGCGACTTCGCCGGCGACGGCTTCGTCGAGGTGGCGACCGTGCGCGAGGGCGACCCCGCCCCCGACGGATCCGGGCCGGTCACCCTGGCTCGTGGCACCGAGATCGGGCACGTGTTCCAGCTCGGCCGCAAGTACGCCGAAGCCCTCGGGCTGAAGGTGCTGGATGAGAACGGCAAGCTGGTCACGGTCACGATGGGCTCGTACGGCATCGGCGTGACCCGCATCCTCGCGATCATCGCCGAGCTGAACAACGACGCGAAGGGCCTCATCTGGCCGGCCTCGGTCGCGCCGTTCGACGTGCACGTGGTCGCCACGGGGAAGGACGCGACCGCGTTCGCGCTCGCCGAGTCTCTTTCCGCCGAGCTCGAAGCCGCCGGTTTCGACGTGCTCTACGACGACCGCCGGAAAGTCTCGCCCGGGGTGAAGTTCGGCGATGCGGAACTGGTGGGCGTGCCGCAGATCGTGATCGTCGGACGCGGCGCGGCCGACGGCCAGGTCGAGCTCTGGGACCGTCGCACCGGTGACCGCGACGTGGTCCCCGCGGTCGAGGCCGTCGCGCGCCTTCGCGCCTGACGCGCGCGCCGTCGAGACAGGGGATCCGCGCCGAAACTGCGTGCGATGCACCGTGTCTCGGCGCAGATCCTTGGTTTCGGGTGAGACCGGCCGTCAACGTGACGACTGTGTAAACACCTGGGGCGAGTGGCGGTGATGCCGTCAGGCCCCTCGCTATCGTCATCACGTGACCGATCTGTCGCCCACCGCACCCGACTCCCGTTCCCTCCACCCCCTGGCCGCCGCCCCCGTCATGGCTCCTCCGGCGTCCGTCGACGGCTTCGTCAGGCAGTTCCTGCAGAACCTCAACTTCGACCAGGGCGTCGCCCTGTCGGCGTCCGACGTGAACGACCGCTACCTGGCGCTGGCCGGCACCGTACGCGACTACCTCATGGCGCGGTGGCTCGATGACCAGGCGAGACAGACCGAGCGGCAGTCCAAGACCGTCTGCTACCTCTCCGCCGAGTACCTGCTGGGCCGACAGCTCGACAACAATCTGCTCGCGGCCCGCCTCACCGACATTGCGACCGAGGCGCTCGCCCAGTGCGGCATCGACCTTGACGACCTCCGCGCGGTCGAGGTCGAACCCGGTCTCGGCAACGGCGGTCTCGGCCGCCTGGCCGCGTGCTTCGTCGACTCGCTCGCCACGATGAGCATCCCCGCGATCGGCTACGGGATCCGCTATGAATACGGCATCTTCCGGCAGACCTTCGTCGACGGCGAACAGGTGGAGCAGCCCGACTCCTGGCTGCAGATGGGCTCCCCGTGGGACTTCCCGCACCCGGAGGCCGCGCAGACGATCTCATTCGGTGGACACACCGAGACGTCCGAGGAGGACGGGACGATCCGCACCCGCTGGGTGCCGGAGTGGAACGTACTGGCCGTGCCGTACAACATGATGGTCCCCGGCTACCACAACGGACGCGTCAACACCCTCCGGCTATGGCGCGCGGTCGCGACGGAGGCGTTCGACCTGCGCATCTTCAACTCCGGCGACTACGAGGAGTCGGTGCGGTCGCAGACCTTCGCGGAGAACATCTCGAAGGTGCTCTATCCGGAAGACTCCACACCGCAGGGCAAGGAGCTGCGCCTGCAGCAGCAGTACTTCTTCGTCGCCGCCTCCATCGCGGACTTCGTCGACAACGTGCTGCCGGCCGGCTTCGACCTGGCGAAGCTGCCGGAGCGGGTGATCTTCCAGCTCAACGACACGCACCCGGTCATCGGGGTGCCGGAGCTCATGCGCGTGCTCGTGGACGAGAAGGGGATCGACTGGGATGCCGCGTGGCAGATCACGCAGCAGTGCTTCGCCTACACCTGCCACACGCTGCTGCCTGAGGCCCTGGAGGTGTGGCCGGTGGACCTGCTGGGCCGGCTCCTGCCGCGCCACCTGGAGATCATCTACCGCATCAACGACGATTTCCTCGCCGAGGTGCGGGAGCGCTTCGGCGACGACGAGCTGCGCATCAGGAACATGTCGATCATCGGCGAGTATCCGTTCCGGTCGGTGCGGATGGCCTACCTCGCCACGGTCGCCGGCTCCCGGGTCAACGGCGTCGCCGAGCTGCACTCCCAGCTGCTGCGCGACAAGGTGTTGCACGACTTCGCCGAGCTATGGCCGGAGAAGTTCACGAACGTCACCAACGGCATCACGCCGCGCCGGTTCCTCCGCCTCTCCAATCCGGGCCTCGCGGGTCTCATCACCGAGGCGCTGGGCGCGGGCTGGACGGTCGATCTGGAACGGCTGCGGGGCTTGGAGGCCTTCGCGGAGGATCCGGAGTTCCGGGAGCGGTTCGCGGCCGTCAAGGCGGCAAACAAACGGCGGCTGGGCCAGGTGCTGCGCGAGCGCGACGGTCTCGACGTCGACGACTCCCACCTGCTCGACGTCATGATCAAGCGCCTCCACGAGTACAAGCGTCAGATGCTGAAGGTGCTCCACATCGTCTCGCTGTACGAGGGGATCGTATCCGGGCGGACCACGGCCTCAGACGTGCGTCCGCGCACCTTCGTCTTCGGGGCGAAGGCCGCGCCCGGGTACGCGATGGCGAAACGGATCATCCACCTCGTCAACAGCGTCGGGGCGACCATCAACACCGATCGTCGCGTCGAGGGCCGGCTGAAGGTGCTCTTCCCCGCGAACTACAACGTGACCCTCGCCGAGCGGATCGTCCCGGCCGCTGATCTGTCCGAGCAGATCTCGCTCGCCGGCAAGGAGGCGTCCGGCACCGGAAACATGAAGCTCGCGTTGAACGGCGCGCTGACGATCGGCACCGATGACGGGGCGAACGTTGAGATCCGCCGGCTCGTCGGGGACGAGAACTTCTTCCTGTTCGGGATGACGGAGCCGGAGGTCGAGGCGCAGTGGGCGAGCGGCTACCGGCCGGCCGAGTTCTACCAGGGCGACGAGCGGTTGCGCCGTGCGATGGACCTCATCGCGTCCGGAACCTTCTCCGGCGGCGACCGGTCGGTGTTCGAACCGATCGTCTCCAACCTGCTCTACGACGACCGCTTCATGGTGCTCGCCGACTTCTCCTCCTACCTCGACGCGCAGGAGCGGGTGGATGCCGCCTACGCCGACCAGGACGGCTGGACCCGGGCGGCGATCCTCAACGTGGCGCGCTGCGGCTACTTCTCCTCCGACCGGGCGATGCGCGACTATCTCGACCGGATCTGGCACGCGTCGCCGGTGACCTGAGCGGTGCGCGTCGGGCACGGCGCCCGCTCGGTCTGATCCCGGCACGGATCGGGTAACGTGTCAGGGATGTCGGCCACGCTGCCGACGAGAACTGAAGAGGGAGAACACCGTGGACATCGACCTGGGCCTGTTGCGCACCGTCGAGCGCGAGAAGGAGATCCCGTTCGAGGAACTCGTTGCGATCATCGAGCAGGCGATCCTGACCGCCTACGCGAAGCACACCTCGCCCGACGGCGAACTCCCCGAAGGCGCGCGCGCCCAACTCGACCGGAAGTCGGGGCACGTCGCCGTCTTCGTCCCGCTGCGGGACGAGGAGGGCGCGGTGATCGGCGAGGAGGAGTCGACCCCCGAGGACTTCGGTCGCATCGCGGCGTTCGCCGCCAAGCAGGTCATCGGCCAGCGCCTCCGCGACATCGCCGACGACGCCGTGCTGGGTGAGTTCCGCGACAAGGAAGGTGACATCGTCGCCGGCATCGTGCAGCAGGGCCCGAATCCGCGGATGGTGCACGTCGACCTGGGCACGGTGGAGGCCATCCTGCCGCCTGAGGAGCAGGTGCCGGGGGAGGAGTATCGTCACGGGTCCCGCATCCGGGTGTTCGTGACTTCGGTCGGCAAGGGGATGAAGGGGCCGTCGGTCACCGTCTCGCGCACGCATCCGGGACTGGTCCGCAAGCTCTTCGCCCTGGAGGTGCCGGAGATCGCCTCTGGTGCTGTCGAGATCGTGTCGCTGGCACGGGAGGCCGGGCACCGCACCAAGATGGCGGTGCGCACGTCGGATCCGGCCATCAACGCCAAGGGCGCCTGCATCGGCGAACTCGGCCGGCGGGTGCGTGCGGTCACCGAGGAACTCGGCGGCGAGAAGATCGACATCGTCGACTACGACCCCGAGCTCGCCGCGTTCGTGGCGAACGCACTGTCGCCGGCGAAGGTGACCAGCAGCTTCATCCTCGACGCGAAGACGAAGGCCGTTCGCGCACTCGTGCCCGACTACCAGCTCTCGCTCGCGATCGGCAAGGAAGGGCAGAACGCCCGGCTCGCGGCGAAGCTCACCGGCGCCAAGATCGACATCCAGCCGGATTCCGTGCTGGAGGGCTGACGAGAGGCTTCGGCTGAGGGGGTAGAATGGAACCAGTACGAACGTGCGTCGGATGTCGCACGCGTGCTCCCCGGACAGATCTCCTCAGGGTGGTCGTGCGCGGTTCCGATCTTGTCGTGGACGAACGGGCCGTGCTCCCGGGAAGAGGCGCGTGGGTGCATCCGACCGCGCAGTGTCTGGATGCCGCGTTGCGGCGTAAGGCATTCGTACGGGCATTGCGTGTGTCGGGCGCGCTCGACACGCAGACCATCGAGAAACGGCTGAATGGCTATGGACACAAAGTGAACGGCTCGAAATGAGACCCGTCCGCGACTAACGGTCTGCCCTGTCCGGGGGAGGCCTCAGACAGGAGAATTGTGGCAAAACCACGCGTGCACGAGATCGCGTCCGAACTCGGCATCGACAGCAAGGTCGCACTCGCGAAGCTCAAGGAGCTCGGCGAGTTCGTCAAGAGCCCCTCATCGACCATCGAGCCACCGGTGGCGCGGAAGCTCCGTGCCGCGCTGCAGGCCGACGGCGTCTCGACGACCTCGTCGACGCCGGCCGCTGCTCCTGCGGCTCCCCGTCCGGCAGGGCGGCCCGGTCCCGCGACGCCGCGGCCGAGCGCTCCCACCCCGGCGGCATCGCCCGCTCCGGCAGCTCCTGCCGCCGCTGCGGTGCCGGCTCCCGCGCCGTCGTCTGCTGCTGCCTCGGCAGCTGCTGCTGCGACGCCGGCCGCGTCCTCGCCGGCACCGGCACCGGCTGCGGCTGAGGCGCCGAAGCCCGGCTCGCCGACTCCCGCTGCCCCGGCGCCGTCGCAGCCGCCGCGTCCGGGTGGAACGCGTCCGGGGAACAACCCGTTCGCGAGCGCGCAGGGCATGGGGCAGCGTCCCGCAGGCCCTCGCCCCGGGAACAACCCGTTCGCGAGCGCGCAGGGCATGGGGCAGCGTCCCAGCCCCGGCAACATCCCCCGCCCGCAGGCTCCGCGTCCGGGCGCGCCCCGTCCCGGGGCTCCGCGTCCGGGTGCGCCCCGCACGGGTGCCGGCGGTCGTCCGGGAGCACCGTTCTAGCAGCGCTCAGGTGCTCCGCGTCCGGGCGGCGCCCGTCCGGGCGGTCCCGGTTCCTTCGCTCCCCGTCCGCCGGCCCCGGGTCGTGGACGCGGCCCCGCAGGAGGCACCGCGGGTGCGTTCGGCAAGGGCGGCGGCAAGCCGAAGCAGCGCAAGTCGCGCAGGGCGAAGCGGCAAGAATTCGAAATGAGGGACGCGCCGGTCGTCGGCGGTGTCAACGTCTCCAAGGGCAGCGGAGAGATCATCCGTCTGCGTCGTGGAGCATCCAT
>JAATGR010000180.1 GCA_015654575.1 Actinomycetales bacterium
CTCGGGCGCGTCTCGGTCTGGTCGTTGAACCGCGACAAGAGCTGCGGCGCGAACTATGTCACCCTCGAGCGGGTCTCCGACGCGTGCAGTGGGATCGACCAGGGCACCGCGACCTTCGCCGGCGCCCTGGGCGCGGGCATCGGCGGGCTCACTGCCCCCGCCGGCGACACCACGGCGACCGCGACCGCCGAGTCGGTGGATCCCGACGACACGGACGATCCGAAGACCAGCCCATACCCGGTGTGGTCGGAGGACGATGCCGCGTACTCCGCCGGGGTGAAGGTGGTCTGGCACGGCAACGTGTACGTGGCGAAGTGGTGGACCCAGGGCAAGCCCGAACCCGACGACCCGACACTGACCGCGGATCAGAGCGCGTGGACTCTGGTCGGCCCGGTTTTGGACACCGATCCGCCCTATTCGCTGCCCACGCTCGCGCCGGGCACCTATCCGGACTGGTCCGCGGTGACGGTCTATCAGGCCGGCGACCGGGTGCTCTACGACGGGACGGCCTTCGAGGCCCGCTGGGCGAATCAGGCCGTGAGCCCCTCGGCCGGCATCACCGACCACGACTACGCAACCTGGCGGATGCTCGACAGCGGCGAATGAGGCAGGAGAGCCCGAACCGATCTGGCTCAGTACGCCGACTCCGGCGCGAGTCGCGCGTAGACCACGAGATTGTCGGATGCAGTGCTGTTGGTGCCGTCGTAGGAGCATGTCACCACGACCAGGCGTCCGGGGCTCTGGGTCCACAGGTCTTCGACGTCCGCGAGTGAGGTCTTCGGATACTGCTTGATGGCCTGTACGAGGTAGACGACGCGGCCCTCGTCGGTCGTGACGACGATCTCGTCGCCGACCTCGAGGGTGCTCTCGTGCGTCTCGTGGTCGACGAGCGGGTCGAACACGGCCCGTCCGTCGGCCGAGCTGTGGCCGACGAGATAGACCGTGCCCGTGGCATCCGCCCCGGCCAGGCCGTTGTCGTCGTCCAGCCAGTAGGCGTCGTCCAGCGTGGCGGGATCCAGCACGCGATCGGTGGGGGTCGACATGGGGAGCACGCGCGCATCGAAGCCGATGACCGGGATCTCGACCCGCGTCGGTTCCTCCGCCGGCAGCGGAGCGCTCTGCGACGCGACGCTGTCTACGGTGGTACGCGTCGGCGCAGCGGGCGCCTCCGACGGGGTCAGGGCGCTCCAGGCGGCGACCCCGATCAGGGTCAGGCCCGCTGCGCAGGCGACGGCGGTGGCCGCGATCGCGATGCGCCGGAACAGCCTGCGGCGGCTCACGCGTGATCACCGCCGGTCGGTCGGCGGCGCGCCGCAGCGAGCAGCACGCCCGCGGTGGCGAGCACCAGCAGCGCGGCACCGGTCAGCATGAGCAGTTCCGCGTCGCTGAGCGCGAACGGTGCCGATTCGGTGGGCGCGGGAACCGTCTGAACCGGGGTGTCGACGGTGTTCTCCCTGGACGCGATGACGGTCGTGCCGTCGACGACGACCGAGACCCAGCCGGCGAATCCGCCGGTCGCATCGACGAACGCGAAGCGATAGCTGCCGGCCGACAGCCGAGCGATGTCCACGCGGAGCGTGCCGTCGTCGTTGACGCGGATCCAGTCGACGGGCGTGATCGTCGGGTAGACGTAGAGGAAGTACCAGTCGCCCGGCGTGGCCCCGGGGATCGAGACCGATGCGATGCCCGAATCGATGCTCACCGTGAGGCCGCCCGTATTCTCCTCGGTCAGCAGGGCGATGTCCGCCACCGGCGCCGCCGGGATGTCGGCAGGTTTGGGGGCGACCTGAGCCGCAGCGACGGCGGCGGGTGCAGTCACCGGGTCCGCCGCAGCTGCCGCGGTGTCTGTCGAGGAGGTCGACGGCGTGCTCGTCGTCCCGGCATCGTCGTCTGGGACGGATGGCGTCGGCACGGTGGGCAGGATGATCTCCGGATCGGGCGCTTGCATCGCTGCAGGCGCCGTCCACGTGACGGCGTTGGTGAACAGCTGCTGCGAGGCGAGCGACCAGCTGCGGGCGTCGACCGCGGCACTGCTGCCGTGCAGCGACAGCAGTGCGTTGCGGCTGTCTCCGCGTTGCAGCACGGCGATCCCGTCGCCGACGTCCGTGCTGGTGCCGTCGGCGGCGACCGTGACCGCTTCAGCGAGCACGGTCACGGATTCGCCGGTGAGGTCTTCGAAGGCGGCGAAGAACTTGGGACCGTTCTCCGCGGCGTTCTGAGTCAGCACGTCGCCCACCGCGACATCGTCGGTGCTCAAGCTTCCCCCCGCGAAGATCGGATGCTCGACGAGTACGCGGTAGCCGGTCGAGGTGAGCGTCCGGTCGTTGCCCGAGACGCGTTGCCCCGGGTTCGTCGTCGTCAGATGCAACTGCGAGATCCCACTGTCATCGCTGGCGCCCAGATCGAGCCAGACCACTCCTGTGCCGGCCGCTTCGGTCTCGGCGAGGAAGGCGGCCATCCCCTCAGCGGTCACCGGGGTGGGCGCATCCCAGACGACGACCTCGTAATCGCTCGCCTCGAAGTCGGTGGGCAACGTGTCACTCGACTGCGCGGCGAAGCCGTTGGTTGACAGCAGATCCGCCGTGCGTCCTCCGTTATCACCGAGCACGAGCACCCGTGCCAGCGCGGCGAGTTGGTAGTTGATCGTCGTGGTGAGCGCCGCGGTCACGGTCGCCTCGGCGGACACCGCCTCGCGGTAACCCGTCGCCGTCACCCGCACCCGGTAATCGCCGGCCGGCAATTCGTCGAAGCGGAATTCTCCCGCTGCGGTCGTGGTGGCCGTCAGCGGCTGGCCGACGACCTGCACCGTGGCGTCGGCGAGCGGCAGGCCGGTCTGCGTGTCCACGACAACGCCCGTGATCGATCCGGTGGTGATCGGTGTCAGCAGGATCTCCGCCGACGAGAACGTCCCCTCCGCCACGGTGATCGTGCCGGTCGCGCCGTCGGAGTATCCGAACACGCCGGCCTGCAACGTGTACGACCCCGGCTCCAGGTGCGCGGTGAACTGGCCGCTGGCATCCGTCGTCCAGGTCTCGCCGCGATCTCCGTACGAGACGGTCACCCCGGCGAGGGCTTCTCCGCTGACCGAATCGCGCACGGTCACGAGGATGCCGGAGTCGCCGAGCACCGATGCCACCGCCGCATGCACGTCGATGCGCCCGGCGCCGTACCCGGTGTCGGGGCCCAGGCCCGCATCGAGCGGACGCCAGGCCGTCGACTCCAACGCCTCCTCGATCTGGTCGACCGTGAGGCCTGCCTGCGCGGAACGGATGAGGGCGACCGCGCCGGCCACGTGCGGGGTGGCCATGGAGGTGCCGGTCGACTCGCCCCACAGCCCGTTCGGCATGGCGGAGAAGACAGCGACACCCGGTGCCGATGCGTCCGGCTTGACGAACGACGTCGGCCATCCGTACTCCTCGGTGATCTCGGCCGGCCACGACGTCACGGCGCCGCATGAACCGGCGTCGACCTCGTCGTCGGCGTTGGTCATGCCCACGCCGAAGGCCTCGTACACGTCGCCGGGGCTCGAGGTGCCGGTGTCGCCGCACGGGGCGTTCCCGATCGCGATCGCGGGGAAGATCCCGGCATCCCGCAGGTTCTGCACCAGCGGGATGAAGAGCGCGTCATATCCACTGGAGCCCAACGACATGTTGACCACGTCCGCCGCGCGGCCGACGGGATCGCCGGCCGAATCGGTGGGGGAGATGGCCCATTGCATCCCGGCCATGACCTTCGCCATGCTTCCGCCGCCGTCGCCGGAGAGGATGTTGACCGCCATCAGCTGCGCCTGAGGAGCCACCCCGATCTGGGTGCCCGAGGCATCGCCGCCCAGCACCGTTCCGGCCACGTGCGTGCCGTGGGAGCCGGGATCGGACGGCACGGAGGCGACCGGGTTGCCTGCGCGGTCGAAACTGATCCAGCCGCCCGGGTAGGTGGGATCGCCCAGGCCGCTGCCGACGAGTTTGCCCGCTAGGTCGGGGTGCGTCGCGTCGACTCCGGTGTCCAGCACGGCCACGCGCACCCCCTGGCCTTCGGCGCCGTCCTGGCTCCAGGTCTGGTCCGCGCCGATCTTCGCGATGCCATACGTCACGGGTGTGCCGTCCGTGGTGGTCGTCTCGGAGTCGACCGATGGCTCGGCTGTGGGCGTGATCTCGTCGGCGTCGAGTGTGGTCACGGTGAAGTTCGGGATCACCTGCGTTGCGCCGGGTAGTGCCGCGAGAGCATCCAGTGTCTCCGTGGTGGGGGTCGCGGAGACGAGCACGGCGCTGGTGACCCAGAAGCGATTGAGCACGCTGATCTCGCCGACCGCTTCCAGTCGTTCGAGTTCGGTCTGGGCGGCGGCGTAGCCCGCGGCCGCCTGCTGCTGCAGCGAACTTGCCGCGGCGACGGGATCGCCCTGCGCATTCTCCTCGACCGCCGTGCTCGCGAACAGCACCATGATCTCGATGGCTTCCGACGTTGCGGTCGCGGTCGCGTTGGCGAGCGCGACCGTGCCGGAGACGTCGGCTGTCGCCGCGCCGCCGGCCGCCGCCAGGAGCTCCGGAGCGATCTGCGCGGGAGTGGTGGCTGATCCTGCCGGACCCGTAGGGGCGGTTGCGGACAGGGCGACCGTAGCGACCACCGTGACCGCCAGCGCGGCGCGGAGGAGCGGGAGGAGGTGGATGCTTCGGGTCGGACGCACAGACGGCTGCTTTCGGGTCGTGGCTGGTCCTTGTGCGACGTGTGGACGTCGATAAGTAAGGCAGACCTAAACTTATCAAACCTCTATCAATTAGGTTAGGCTCCCCTGCATGCCCGTATCTCGCCCTCGGTCGTCGCGCCTCCGCGCGGTCGCCGTCGCCGTCGTTCTCGTCATCGTGGGTGCGACCAGCGGCTGCGCGCTGATCTCCGGCGACAGCCCGGACATCGCCGATGCGTCAGGAGCATCGGCTGACAGCCCGTGACTGTTCGAAGGGCCCGACACCGCCCTGCTGGACTCCAACGACATCACCCCGATCACCACCGATCCCGAGCCTCAGCTGCCGGTCACCTTCACGGGTCTCGACGACGTCACCGTCGAGATCACCGACCTCAGCCGCATCCTCGCGCTCGACGGCACCGGCAGCCTCGCATCGGTGGTCTTCGGACTCGGCTTCGGGCCGAACGTCGTCGGACGTGACCTGGTGACCGGATGGGACTCCGCGAAGGATCTGCCGCTCGTGATGGACGACCACACCCTCAATGCGGAGAAGATCCTCGAGCTGGCACCGACGATCATCCTCACCGACTACAGCGTCGGCCCCTACGACGTGCAGCTTCAGATGCGCAACGCCGGAATCCCCGTGGTCTTCTTCGAAACGGCCGAGAGCATTGACGACACCCCTCGCATGATCCAGGACGTGGCGACGGCTCTCGGCGTGCCCGAACTCGGTGAGAGCTATTCGGCCGACTTCCAGAACCGCCTGGACGACACGCTCGCACGCATCGCCGCGGTCGCACCGACGGAGGCCGCCGACAAGGTGCGGATGGTGTTCCTGTACATGCGAGGTCGTGCCGGCGTCTATTACATGTACGGAAACAACTCCGATGGCACGCAGGGCATCGCCGGCGTGCTGATCTCTGCATTGCAGGGCGTCGACGTGGCGGGCGAGGAGGGGTGGGTCAGCGGCAACCTCACGGCAGAGGGATTGATGAAGCTCGAGCCCGATCTGATCCTCATGCTCACGCTGGGACTCGAATCGGTCGGCGGCATCGACGGTTTGCTCGAGGTTCCGGGCGTCGCCCAAACCCCCGCCGGCGAACGGCGTCGCGTGGTCGACATGAGCGACTACGTGATGTTCACCTGGGGTCCGCGTACCCCCGAGGTGCTCACGGCGCTCGCCGAATCCATCTACCACGTCGATCTGTCGGAGGTGGTGCTGCCGTGACGGCCACTGGTGCAGGCGTGGCGCCCGAGCGGGTCCGGCTGACCGCGGAGCTGCGGGCCGCCGACCGGGTCGAGTTGCCGCGCGTCCTGCATTATGAGGCCACGACGGCCGAGCTGCCGCAGCCGCATCGTCGCCGTATCGTCACGCTGTTCGTGGTGCTCGGCGGCGCGCTGATCCTCTCGGTGCTGATCGCTGCGGCCGTGGGGCAGATGCCGATCCCGCTGACCGAGGTGTTCGGCTCGATCTGCAGCAAGGTGGGGGTCAGCTGCGGCGTCGATCCGTCTCACGTGTACGCGGACGCCGCACTATGGGAGGTGCGCTTCCCCCGCGTCGCGATGGCGGTGCTGGTCGGCGCGGCACTCAGCGCTGCGGGAGCGATCATGCAGGGTGTCTTCGGAAATCCGTTGGCTGATCCCGGCGTCATCGGCGTCTCCTCAGGAGCGGCGGTGGGCGCGAGTCTCATGATCGTCACGGGTCTCGCAGCCTCGAGCAGCTTCGCCGTACCGGCCGCCGCCTTCGTGACCGGGATGCTGACCGCGATGCTGGTCTACGCCATCGCCCGTTCCCGCGGCCGCAGCGCGGTGATCACGCTGATCCTCACCGGCGTCGCCATCAACGCCTTCGCCGGCGCGGCACTGGCCCTGATGACCTTCGCCGCCACCACCAACCAGCGTGAGCAGATCGTGTTCTGGCAGATGGGAAGCCTGGCCGGCTCGATGTGGCCGCAGGTGGGGACGATCCTCCCTTTGATCGTGGTGGGGCTTTTCTTCGCCGTCACCGTCTCGGGCAAGCTCGATCTGCTGAGCCTGGGAGATGACGCGGCCCGGCACCTGGGTGTGAACATCGAGCGACTACGGATCACCACGATCCTCATCGTCGCGGTGCTCACCGCGGCGGCGGTCTCGTTCGCCGGGGTGATCGGCTTCGTCGGGCTGGTGGTCCCGCACCTCATCCGCATGATGGTCGGCCCGGGGAACCGGGTGCTGGTGCCGGCGAGCGCCGTCGGGGGTGCGCTGCTGATCGTCGTCGCGGACACCTTCGCGCGCACCGCCATCTCGTACGCGGAGCTGCCGCTCGGCATGCTCACCACGCTCGTGGGCGGACCGTTCTTCTTCTTCCTGCTGCGCAGCAGCCGCACCCGCAACGGGGGGTGGGCCGCATGACCGGCTTCCGCACCCGTCCCGCCGTGCCCACTCCGCCGCGGCCCGGCGAGGTTGTGCTCGCCGCCCGAGACGTCTCGGTGGTCCTCGGGGGCGACACGATCGTCTCGGGCGTCACGTTCGACGCGGCGGCGGGGGAGGTGCTCGCCATCATCGGGCCCAACGGCGCGGGGAAGTCGACCCTGCTGGGCGCGCTCTCCGGCGATCACTCCTACGGCGGGTCGATCCGGATGGGCGGCCGGGAGGTCTCCGACTGGTCGGCGCGGGAACTGGCGCTGCGACGCTCGGTGCTGCGGCAGTCGAACACCGTGAACTTCCCCTTCAACGTCGTCGACATCGTCAAGATGGGTCGCGCGCCCTGGCAGAACCTCGTCTCCGTCGCCGAGGACGACCGCGTCATCGCGCAGGAGCTGCTGCGCTCGGACACCTACCGCTTCGCCGAACGCATCTACACGTCGCTGTCGGGCGGGGAACGGGCACGGGTCGCGTTGGCACGCGCTATGACCCAGCGGACCGGGCTCCTGCTGCTGGACGAACCGACCGCCGCGCTGGACGTCAACTATCAGGAGCACGTCCTGGCGATCGCCCGAGTGTACGCGCGCGCCGGCAACGCGGTCGTGGTCGTGCTGCACGACCTCGCCGCCGCCGCCGCCTACGCCGACCGGGTGCTCCTGGTCGACCAGGGCGCGATGCGCGCGGTCGGAACACCCGCCGAGGTCATGAGCCAGAGCACGCTCACCGACGTGTACCGGCATCCGATCCGCGTGATCGAAGAGGCCGACGGCTCCCTGCTGATCGTGCCGGTCCGCTTCGCCGACGAACGTCCGGAACCGGTGCCGTCCGCGATGGCGCCGGCATATGGCACACGGACACAGACCACACAGGAGGAGGCACGATGACGACGATCACCACCGGCCGGACGCGACCCGGGACGCCGGTGGGCCGCCTGCTGGCTCTGTTGGGCGTCCTGCTGCTCGCGGTGGCAGCCCTCGTCGCGCTGGGCCCGGTGCCGGCGGCGCAGGCCGCCTCGCGGGTGGATGTGACTCCCGCCCCCAGTGCCAACGGCGACACCACCGTCACGCTCCACGGCTCCGGATTCCAGTACCAGCCCAACGCGCCCGGCGGCGTCTACGTGTTCTTCGGCACCGTCGCCGACCCGGCGACCAACGCCTGGACGCCCAGCCAGGGCGGGAAGTCGGGCAGCACCTTCACCTACGACGGGACGACGTCGTTGCTGATCTCGTTCAAGGGCGGCGGCGAGGAGGACGTGGCCAACGGCGTGATCGAGGCCGACGGCACCTGGACCGCGCAGATGACCATCCACGGCAGCACGTTCACCTCCTCGTTCGGGAACCCGCACGAGGGCGAGCAGCAGTCCGGATCCCAGATCGATTGCCTGCAGGTCAGCTGCGGCATCATCACCATCGGCGCCCACGGCATGATCAACGCGAACAACGAGTCGTACACGCCGGTCGGACTCGTGACCTCCTCCGGCTCCGTGGTCACCGGCAGCCAGCTGCCCAGCTTCGACGACGAGGCGACCGTCGTCGAGGTACCGGGCGCCACGGACGAATCGGCGGCGATGCCGACGGCGGAACCATCGGCATCGGCATCGGCATCGGCATCGGCATCGCCGTCGGCGCTGGCGGCACAGGACAGCGCATCGTCGGGCATATCAGGGGTGACCTGGGCGGTGCTCGGCGTGCTGGTCGTCGCGGTCCTCGTGCTGCTGGTCGCGGTCGTGGTGTTCTTCCGCCGTCGCCGACCACCCGTCGCCGCAGCACTCTCCGGCGACGACGAAAAGGAGAAGAGATGAGCACGGCGACCAGGGCGCGCACCGCGCGTCGCACGCGTACCGCGCTGGCGCTCGCCGCCCTCGTGCCCGGCCTGATCCTCGGCGGCGCCGGGCAGGCGCTCGCCGCCGAACGCGCGACGGCGACAGCGGTCGTGCCCGGCGCGCAGGAGACGGCGCGTGCGGTCGAATCCGGCGAGCTGTCCTGGGGCGTGCGCTCCTCGATCCGCAACTACCTGGAGAACTTCGCGCATACCGAAGGATGGATCGCCGCGTATTCCGGGGCCACGTACGAAAAGGGGGACGCCGCGGCGGTGTTCCCGGTCACCTCGGGAACCGTCGACCCGGACGCCGGTACCGCCGACATCTCCTTCCAAGGTCAGTTCGAGATGTTCGGATTCGGTGAGGACTGGCTCTACTTCGAGGACATCCGCCTGGAGATCGCCGAGGACCAGGCCTCGATCGTGGTCGACATGATCGAGAGCTACAACGTCAAGACGCGCACCGACGACCTGACCCTCGCCACCTTCGACCTCGAACCGGGGTCGCTGCAGCCGGACGCCGACGGCACCCTGACCCTGACGACCGGTGAGGGCGCGTTCCCCTATGAGGTCGGCGACGGGCACCTCCCCTCCTACGGCGGCCCGACCTACGTCGGCGCGAATGACTGGACCGACCCGTTCACGCTGACGGTCTCGCTCGCCGATGCCGGTGGCGACGAGGACGACGACAACGACGACGACGGGGGCGCCGTTCCTGGCGACGGAGACGACGGCGCGGACGCCGGCGCGTACGGCACGAGCTACGGCACCTCGCTGTCGGGCACGACGTCGTCCATCCGGGTGAGCCCCGGCTACGCGATCGCCGCGGACGGCTCCACGACGCTGACGCTGGAAGGCGTCGGATTCGATCCCGGCCCCGCTGTCACGGAAGGCACCGGATCCGGCGGCATCTACGTCGGCTTCGGGACCATGGCGGATTCCTCCGATCCGGAGGTCTGGCGCCGCAGCAACGGCGGCATCAGCGGACCCCAGGGCTCCGGTGATTACACCTACGGCGTCCCGCTCTTCGTCGCCAACCAGGGCACCGCGGACGCCGACGTCGCCGACGCCGTCATGAACGCAGACGGCACCTGGACCGCGACCGTGACGATCCCCGGCAGCAGTGTCGACAGCTTCTTCGGCGACACCATCGACTGTCTCAGCGTGCAGTGCGGCGTGTTCAGCTTCGGCGCGCACGGGATCGTCAGCGCCGCCAACGAGGCATACACCCCCGTCTACTTTGTGGGGCAGGACGAGTCGGGCTGGCCCGACCGGGACGATGACGACCCGACCCCGGTCCCGTCCGTGACGCCGGAGAAACCGACGGAGAGCCCCTCCACGCTTCCCACCGACGCCTCCCTCACCGAGACGAACCGGGGCGACGTACAGGTGCTGTCCGTCAGTTCGTCGCGAGTGGCGACCGTGTCGGTAGGGACGGAATCCGCCAACACCTGGGTGGGCGTGAGCACCTACTCCGACCCACAGTTCGTCAACTGGTTCCTCGTGGCCACAACCGGCCGGATCCAGGTCACGCTCCCGGACACGCTCGACCTGAGCGAGACGCACAAGCTGTCCGTCATCGCCGCCGCCGACGAATCGCTGATCGGCTGGGACGACCTGCCCATCGAGGAGCAAGCGGAGACGCCCGGTACCGACATCCCCGACAAAGGCGACCCGTACGGAACGAGCACCGGAACCAACAGCGCGACCGGTGCGACGCTCACCGTCACCCCGGCGTGGTCGCTGGGCGACAGCGAACAGCGGGTGACCCTCACTGGAACCGGATACGCGACCAGCAACAACGGGAGCAACTTCGGCGGCGCCTACATCCTGTTCGGCGTCGTCGTCGGCGACAGCTGGGAACCCAGCGAGGGCGGCCGCAGCGGGTTCGAGTACATGTACGCGGACGGGGCGGGCACCTACCAGCAGATGGTGAACTACCCCGGCAACACGACCGAGCCGGATCTGCCCTACATCCAGGCCGACGGATCGTGGGAGTTCACCGACTTCCCGATCATCGGATCGCAGTTCACCGCCACCAACGGCACCGAGATCGACTGCTACGTGCAGCAGTGCGGCATCATCACGATCGGCGCGCACGGCAGCGCCAACGCCGGGGTCGAGGTGTTCACCCCGGTCTCCTTCACCGATGAGCGTCCTCCCGGCACGGCCCCGGCGCTCGCCGACAACGGCGGCATCGTCGCCAACCCGAACCTGGCGACCTCGGCCACCGGCGCCGGGCTGTCGGCCCAGACCGGGGCGGACGCCCTCCCGGGGCCCGCCCGGACGCTGTTCATCGTGGGCGTGCTCGTGCTGAGCATCGGCGGATTCGGGGCCGCGGTGCTCTACGCCACCCGCCGGCGTCCGATCCCCATCCGTGCCTGACCGCTCCGGGGACACCGCTCCGGCGCGTCCCATCTACCCCGGGTGCGCGCGCACCCGTCGCACCCAAGAAACCGTTGCACACGAGAAAGAGGGAACACAGACCATGAGACGAACAACACAGCGACCGCTCCGGCGGCGCCGGGCGCTGCTGTCCGCAGCGGCTCTCGGCACCGTCCTCGCGGTCGGCGCCGGCGCCCTCATCGCCACACCGGCCCTCGCTGCGCCGAACGGATCGCAGACCGGGGTCGGCACCAACAAGGCGGGCCTCACCCCGACGCTCACCGTCAGCCCGGGCTACGAGGTCAACCCGGACGGCGACACCACCTTGACCCTCACCGGCACCGGTTACGCCACCGAGACCGACTACGCTACGAACTTCGGCGGCGCCTACCTGCTCTTCGGCGTCATCTCGCCCAAAGACACCGCCGACACCGGCAGCTGGGCTCCCAGCAAGCGCGGCGTGAGCGGCACGAACTACGACTATGCGGCCGGCGCGGGAACGTACCAGTCGCTCATCAACTATCCGGGCAACACCACCGAGCCCGACCTCGACTACATGGACGCCGACGGTGACTGGACGACGACGCTCCAGATCCCCGGCGCCCGCTTCACCAGCCAGGCAGGCAATGAGATCGACTGCTCCGTGCAGCAGTGCGGCGTCATCACGATCGGCGCGCACGGGCAGCTCAGCTCCGGCGTCGAGGTGTTCACGCCGGTAACCTTTGCCTCCGAGAACTGGGAGGCCACCGCGCCGACGTTCACCGCCGGGCCCTCCGACACCACGGTCGAGGCGGGCGAGGACGCCACGTTCTCCGTCACCGTCACGGGCGATCCCGAGCCGGCCCTGCAGTGGCAGAGCCGCACCGCCGGCGGCAGCTGGTCCGACATCGCGGGAGCGACATCCGCATCCCTGACGGTCGAGGCCGTCACCGAAGCCGACGACGCCCGCGAGTACCGGGTGCTGGCGAGCAACGAGGCGGCGACCGGCGTAACCTCCGACACGGCCACTCTGACCGTCGAATCGGCCACCCCGGAATACCCTGAGGGGGCGGCCGTCGGCACGCCGCTGGAGGGCAACGCCTCCTACATCGTCATCACCCCGGGTGAGGACATCGACGGCTCCGGATCGGTGACCTTCACCCTCGACGGCTACGGATTCGATCCGGGTCCGGTCGTGACCCCGGGCACCGGTTCCGGCGGCATCTACGTCGGCTTCGGCACCAAAAAGGACACCACGAGCGCCGAGACGTGGCGTCGCAGCAAGGGCGGCATCAGCGGACCGCAGAGTTCCGGCGACTACACCTACGGCTCTCCGATCTTCGTGGCGAACCAGGGCACCGGCGACGCCGACGTGGCCGACGGCGTGATGGACGCCGACGGCACCTGGACGGCAACGCTGACCATCCCGGGCAGCAGCGTGCCGAGCTTCTTCGGCGACACGATCGACTGCACCGCCGTTGACTGCGGCGTGTTCAGCTTCGGCGCGCACGGCGTGGTCAAGGCGGCCAATGAGGCGTACACCGCAGTGTCCTTCGCCGAACCCGTCGTGCCGGCAACGCCCACGACGACCACCCTGGCCGCGCAGTCCACCGCGACGCCCACGATCGTCGGTACGGAGACGACGCTGTCGGCGACGGTCGACCCCGCGACGGCAGAGGGCACCGTGGAGTTCCTCCTCGGCGGCACCAGCCTGGGCGAGTCGGATGTCACCGATGGCGTCGCGACCCTGGCGACGACTCCCACAACCGGTGGCGCGCAGCAGCTCACGGCCGTCTTCACCCCGAGCGATGACGCGCTGTTCGAGGCGTCCACCTCGGCGGAGCGCACGTTCCGCTTCGTGGATCTCACCCCCGCGGTCGACACGATCACGGTCGGCAGCGCGGTCAGCGAGATCACGGATGGCACGCTGAACTGGTCGGTGGCGAACTACTACAGCTCGATCCTGGGCTCGGGCTTCTCGAAGGCCGTGATCTCGGGCGACGTCGCACTGAGCGAGCTCCCCACCACCGCCACCGGCGCCGATCGGGCGAAGCAGGAGTTCATCTTCTCCGGTGGCACCGGCACGACGGACGCGGCGGGCAACGCGCAGGTCGCCTTCACCGGTTCGGTGAAGGTCACGAGCGGCTCGTCGAACACGTGGACGTTCACCGATCCCGAGGTCTTCACAAATGCCGCGGGTGCGGGGTACATCACCGCTGAGGTGACCACCGACTACGCGGGCTCGGTCCAGGGACCGACGCGCGTCGTGGTGTCGACCTTCACCGGTGCGCAGGCCGCTACGACGGACGCCGTCACCTCGTTCGAGGTCGCGCCGGTCTTCGCCGATCAGTTCGCCGCGGGAACGTGGTCGGGCTCGTTCACCGGCGGCGCATTCACGAACCAGGTCCTCACGATGATGAACTCCGGCGTGCGGTCGTTCTTCTACCAGTCCGGCTCCAGCGCCGACGCCTCCAAGTCGGCGGGCCCGATCGGGCTGTCCTACACGAACGTCGAGATCGCGGCTCCGTCGCTGGTCGTCGATCCCGCCACCGGCCTGGATCGCGCGGGTGCGGTGATCTCGGTGAGCGGCACGAGCATCGACACCTCGGCACGTCCGTCGTACGACCCCTCGAACCCCGCCGGCGTCTACGTATCGCTCGGCTGGATCTCCAACGACGGCTGGAAGCCGTCGGAGGGTGCGGCGACGTCCACGCGAGTGGCGGTGTCCACGAAGTGGGTGCAGCAGGCGACGGCCGCGGGCGGCGACTATGTGCAGTGGACGACCGGGACGAACGGACGCGCGTCGTTCTCATTCGATTTCGACTCGATCAGCTACGCGGACGCGCTCGCCAAGAAGCCGGCGACCGGCGACTACCGGCTGGCGGTCTACTCGATCGGGGCCGGCGGCGTCGTCCAGGCGGTCAACGAGACGGCGTACGACGTCGCCTTCGTGCCGGCTGCGGCGACCACGGTCACCCTCGCGGCGCAGTCCACGGGTGACTTCCCGACCGACTTCGCCGGGGCGGACGTGACCCTCTCGGCCACGGTCACTCCCGCAGTCGCCGGCACCGTCGAGTTCCTCTCGGACGGTGTCAGCCTTGGCCAGTCGGCCGTTTCGGACGGGTCGGCGTTGCTTGCGACCACCGCGTTCACCGGCGGCGCGCACCAGGTGACGGTATCGTTCACCCCGGACGACGCGGTGCTCTACGCCGAGTCGACCTCGGCGGAACGCACGTTCCGCATCGTTGACCTCGCGCGCGCTGTCGATGACATCGTCGTCGGCGACGCGGTCGAGCAGATCGCGGATGCCACGTTCGACTGGTCCATCGCGAACTACTGGAGCAGCGCCGGATACGAGTTCTCCAAGGAGGCGGCCAGCGGCAACGTGACCGTTCCGGAGGCGCAGTCAGGCGACCGGCAGTTCAACTCCAACCGGCTTTTCACCTTCACGGACGGCACCGGCTACCGGGACGCCGAGGGCAATACGGTGATCGACTTCACCGCGGTCGCTCGCGTCGGCTCGGGTACCGCCAGCCAGTGGAACTTCACCGACCCGCAGATCCTGATCGACGTGAACGGCAACGGCTACGTCACCGCGGTCTTCGACGGGTACTTCACGATCGAGGGGATGGCCGACTACCAGTACGGCCCGCAGCGGGTGACGATCGCCACCTTCACCGGCGCCGAGCAGACGGTCGGCGGCGACACCACGTCGTTCACGGTCACCCCGATGTGGGAGGGTCAGGCCGCCGCCGGCACCTGGGTCGGCAGCAACACCGGCTCGTTCCCGACCGAGTTCACCTCGTTGCTCTACTCGGGCATCCGGTCGTTCTTCTACCAGTCCGGTGCGTCCGCCGATGGAAACAAGCCGGTGCAGCCGATCACGGTCGAGTACGTCGCGGGTACGGCACCGGCGGTCACCGCGCAGCCGAGTGATGCGGCCGCCGTCGACGGTGAAAACGTGTCGTTCCAGGTCGCGGTGTCGGGTGCTCCGACCCCGTCCGTGCAGTGGCAGACGCTGCAGGACGGCGAGTGGATCGATGTCGATGGGGCCACGAGTGCGACTCTGACCCTCACCGGCGTCGCCACCGGAGCGGATGGCGCGCAGTACCGCGCCGTGGTCACGAACATGTTCGGACAGGTCGAGACGGACGCCGCCACACTGTCCGTGAGTCCGATCCAGCCGACGTTCGTTCCCGACGCGCCGGTGATCGGCGACGAGGACCAGGGCGGATTCGAGATCGTCTCGATCGATGACCGCTCGGTCACCGTCCGGGTGCCCGCCGAACTGGTGAACACCTGGGTGGGCGTGACGTTCCACTCCGATCCGGTGTTCCTCGGCTGGGAGCTGGTCGGGCGCGACCAGCTGATCGAGGTGATCGTTCCGGCGGACGCCTACGGCGAGCACCACCTGTCGTTCGTCTCCGCGGACGACGAGGCGCTCGGCTGGCTCTCGCTGACGCTGCCGGCGGCCTCGACCGACGACGGGCAGAGCGGTGAGGGGCAGAGCACCGGTGACAACGGCTCGAGCTCGGACACGCAGGGTGCTGCCGCCGCCGGTGGGACGCTGCCTCTGACCGGTGGCGGGCTGCCGTTGCTGGCCGGCGGTGCCGCGCTCCTGCTGCTGCTCTCGGGCGCGCTGCTGATCGCCGCCCGCCGCCGCGGCCGCGCTCACGCAGAGTAAGCGGATCACACCGGGTGCGGGTGATCGGGGACGTCGTTCCCGGTCACCCGCACCTTCCTCCATCGCCGTTCGCCGCATCGACAGGACCACCCCACATGACCGATCCAACGCAGCAGAAACCCCCCGTATCGGCGCGGCTGCGCGCCGTCTCCTTCCGAGGGCACAAGAGCTCAGGAGACTCCGGGCCCGGCCGGTATTACCCCGCCTTCATCGAGGGCGGGCTGAGCCGGGCCGGCATGGGCGCGCAGGTCGCGCAGCACTACCTCATGTACGAGGCGCTCGAGCAGGCCTCCGCCGTGCTCCACGAGCGCCTCGGCACCCGGTTCCACTTCTGGCTGCCGCAGCTGCACCGCCTGCCCTCGCTGACCGACGACCTGCGGTTCTGGTGGGGTGAGCAGTGGTCTGAGCGGATCGAGGTCACCCCGGGCATCGGAGAGTACGTCGAGCGCATCCGTACGGTCTCGGTCGACTCCGTCCCGCTCTTCGTGGCGCACCAGTACACGCGATACCTCGCCGATCTCTCCGGCGGGCAGGCCATCGGCCGCATGGTCACGGAGGCCTACCGGCTCGGGGACGGACCCGGCGCCCGCTTCTACGAGTTCCAGGAGATCGACGATGCCGCGGCCTTCAAGGACCACTATCGGGGGCTGCTCGACGCGGAGGGCTTCTCCGAGGCGGAGGTCGAAGCGATCGAGGCCGAAGTCTGGGAGGCCTATCGGCTCAACAACCTCGCCTTCTCCGACCTGGAGTCGCGCTTCGAAGAGTATGCGGCATGACGCTCCGCGTCCCTCGTTTGGCTCTCGCATCCTTCGCCGTGGTCGTCGTCCTCAGCGGCTGCGCCGGCACCGCAGCGACCGTGACCGCGCCGACGACGTCGACGTTCTCCGTGGTCCCGGTCGTCATCCCGCTGGGTGAGCTCGAGGCATACGGGGAGCCCCTCTCCGTCGGCAGCACGGTCGCGGTCATCGTCGACACCCCCGAGACCTCCTGGACCGTGTCCAGCTCGGATCCGGCGATCGTCGAGGTGGATGATCCGTCACCTGGATCCGGAGCGAGGGAGGTCACGATCACCGGCGTCGCCCCGGGGCGGGCCACCGTGACGTTCGTCGGCGGCGAGCACCAGGTGGTGCACGAGTGGGAGGTCACCCGATGAGAACGTTGTCGCGACGCGCGTTGCCTGCCATCGCCCTCGTCCTCGCCGCCGCTCTGGGGGTCCCCGCGCCCGCGCTCGCGGAGGAATCCGACCCCGTGACGACGACCGTGACCGTCGCATACCCGGTCGTCGGCACGACCACGATCTACCTGCTGGGAGCGTCCTCGCCGATCTCGGCGACCGTCACCCCGGTCGGGGCGGTCGGCGCGGTCGAGTTCTTCGACGGCGGCGTGAGTATCGGCACAGCTTCGGTCGACGAGACGGGCGTGGCCGCTACGACCACCGATCGCTGGCCCGGCTCCGGCGAGCGGAGCGTGACGGCCCGGTTCGTGGCCGACGACCCGTCGGCATACGCGTCGTCGGCCTCCGCGGCCATGAGTTATCGCGTCGTCGATACGACGCGCATCGTGCCCGACATCGAGCTGTCCGGTGAGACCGCCGCCGAGGTGGAGGATGCCGATCTGGAATGGACGATCGCGAACATCTGGTTCAGCAATTTCTCCGTGGGCTTCGAACGCACCGCGGTCGCGGGTGCGGTCACGGTCGCCGACGGCACGCCGGGCACGACGCTCGACGAACGTCGCGCCTACTACAGCAGACCGTTCACGTTCCACGATGGTCAGGGATCGACGGATGCTGACGGCGACACCGTCATCGCCTTCACCGGCCAGGCACGCCTGACGTCCGGCACTGGCAACCAGTGGGACTTCACCGATCCGGTCATCCACCTGGGTGCGAACGGCGATGGGTACATCACCGCCGTGTTCTCCGGTTTCTATCTCGTCGGGATCCAGCAGGAGTATCCGCCCATGCGGGTGACGATCGCGACTTTCACCGGCGCGGAACGACGCGTGGATGTCGATGGCAGGGTCGCAGTCGACACCGCGGTGAACTGGGACGGACAGGCCGGAGGAGTCGGCACCTGGGCGAACGGTTTCGACGCTTCGTTCCCGAACGAGTTCGTCGCCCTCCTCAACCCTGGAATCAACCTGTTCTTCGCTGCCAGCGGCATCAGCACCGATGACTCGAAGCGGCCGTTGCCCATTTCGCTCAGCTATCGCGAGACCGACGTGCGCGCCGCGCCGGCGATCGTGTCCGCGCCGGAGCCGGCCACCGTGACGGCAGGGGAGACCACCGACTTCACCGTCGTCGCATCAGGTACGCCTGCGCCGCTGCTCCAATGGCAGCGCAGCGAGCCGGGCAGTGATGCCTGGGCGGATATACCCGGCTCGGTGACGGCGAGCATCAGCGTCAGTGCCACGGTCGCCGATGACGGGGCCCGCTATCGGGTGGTGGCGACCAACTCTGTCGGGATCGCCATCTCCACGGATGCCCGCTTGACGGTCGCCGCGGACGCGACCGAGCCCACGGGGGAGGAAGCCTCCGGCGGTGAGACCGCTGCGGTCGTCACGGAACCCGCCGCGACGGTCGGGGACCTCACTGCAGACACCGGCGGGCCGTCGCAGCTTGCGATCACCGGGGCCGTGGCGGTGGCACCCTTGACGACCGCCGCGGTACTGCTGGTTGTGGGCTCGATCCTGTGGTGGAGCCGCCGGAGGGCGCACCGGACATGACCGAGGATGACGGGCCGGCCCGTCGGGCGGACGACGACGGAACGTCGGCGTTCGACGAACTGCTGGCACGTTTGGCCGAGCCGGCGGAGCCGGGCGACCTGCTGGCGGAACATCCCGCCTGCCCGCCACGCGGTGCGTTCCCGCGCCGGCACGGTCTCACCGTTGTTGTGGCTGCGATGGCACTGGCCGGGGTGATCGCCGTCGGTGCCGGCGTTGCCGGCGTCCTAGCGCCCGACGCGTCATCGGCTGCCGGTGTCGCGACGCCGGAGCCGTCCGCCGCCTCCGCGGTGACCTCCGCCCCGCCGGCGGAACCGGTCACCCCGGTCGCGGTCCCGACCGCGGGGTCATCGACGTCGATCGCCGACCTCGTCGACCCCCGATGGGTCGCCGAAGTCTCGGCGCGCTCCGGCATCCCCGAACGTGCGTTGAGCGCGTACGCAGGCGCCGCGATCTCCCTGAGCCGCACCCAGCCCGGATGCGGCCTGGGCTGGAACACGCTCGCAGCGATCGGGCTGGTCGAGTCCGATCATGGCGCCAACGGCGGATCCCAGCTCGCTGAGGACGGTGTCGTGCGACCGCGCATCGTCGGCGCCGCGCTGAACGGTGACGGGCTGGCGGCGGTCGCGGACACCGACCGTGGCGCGCTCGACGGCGACACCACCTGGGACCACGCCGTTGGCCCGATGCAGTTCATCCCCGCGACCTGGGCCGCGTTCGCCTCCGACGGCGACGGTGACGGCATCGCCTCGGTCGACCAGATCGATGACGCCGCGCTCACCGCGGCACGGTATCTGTGCGCCGGCGGCGGAGATCTCACGGTCCCGTCGAACTGGATCGCGGCGATCGCCGCCTATAACCCGGATGTTGCCTACAACAATCGGGTCGCCGAGGCAGCGGATGCCTACGGGGTCTCCGGATGACGCAACTCCTCGGTTTTCCCGCAATATCGCGGCAAGAATTTTACAAGAATGCGATCCTGCGCTCGCGCTCGTTTACCGTGAAAAAACACCGCGTGGGTGCGGGCGGACGCTACGGACCGGTGAACCCGACACCTCCGTAGACCCGACGTCGGCCTGCATCCGCGCTGGTTGTCCAGCTCTCACTAGGCTGGTTCCGTGCGGCTCCGTCTCGATATCTCCTACGACGGCACGCATTTCCGGGGCTGGGCCAGGCAGCCGGGTCTGCGCACCGTGCAGGGAACCCTGGAGGACGCGCTTCGGCGGGTCATCGGCGGAGAGCCCCGGCTCGTGGTCGCCGGTCGCACCGACGCCGGCGTGCACGCCCGAGGTCAAGTGGCTCACCTCGATCTCGACGACGGTCAGCGGTCGCGGCTCACACCCCGCCGCGGTGGGAGCGATCCGGTAGGCGATGTGGCGCACCGCATCCGCGGGGTGCTCGGCACGTACCCCGATGTGAGCGTGCAGCGCACCGGCCTCGCGCCCGACGGCTTCGACGCCCGGTTCTCCGCGGTGTGGCGGCGGTACGAGTACCGTGTCGCCGACGAGGCGACCGGATACGACCCGATCGAGCGGGTCCGGACGACCAGCGTGCGCGGCCGGCTCGACGAAGCGGCGATGGATGCGGCGGCTCGTTCGTTGATCGGCCTGCATGACTTCGCCGCATACTGCAAGCCCCGCCCGGAGGCGACCACCATCCGAACCCTGCTCGCATTCTCCTGGCATCGCCAGCAGGACGGGGTGCTCGTGGCTGAGGTGAAGGCCGACGCGTTCTGCCACTCGATGGTGCGCGGGCTCGTCGGTGCGTGCGTCGCTGTCGGATCCCGTCGGCTGACCGTGGCGCAGGTCGCGCAGCTGCGCGACGACGCGGTGCGGACGAGCGCGTTCTCGGTGCTCGCTGCACGCGGGCTGACTCTCACGGAGGTCGGATACCCTGCCGATGACCTGCTCGCCGCCCGTGCGGAGCGGACGCGCGCCCGCCGCGACGCCGAGTGACCTGAGCGTTCGTCAAGAGGTCACGATCTGGAAACCCCCGCGGGCTAGGGTGAGAGCACGATGAGGGTGATCTCGTACAACCTGCGCAAGCACCGGGCTGCCGGTGAATTGGGGGCGCTCGTCGACGCGCATGCGGTCGACATCCTGTGCCTGCAGGAGGCGGACACCGCCGACCTGCCGGAATCGCTCGGCGGGTTGTCGCTCGCGGAGGCCACTCAACGCAACCGCCTGGGCCTGGCCGTCTACTACCGCGCGAGCAGCTTCCGGCTCGGTGAGGTGCGCGCCATCCCTCTCAAGAAGTCGCTGCACGACCGAGTGCTCAAGCCTGCGGAGGAACGCATGCTCGGAGTGCGGCTCCACGACATCGACGACGGCCGCGAGTTCATCGTGGCGTCGTTCCACGCGGCACCGCTCACGGCCTTGAACTCGCTGCGGCGGCATCAGATCCGCACTGCGCTGGCGGAATTGCAGGATCTGGGAGACGGACTTCCGGTGCTGATGGTCGGCGACTACAACTATCCGGTGTTCAAGGAGAAGCTGGGGCAGCGGGTGCGGGATCAGGGGTACGAGCTGACCCTCAGCGATGCCCGCACCTACACCCGGTATCGGTTCTTCCGCGGTCACTACGACTTCGCTACCTCGGCCGGGTTCGACATCGCCAAGGTTCGCACTCTGCCGCAGGGGATGAGCGACCACCTGCCGATCCTGGTCACCGCCTCCCCGCACGGAAGCGGCGCGCTCCCCGGTGCCTTCGGAGCGGGAGATCCGACGGGATACCGGGGAGACCGACGGGCGAGCGCCTGATCCGGTCCCGGCCGCCCGCTCAGGTGCGCCGCCGCATCCGCCCGATGCGGAACACGTGAAGCCCGGCCGCGTCCAGCAGTGCCGACCCGAACCGTGCCCGCGCCCGGCGCAGCATGCGAGCGCCGTCCAGCCCGCCGGCGGCCACGGCGACCTGGAAGAGAAGCTCTTTGACGAGCGGCGTCATCAGCCGATCCGGGGTGATGGGCAGTGTCTGGCGCACGGCGATGACCAGCTGTATCGCGTCGGGGGAGAGCAGTGTCGCGTGGTCCTCGAGGGTGCGGATGCCGGAGGCGAGCGTCGACCGCGACGGGGTGCGCACCGCGGCGAGACCGATGTGTGCGAGCGGCTGGGCGCCGTCCGAGTCGGGACTGACGAGGTCGATCCCTTCGCGTCGGGCCGCATCGCGCAGCGCATCGATGACGTCGTCCGCGTTGCCGACGAGCAGCACAGCAACGCCGATACCGGCGGGACGGCGCCGCGGGCTCATCGAGCGTTCTTCTCGCTGAAGGCTCCCGGGCCGGTGAGCACTCGCCACAGCCAGTCTGCCGCGATCTCCACCGGGGGGAGCGGGTTGTACGAGAGCCAGGCGGTGATGACCCCGATCGCGGTGCCCGCGAGCCCCGCGGCGACGACGTCCAGGGGGACGCCGTCGAACGTGGGTGCATCGGACTTCCCGACGGCATCGGAGACGATCCGCTCTACCCGGCTCCGCAGGCGCTCGCTGACCATCGCGGATCCGTGTTCTCCGAGCACTCGTCGATACAGGGACGCGTTGGCGGCGAGGTGGCGCAGATACAGTTCCAGCTCGCCCGGCATCCCCTCGGGTTTCGGCGCGCCCCGGGCGAGGAACCGCTCGGAGACTTCGCCGATGGCCTGTTCGAGCGCGTCGGCGAGCAGGGTCTCCTTGTCCGAGTAGTGCTGGTAGAAGCTCGACCTGTTCACGCCGGCTCGCTCCGTGATGTCGCCGATGGTGATCTCGTCGAGCGGGTGCTCCCGAGCCAGGGCGAGGAGGGCATCCTGCAGGCTTTGCAGTGTGCGCGCCGCCCGAGGATCCATGGTCCGATTCTTGCAGGCCGCCGGACATGCCCGACCGTTTCCTGTGAATCAGACGATCAGGATGCTTCGCCGACACGTGTCGGATAACTTTGAAGACGCTCGAAGGCGCGCTCCATCCGACCATCATCTGCGAAGGGTCAGCCGTGGCCAGTCTCCTCTACCGTCTTGGTCGTTTCGCCGCTCGTCGCGGCTGGGCCGTGCTCGTCGGTTGGATCGTGATCCTCGGCATCGCCGGCGGATCCTTCCTTGCCTTTGGCGGCACGCTGGCCTCGACCTTCTCGATACCCGGTACCGAGACCGAGCGGGTGAGCGACGAGCTCGCCGAGGTGATGCCCGATCTCGCCGGAGCGAGCGCAGGTGTGGCCTTCACGGCCGACGATGGTGCGTTCACCGACGAGCAGAAGACGGCCATCGGCGACCTGCTGGACGAGATCGGTGCCGTCGACGGCGTCGCTGCGACCTCCGATCCCTTCGACAGCGAGAGTCAGCGGGAGGAACAGGCGCAGCAGCTCGCGGACGCGCAGGACCAGGTGAACGCCGCGCAGGCGCAGCTCGACGCCGGCCAGGCGCAGCTCGACGCCGCGATCGCGCAGGCGCAGGCCGTCGGCGTCTCCGCGTCGGCGCAGGTCCAGTTCGATGCGCAGCAGGCGACGATCGACGCGAACCAGCAGGAACTCGACACCCAGGCCCAGACGGTGGCCGACGTGCAGACGCTGCTGGAGGCCGCCAGCTCGATCCGCACCGTCTCCGAGGACGGCACCGCGGCTCTCGGGACGATCGCGTTCTCGCAGGACGTCTACAGCCTCTCCGGCGAACTGAAGACGCAGATCGCCGAGATGCTCGACGACGCGGGCATCGACGGCGTCACCGTCACCTATTCGTCGACCATCGCCGAATCGGTGGACGGCCTCGTGGGTCCCGGTGAGATCGTCGGCGTGATCATCGCCGCACTCGTCCTCATCCTCATGCTGCGCGCGCTGCTGCCGGCGGTCACGCCGCTGATCACGTCCCTGATCGGCGTGGGTGTCGGGGTCGCCGGCACGATGGCCTTCTCCGGATCGATCGACATGGCCTCCGTCACCCCGGTCCTGGGTCTGATGCTGGGCCTCGCCGTCGGAATCGACTACGCGCTGTTCATCCTCAACCGGCACCGGCGCCAACTGCTCGCCGGGGTCGAGCTGAAGGAGTCGATCGGGCTCGCCACCGGAACCTCCGGCAACGCGGTGGTCTTCGCGGGCGCCACGGTCGTGGTGGCGCTGCTGGCCTTGAACGTCACTGGCATCCCGTTCCTCGGCGTCATGGGCACCGTCGGCGCGATCTGCGTCGCGGTCGCGGTGCTGGTGTCGATCACGCTCACGCCGGCGCTGCTCGGGATGATGAAACTGCGTGTGCTCGGACGCCGGGCGCGGACGCGCATCGGCCATCCCGACCACGCCGCGTACACGCCGGCCCCGATGCGCACCGGCCGTGCCGTGCTGCAGGCGGTCGTGGCGGTCGTGGCGCTACTGGTGATCGCGATCCCGGCGCTGTCGATGCGGCTGGGACTTCCGGACGGCGCGTCGTCGTCCACCGAGTCGACGGAATACCGCACGTACATGACCGTGGCGGACAAGTTCGGTGCCGGTATGAACGGCGCACTGCTCGTTGTCGCGACCTTCCCCGACGCGGTCGCCGAGGAGGACCAGACCTCCACCGAGGCGGACATCGTGACGACTCTCCTGGCGCAGCAGAACGTCACCGCGGTCGCGCCGGTGGCTGTCTCCGACGACGGTGCCGTCATCGCGTTCCAGGTGGTGCCCACGGACGGCCCGTCGAGTGAGTCGACCGAGCAGCTCGTGCGCGATCTGCGCGGGCTCTCGTCGCTGGACGGTGACGTGCAGTTGGGTGTCGCGGGTACGGCGACGGCGAACATCGACGTCTCGGCCAAGATCGCCGACGCGCTCCCGATCTACCTGCTGGTCGTTATCGGCCTGTCGCTGGTGATCATGATCCTCGTGTTCCGGTCGATCCTGGTGCCGGTCATCGCCACGGCCGGCTACGTGCTGTCCCTGTTCGCGGCGCTCGGGGTGGTCACCGCGATCTACCAGTGGGGCTGGCTGTCGGCCATCTTCGGCGTGCACGATCCCGGCCCGGTGCTGAGCTTCGCGCCGATCATCATCATGGGCGTCCTGTTCGGACTCGCGATGGACTACC
>JAATGR010000086.1 GCA_015654575.1 Actinomycetales bacterium
GCAGTGCGGATCGACGGGGCCGCGATCACCGCCGCGACCAACGACGAGGCGCGCGAGCTAAACACCCTCATCCGGGAGAACCGGGCGCATGCCGGGCTGGTCGACGACGACCGCACCGTCGGGGGCTCGGACGGGTTGAGTATCGGCCGGGGCGACTTGATCCAGACCCGCCGCAACGATTCCGAGGTGGGTGTGGCGAACCGGCAGACCTGGATCGTCCAGCGCGTCGAGAACGACGGCAGCTTGTGGGTGCGCGACGCGGCCAGCGACCGGAAGCAGCAACACAGCGTGCGCGTGCCTGCGGACTACGTTGCGGAGCACGCGCACCTCGCTTATGCCTCCACCGCCTACGGCGTGCAGGGCATGACTGCGCCAGAGTCGCACACGATCCTCTCCGACACACTCACCGCCACGGGAATCTACGTCGGCCTCACCCGCGGCCGCGAGGTGAACCGCCTGCACGTCGTCGCTGCGGGCCTCGGAGACGCGCGGGAGCAGTTCACCGCCGCGCTCGCGCGTGATCGCGCTGATCGCTGACTGGCCGAAGCGACGGGACACGCGCACGACGCGGTCGCAGGGCTTGTTCTCGACGGTCCTGTCGCACTCGTCAGCACCCAGATCGCGCAGCTGCGGCAGCGGATTTCACGCGCAGAGCAGCAGGCAGCGCGGTGGGAGGAGACTCTGGCGGCTCTGGACCGGCGTGCCGCTCGCCACCAGGCCGAGTACGACGCGCTCACCGCACAGGTCGAGGCCGCCGATCAGCGCGCCGCGCAGGTTCGCGCCGAGGTCACCGCCCCGCTGCTCACGCAGGCGACCGTAGAAGGCACCGCCTACCTGGCCGCCGAGATTCGCGCCAGCACCGCCCGGCAGGCGCGGGATGACGCCGGACTCTTCCGGCGCCGCGCCGCCAGCCGCACGGTGGACGCCGCGACCGCAGTGTACCGCGACAGCGAGGCCATTATCCGGGACCGGTGGCGCCAGCTCCCTGTCACGACTGCTGGCGTCCCGGAATGGGCGGAGACCGCCGCCGGCAGGCAGGCGAACCTCGACCCCCGCGTGGTCGAAGCGGATCGGGAAGCTGCTGACGCGCGCCGCGAGCGGCAACAGCTCACCGCCCGGCATCAGCAGCAGACCTACCTGCTTCATCAGCAGACTCTGGGCGGCGCCAGTCCGCGCGCCATCGCCAGCAGCGCCGCTGCGCTGCGGAGCCAGGCTGAGCACGACCGGACACGCCTCGCGCAGCTCGAGTCGCTCCCCCTACCCGACGCCGCTCGCCTGGCCCATGACCTCGCCGCGCAGGCCGAGACCCAACGCGTCGCCTCCGCGCGCGCCAGGACGGTCATCGACCAACGCGCGGCCGAACTCCGCCGCAGCGCCAGCCGGCCCTCCGTCCGCCGGCCCTCGCCCGGACGCGACAGTCCCGGTATCGGCCTGTAGCGGCACCACGACCTCTCGCCGATCGGTCAGCTGCGACGCCCGCGGGGGCCGGGTGGCAGTAGCCCACGCGCCCGGGCACGCACCAGCCAACCTTGCGCCGTGGGGTGGGCGACGCCGTTGATCTCCGCCATCGTCACCGCGGGGTTCACATCCCCCTTGGCGGAGAGCCGCCCGTATTGCAACGCGACCAACTCGTAGAAGTCCGGAGTACGCCTCGGGTCTCCAATCGGTTTGAGCAACTCGCGCTCGCTCACCTTCCTCCCGGACGGAAGTACGATCTTCCCACCTGTGATCGTCTCGACCCGCTTCATCGCGAACATGCGCTCGTTAATCGCGGCCTCGATCCGCGCGGTCGGCAGATGACGCAGATCCTGGCTCGACACCGGGTCCCCCGGGCGCCACGGCATGTACAGCACCCCCGTGATGCGCACCTCCTCCGGCACCGCATACAGCTGCCGCTGCAGTCGAATGAACACGCGCGTCGCGGTGGCCTCGTGCTCGATATAGCGCCAGCGACCGTCGATCGTCTCGTTCTGCTCAGACTCCCGCTGCGCCCGCCGATCCTTGTCGGTCACCACCTGATCGTTATAACCGACCACCTCATCGATCAACGCACTCCGATCGTCGTCACGACCACCAGGGAACCGGGCCGGCAGATACCAGCCTTCCGGCAGATCGGCCTGCACCAGCAGACCGTCATAGGACTGATCGCCGGGGCGACGCGGAGAATCGGACACATCCCGAGTGTACCGAGCCACAGCACCATCTAAAACGCTTGCTGTTCTCAGCGAGTCATGCTTTACTCTAAGACGATAGCTGTCGTATGCGCTATGACTTGAGTCTAGGAGGTCACGGCATGGCCGAGCACGCGTCACGGCTGACGGAGCCGTCCCGGCTGTTCTATTCCGAGGAGGAGACCGCGGCATTGCTGGGCATCCACCGCACCACGCTGCGCACCCTCGCCCTCGCCGGCCAGGCCCCGGTCGAGCCGATTCGACTCACCCGGCACAAGCGGGTCTACCGCCGCATCGACGTGGAGCGGCTGGCGGGGGTAGCCGAGTGAGCATCGAGACCCGCACGACCAAGGCCGGCAAGACCTATTACTTTGTCCGGGTCAAGAACGGCCGACAGCTGGTGGCGACCAAGGCGTTCGACATCAAGCGCGAGGCCGAGACCTGGGAACGCAACCAGAAGCACCTGATCGAGACCGGCCGGCCGCTCGCGCCGAAGCGCTCCTTCACGCTCGACCAGCTCGTGACGCAGTTCCTCGACGCCCGCAAGGACGGCAACCCGCATACCGTGGACACGGACCGCAACAACCTCGCCACTCTCCCCGCCACGCTCCGAGTCCGCCCGCTCTCGTCGATCCAGGCTGACGACATCCGCCGCCACCTCCTGGCCGAGCTGCACGGCGGGAAAGCAGCCTCCACCGTCGCGCGCGCCAAGACCACCCTCAGCGCCCTGTTCACCTACGCCGACGAACATGGCTACCTGCACCAGCCGCACCCCGTGCGGACGATGAAGAAGATCCCCGAGCTGAGCGCGGTCGCCCAGCGAGCCGTGAGCCCGAAGGACGTCCCCTCCCCTCAGCGCGTAGCCGCAGCCCTCGCCACCCTGCGGGAGCGGCGCAGCGATGTCGCCGACGTGTTCGAGTTCATGTCGCTGACCGGCGTGCGCTGGGGCGAGCTCCGCGCGATCCGCGTGCACTGGCTCTCCGAGGTTCCGATCCCGCAGCTCAACGTCGAACGTTCCCACTCCGACCACTATGAGGAGAAGGGAACGAAGTCCTGGCGCGGCACACGCCCCGTCCCGCTATCCCCACGAGCACTGGCAATCTTCCGCACTTACGCCACAGGCAAGAGCCCCGACGACTACCTGTTCACCAACCAGCACGGCGGGCAACTGTCCGTGGGCGTCGTCCGCAAATTCCCGCTCGGCTTCCACCGACACGCCCTACGGCACTACGCCGCCTCCACCTGGCTGCGCCTCGGCACACCCGTGCACGAGGTCGCTGAGTACCTCGGCGATGAGGCTCGCACCGTGCTCGCCGTCTACGCCCACATCCTCGGCGAAGGCCAGCGCCGCGACCACATCCGCCGCCTCGCCGCCGAGGAAGCGGGAAGTATCGGGGGACACCTGGGGGACACTTGGGACGGTTCGAGCCCCGAAAACGGGATCCTCACCGCGTCGAACAAGTCGAAGAGGAATAGGCTCTGACCAGGTATTTCCTGGCGGAGACGGAGGGATTTGAACCCTCGGTCCCCTTACGGGGACTCCACCTTAGCAGGGTGGTGCACTAGGCCGGACTATGCGACGTCTCCCGAGCACACCTGCCGGCGCGCACGTCCGCCCATCATATCCGGTTCTGCTCCAGCATCCGAACCCGATGCGCGTCACGTCAGCCGACCGTCCCCGGCCACTCCCCGCGATCGCGGCGAACGGATCCTTCTCAGCCGTTTCCGTTGGAGCAGGTCTGTTCCGCGGCGGTCTGACCCGTGATCGTGGACGGCAGCTCGACCGCATCCGAGGTGTCGGTCGCCGCCGAGTCCGTCGGTGTCGGCGTTGCCGTCGACGTATCGGTCGTGTCATCGCCCTCGACGAGGGTCGTCCCCCCGTTCGAAGACGTCTCGCCGGTGAGGATCAGCTGCTGGTTCGCGTCGATCGCGTTGAACAGAATCCTCGCGGCGGACGAGTTCGGGACGACCTTAGCGGAATTGGAGGGATCCTCCGTCGTCGGATACTGCACGAACACGATGTCCTCGTAGGAGACGCCCTTCAGAGTCAACGCGAGCTGCATGAGCGTCAGCGGATTCGACAGACTCGTCGATGGAGTGATGTTGTCGACCACGGTCGTCGCGAGTTTGTACACCGTCGCCGGATCGGAGAGGGTGTCTTCGCTGACGATCTTTCTCACCAGGCTCGACATGTACTGCTGCTGGTTCGAGATGCGCGCGAGATCCGATCCGTCTCCCACACCGTGACGGGTGCGCAGGAACTCCAGCGCCTCGACACCCTGCAACGTGTACGTGCCGGGATCAAGGCTCAGACCAGTGTTCGTCTCGTCGTAGATGCCGTTCTCGACGCAGACGGTCACCCCGCCGATCGCATTCGTGATCTCGATCACCCCACCCCAGGTGATCTTCGCCGCGTAGTCGATGTTCTCGCCGGTAAGCTGCGAGACCGTCTTCGCGACACAGCTGAGTCCGCCGTACGAATACGCCTCATTCAGGGCCTGCTTGGCCATCGCGGAGGTCGTCGTTCCGGTCTCACTCGTGCACGAGGGGATCGCGATCATGAGGTCGCGGGGAAGCGACACCGCCGTCACCCTGCGCGGGTTGTCCGACACGTGGATCAGGATGTTGACGTCGTTGAGCTCACCGGATGCCGCCGACCCGGTGCACCGCCCCGGGAAGTACTGGATGTATTCCGCCTCGCAGGCATCGGTACCCACCAGGAGGATATTGAAGGATCCCTCGATTGCGCCGATGTCCGGCGCGGCCGCGGTCTGCCCTTCGAGGTCGACCGCGTTGCTCTACAGCGTCGACAGCAGACTCCACGTGTTGTATCCGACGACGCCGAGGCCCGCCACCACGACGACAGCCATGGACACGGCGACGAGTTTGATGATCTGCGCGACCGGATGCGGCGAACGCAGCTGGCCGTGGCGCGCCACCGTCTGGCGGCGTCGGCTTCGGGGCGACGAGCTCACTCGGGTCCTTCGGTCTGCGGAAGTCGGCTGACGCGGCAACAGGTGCCACGCTGCGCCGAACCTACAGGCTTCGGCTGAGAAAATTCCGGACCGCCACGGTTTTCCGGTGCCCGCGTGGGCGGAGAGGGTGGGATTCGAACCCACGGGACATTGCTGCCCACCGGTTTTCAAGACCGGGTCCTTCGGCCGCTCGGACACCCCTCCCGGACGGACGCCGCAGCATCCGTCGCGCCGACGAGTCTAGACGACCCGCGGTGCGGAACGGTTCCGGATGCTACAGCCGGCGCAGCACCGCGGCGACGCCGCCGTCCGTGACGGTTCCGGTGACCTCGCCTGCGGCATCCCGTACCTCTTGCGGTCCCTGCCCCATCGCGACGGCACGACCGCCGCGCTCACGCGCCCACCCGAACATGCCGACATCGTTGCGTCCGTCGCCCATCACGAGCACACGCGCCGGATCGACGCCCAGCCAACCGCGCACCAGCTCCAGCGCCGAGCCCTTGTCAATACCCTTCGGTGCGATGTCGAGCCAGGCCGTCCAACCCACCGCATACGAGACCTGGTTCAGCCCGATCCGCGCGACGAGGTCGAGGAAATCGTGCTCGTCGTGCTCCGGCGCCACCACGACGACACGCGTCACCGGCTGGCGGGCGAGCTCCTCGAAGGACACCCGCTTGGCGCTGATGAGGTTCCAGTCGTCGAGATACTCGGTGTACTCGCGACCACCGTCGGGTAGCTCGACGAGATAGCGGGCGTCCGGGAGGTGTTCGCGCAGCTGAGTGAGCACCTCGGCCGGGTCGAAGGTCTCGACGTGCCAGCGCTCGTAGTGCGCCTCAGCGTCGTCGACCCGCTTCATGATCACCGCACCGTTGGAGCAGACCGCGTAGTCCGGCTGGATCTGCAGCACGTGCTGGATGCCACGGGTGGACTCCCAGTTGCGCCCGGTGGCGAGCATCACCTCATGCCCGGCACGGTGAGCATGCGCCACCGCCTCCAGGATGCCGGGGCTCAGCGATTCGTCCTCCAGCAGCACCGTGCCGTCGATGTCGAGCACGATCAGTAGCCGCTCTCCGACGATCGCCGGATCCTCAGCCTCGGCCGCGATCTCCTCGACCAGCTCGACGGCCTCCTCGGCCGTCGTGACCTCCACCGATCCGGTCTCGGGCAGCCGCGCTTCGGTCACGCGATCGGCTCCAGCACCTCGAGTCCGCCGAGGTACGGGCGGAGCACCTCGGGCACCGTGACCGAGCCGTCGGCACGCTGATGGGCCTCGAGGATGGCGACGATCCATCGCGTCGTTCCGAGCGTGCCGTTCAGCGTCGCGACGGGCTGCGTCTTGCCGCCGTCAGGGCGATGGCGGATGTCGAGACGCCGAGCCTGGTACGTGGTGCAGTTCGACGTGCTCGTGAGCTCGCGGTAGGCATTCTGGGTCGGCACCCACGCCTCGATGTCGAACTTGCGCGCCGCAGACGATCCCAGATCTCCCGCGGCGACGTCGATGACACGATAGGCCAGGCCCAGCGACTGCAGCATCCCCTCCTGCATGGCGACGAGCCGGTCGTGCTCGGCCTCGGCGTCCGCCGGGTCGGTGTAGACGAACATCTCAAGCTTGTTGAACTGATGCACGCGAATGATGCCGCGGGTGTCCTTGCCGTACGAGCCGGCCTCGCTGCGGTAGCAGGTCGACCAGCCCGCGTAGCGCTTGGCGCCACGGGAGAGGTCGATGATCTCGTCCATGTGATAGCCGGCCAGCGGCACCTCGCTCGTGCCGACCAGGTAGAGGTCCTGCTCTTGGAGGTGATACACCTCGGCGGAGTGCTTGCCGAGGAATCCGGTGCCGCGCATGACCTCCGGACGCACGAGCGTCGGCGGGATCATCGGGGTGAACCCGGCGGCGATGGCACGGTCGAGCGCGAGCGTCATGAGCGCCAGCTCGAGTCGCGCACCGACACCGGTCAGGAAGTAGAAGCGACTGCCGGAGACCTTCGTGCCACGCTCCATGTCGATCGCGCCGAGCAGCTCGCCGATCTCGAGGTGATCCCGCGGTTCGAAGTCGAACGTCGGGATCTCGCCGTGGGTGCGCAACGTGACGAAGTCGTCCTCGCCGCCCGCGGGAACACCGTCGATGACGATGTTCTCGATCCTGTCGAAGGCGACGGATGCCACCTCCTCCGCGACGGTGACGGCCTGCTGCGCCGCCTTGACCTTCTCGCTGAGGTGCTTCGCCTCAGCGACGAGAGCGGCCTTCTGCTCCTTCGGCGCCTGCGCGACGGTCTTGCCGTGCGCGTTCTGCGCGGCACGCAACTCCTCGAAGGAACTGATCGCGGCCCGGCGGTCGCGGTCGGCGGCGAGCGCCGCATCCACCGTGTCGGGCGACTCGCCGCGCGCCACCTGCGAACGCTTCACGAGCTCGGGGTCATCACGCAGCAGAATCGGGTCGATCACGCATCAATCCTATGCGAGCGCGACCCCCCGGCCGCGTGGATATCGTTGCTGCATGACTGGGGATCTGGCCGTGCTGCGCCGTGCTGCGCTGGTCTACAACCCCACCAAGGTGGATGCCGACCGGTTGCGCGAGCAGGTCGTGCACCTGTCACGGCAGGCCGGCTGGGCCGACCCGATCCTCCTCCCGACGACCATCGAGGATGCCGGCCAGGGCTGCGTGCGGGTCGCGCTCGAGTCCGGGGCGGACGCGTTGCTGGTCGCCGGCGGCGACGGGACGGTCCGCGCGGTGTCCGAAGCGCTGACCGGCACAGGCGTCCCCCTGACGATTGTCCCCAGCGGCACCGGCAACCTACTCGCCCGCAATCTCGCCCTGCCGCTGGACGACCCCGAGCTCGTGATCGCCGCCACGTTCGACGGCGACCGGCAGGCCGTCGACATCGGCATCGCCGAGATCTCCCGCCCTGATGGAACGCGCGACGACGCGGCGTTCGTCGTGATGGCGGGCATGGGACTGGACGCCGCGATGATCGCGAACACCCGGCCCGCGCTGAAGAAAGCCGTCGGATGGGTCGCCTACGTGGACGGGGCCGCCCGATCGCTGCCGAAGGCGAAGCCGTTCCGGCTGGTGTACGAGGTCGATCAGGACCGGATGCACGCCACCCGGGTGTACAGCATCCTGTTCGCGAACTGCGGTGCGCTGCCGGCCGGAATCGCACTCATCCCCGACGCCTCGATCGTCGACGGCAGCATGGACGTCGTACTGATCCAGCCGCGCGGCTGGTGGGGCTGGATCGCCGTGTGGCGCAAGGTCTGGTGGGACAACTCGGTGCTGCGACGCTTCCGCGCGGGACGCCTGGTGCTGGAACGCCGCCGCGACCAGTCGATGCGTTACCTGCAGGGCGAGCTCGCCGAAGCCGGTGCGGAACCGGCCCAGGCCGTGCAGCTCGACGGCGACGAGTTCGGCCGCGCCGTGCGCCTGCGCTGCCGGGTCGTCGCCGGGGGCCTCATCGTGACGGTGCCGACCGGGCACCGTGTGCCGGGAGCCTGAGCGGGGGCGTTCACAACTCAGGCAGAACCGCGTCGGCCCGACCATCCGCCCACGGCGGAAGCCGGTTCTGCCTGAGTTATGCGCAGGGTCGGGGCCGGAGCGGGGTGACACACGGGGACCCCGGCGGCACGCCTGGCCTACCGTGGACCAGGTGAGCACCCTCCTCTGGTTTCGGGATGACCTTCGAGTGGCAGACAACCCGGCGCTGAACGCCGCGCTCGCACGCGACGAGCCGATCATCGGCCTGTACGTGCTTGACGAGGCATCGCCCGGCATCCGCCCGCTCGGAGCCGCCGCCCGCTGGTGGCTGCACCATTCGCTCGCCTCGCTCGAAGAGCAGCTGCGGGAGCACGGGTCGACCCTGATCCTGCGCCGCGGACCGGCCGTGGCAGCGGTGTCCCAGGCCGTCGCGGATGTCGGCGCGACCGCCGTCGCCTGGAACCGCCGCTACGCCGCCGCCGAGCGCGCGGTCGATGCCGCCCTGAAGGACAAGCTGCGCGCCGAGGGAATCGAGGTGCGCTCGTTCGGCGGGTCGCTGCTGTTCGAGCCGTGGACGGTGCGGACCGGCGCCGACGCACCGTTCTCCGTGTTCACCCCGTTCTGGCGGGCGTGCCTCCGCCTTCCCGCTCCCCGCCGGCCGCTGCCCGCGCCCGACCGGATGCCCACTCTTCGACAGGCACCGGCCTCGGAAGCCCTCGACGACTGGGGCCTGCTGCCGGCGCATGACTGGGCGGGCGGACTCCGCGAACGGTGGGAGCCCGGAGAGCCGGCGGCGATCCGACGCTTGGATGATTTCCTCCGCGAGGATCTCAGCGCCTACGACACCGCCAGGGACGAGCCCGCAGCGGGATCGTCCTCACTGCTGTCCCCCCGCCTGCGGTGGGGCGAGCTGAGTCCGCACCAGGTGTGGCACGCCGCACTGTCGGCGGACGCCGACCCGGGGAGCTTCCTCTCCGAGGTGGGTTGGCGGGAGTTCGCCTGGCACATCCTGTTCCACCATCCCACGCTCGCGACCGCCAATCTGAGGGCGGAGTTCAACGGCTTCCCGTGGGCGGATCCGGACCCATCGCTGCTGCGCACGTGGCAACGGGGACGCACCGGATACCCACTAGTCGACGCGGGGATGCGCGAGCTTTGGGACACCGGCCACATGCACAACCGGGTGCGGATGGTCGCGGCATCCTTCCTGGTGAAGAATCTGCGGATCGACTGGCGGCAGGGCGAACAATGGTTCTGGGACACCCTGGTCGACGCGGACGCCGCGAGCAACCCGTTCAACTGGCAGTGGATCGCCGGCTCCGGTGCCGACGCCGCGCCATACTTCCGGGTCTTCAACCCCGTGTTGCAGCAGCAGAAATTCGACCCCGACGGTGCGTACGTCAACCGATGGGCGCCGGACTCCGGGACGATCGAGCCGGTCGTCGAACTCGCAGCCTCCCGGCGCCGGGCCCTGGACGCCTACGACGCGGTGAAGCGCGGTCGCTGAGCCCTCGGCGCCGACGCAGCACGTGCGCGACGCGGAATACCGGGACGGTCAGAGGGGGTTGCACCAGGCGATGAGCATCACCGCCCTCTCCGTCCTCGACCTCGTCCCCGTCCGCACCGGCCAGACCAGCGCGCAGGCCGTCGCCGCATCCCTGGACCTCGTGCGCGAGGCCGAGGAGCTCGGCTATCGCCGCTACTGGTTCGCCGAGCACCACAACATGCCCGCCGTCGCCTCCACCGCACCGCCCGTACTGATCGCGGCAGCGGCGGCACGCACCCGCCGCATCCGAGTCGGCTCCGGCGGCGTGATGCTCCCCAACCACGCCCCACTCATCGTCGCCGAGCAGTTCGCGGCGCTCGAAGCCATCGCCCCCGGACGCATCGATCTCGGGATCGGCCGCGCGCCCGGCAGCGACCCGGTCATCACCCAGCTCCTGCATCGCTCCGGCGCGACGAGCGATGTCGACAGATTCCCGGACAACCTGCAGGACATCGTCTCTCTCGCATCGAGCGAGGGCGCGACGGTGAGGTTCACCTCAGGCGGCACCTACACGGTTCACGCGACTCCCGCGGCGAGCGGTGCACCGGAGCTGTGGCTGCTGGGATCGAGCGACTATTCGGCGCAGCTGGCAGCATCCCTCGGCCTGCCCTACGTCTTCGCGAACCATTTCTCCGGCGAGGGTCTGGAGCGCTCGCTCGCGCTGTACCGGCAGCAGTACCGCCCGAGCGAGGCTCACCCGGAGCCGGTGACCTTCGTCACCGTCAACGCAGTCGTCGCGCCCACCCGCGAGGAGGCGGAGGCGCGCGCACTGCCGCAGATCCGGATGATGGCCCGGCTCCGCAGCAACCGACCGCTGATCCCGCTGGAGACGGTGGAACAGGCGCAGGAGGCGGAAGCCGCAGACCACCTCGGCGAGGCGGTCGCAGAACGCGCCCGAGAGCACTGGTTGCTCGGCACCCCCGAGGAAGCGGAAGCAGCGCTGCGCTCCCTCGCCGACGAGAACGGGGTCGACGAGGTCATGGTATCCCCGGTCGCCGGGGCCTACGAGGCAGAAGCAAAGGACGCCGCCGGCGGCCGAGCGCAGACGCTCCGACTGCTCGCCGCCACCCTCATAGCGGGGACATAGCAGGGGCTGAGGCTCCCGAGATCGCCGCCTTTCAGACTGGTCGCATCAGATCGCCCTTCTGACGAGATCCGAGAGGAGGCCTCCATGGCCCGCATCCCCGAACCGGAACAGACCCCCGACGGCCCCGCCTACGAAGGACGCCTCCTGAACCGCCCCGACGACGAGGTCGTCGACCAGGGCGCCGGGTTCGACATGCGGACGCTGGTCAGCCGGCGCGGCATGCTCAGTCTCGTCGGACTCGGCGTCGGCGCCGCCACCCTGGCTGCGTGCTCGGCCACCTCGAACGCGATGACGACCGCATCCGCGACTCCGAGCACCACCGCGACCCCGACACCCACGGCCAGCGCGAGCTCGACCGCGACCCTTGCCACCGAAGAGGTTCCGCAGGAGACCAACGGCCCCTATCCTGCTGACGGCACGAGCGGGGTGAACGTGCTCGAAGAATCCGGAATCGTGCGCAGCGACATCACCTCGAGCCTCGACGGGGGCGCGACCGTCGACGGCGTCCCACTGTCGTTCACGCTCACCGTCAGCGACCTCGCGAACGGCAACGTCCCGTTCGCCGGCGTCGCGGTCTACGTCTGGCAGTGCGACGCCCAGGGGTTGTACTCGATGTACTCGGACGCGATCGTCGACGAAACGTATCTGCGCGGCATCCAGGTCACCGACGCCAACGGCCAGGTCACCTTCCAGACCATCGTGCCCGGGTGCTACCTGGGCCGCTGGACGCATATCCACTTCGAGGTGTACCCGGATGCCGCCTCGGCGACAAACGCGGACAACCAGATCGCGACCTCGCAGGTCGCCTTCCCGGAGAGCATGCTCCACACCGTCTACACGCTCGACGCCTATTCCGGGTCGGCCGCGAACCTCGCGCAGGTCAGTCTCGCCAGCGACAACGTCTTCGGCGACGGCTACGACCTCGAGATGGCGACCTTCACCGGGGATGCCTCCTCCGGCTACGTCGGATCCCTGTCCGTCGCGATCGACACCACGACCGCCGCCACGCTGTCCACCGCCGGGGGTTCCGGCGGCGGTTCGGGCGGCGGACGCCGCTGAGCGCGATCATCCGAAGGAGAACCTCATGCTGCAAAGTCTGACGGGCTGGCACGCCCTCCTCATCCTGGCGATCGTCGTCCTGCTCTTCGGCGCGGCCAAGCTCCCGGCCCTCGCCCGGAGCGTCGGCCAGTCCGTGCGCATCCTGAAGCACGAGAACAAGGACACCGCGGCGTCCCGCACGGAATCCGACGTCGCGCGCGACGAGCTCGCGGCGCGCGCTACCGCGACTCCCGTGACCACGGCGGTGCCCATGCCGGCAGTGTCGGTGCCGACGGCATCCGTGCCTCCGGCGTGGCGCAGCGAGGGGAGCGGGGACGCCGAAGCGACCGGAGACACCGAAGCGGGCCGGACGACCGAGGCCGCGACGGAATGGGACCCCGCCGTCCTCGCTGAGGCGAGCCGCGTGCGGCCCGGGCAGCGGTATCTGGTGACCGGCTCGTCGGCGCATCCGAGCCGCATCCTGATCGACTCGCTGCCCGAGGGTGACCCGCGCCGCGCGGCCGCGCGCACCGTTCCCGCCGTGTCCGCGTCCGTCGCCCCCGCCACGTCCGCGCCTTTGGAAGGCGCTTCGGACCGGTTCATGGCCGACGTCGAGGCTCGGCCATGAACCGGGCGGGCCGCCCGCACTGCGCATAACTCATGCAAAACCGGTGGTTCACCGTCTATCAGACGGCCGCCGACCGCATTCTGCCTGAGTTATGCGCAGCCGCTTGAGGCAGCCTCGCCGCCAGCGCGGCCGTGACAGCGCCAGACCGTCGCGCCTACGCCTCCGGCTCGCCCCCGAGCAGCCCGCGCAGCCAGTCGCGCGCGTCGACGAACACATCGTCGGAATACCGGTCGCTGTAGCGGACGATGGCCCGGTCGGCACGCGGATAGGAGCCCAGGAAGATCACCTTCGGGCTGAATCTCCGCAACCCCAGGAGCGCATCGGCCATCCGTTCGTCGTGGACGTGTCCGTCGGCGTCGATGACAAACCGGTAGCGTCCCAGTTCGTCGCCGATGGGCCGGGAGGCCAGCAGTGAGAGGTTGATGCCGCGGGTGGCGAACTGCTCGAGCATCTCCAGCAGCGCACCGGGGTAGTCCGAGGGCAGTTCCACGATCAGCGAGGTCTTGTCGGCCCCGGTGGGCGAGGGCGGCGCGACGGTGCGCTGCACGAGCACGAACCGGGTGACGGCCTGCGTGTTGTCGCCGATGTCTTCGGCCAGCAGCGTCAGGTCGTGGTGCTCGAGGATGCCGGGCGGCGCGATCGCCGCATCCGCCTGGCTGGTGCCGTCGATCAGTCCCAGAGCGCTCGCGACGTTGCTGGCCGCCGGCAGGTGCGCGTGCCCGGGCAGGCTCCGACCGAGCCACTGCAGGCACTGCGCGTAGGCCACCGGATGCGCCGACACGACCGACACGTCCGCCAGGATCGCACCCGGCCGCCCGACGAGCACGAAGCTGACCGGCACCAGGTACTCCCCCACGATCCGGAGGCCCGGCATGGTCGCCAACGCGTCCTGGGCGGTGGAGACCCCGCCGTCGACGGAGTTCTCGATCGCGATCATGGCGGCATCCGCGCGTCCTTCGACCACGTCGGCGAGCGCCTCGGCGACGTTGTTCACCGGCTTCCAAACCTGATCGCGGGCTTCGGGCACCTGCGCCAGGGCCGCTTCGGTGAACGTGCCCGCAGGGCCCAGGTAGCTGTAGGTGCGGCGGGGAGCGGGGTCGGCGACGGTCACGGGCACTCAGCCTAGACCGGAGGATGCCCGACGGCGACGAGCAAGGCAGACTAGGCGCATGAGCCGCGCAGGACAGCCCGCCGAAGCATCCGACCTCATCGACGTCGACGAACTCATCGCCGCGTACTACGACCGGCGGCCGGATCCATCCGTGCCGGCGCAGCGCGTGGCGTTCGGCACGAGCGGCCACCGCGGGTCCTCGCTGTCGACGAGCTTCAACGAGGACCACATCCTGGCCACCACGCAGGCCATCGTGGACTACCGATCCGCCCAGGGCATCGCCGGTCCGCTCTTCCTCGGCCGCGACACGCACGGGCTGTCGCTGCCCGCCGAGCGCACCGCGATCGAGGTGCTGGTCGCAGGCGGCGTCGATGTCCGCGTCGACGCACGAGACTCCTGGGTGCCGACCCCGGCGCTGAGCCACGCGATCCTCGCATACAACCGCGACCGCACGCCCGACGACCCCCGTCGGGCCGACGGCATCGTCGTGACCCCCAGCCACAACCCGCCGCGGGACGGTGGCTTCAAATACAACCCGCCGACCGGCGGACCGGCCGACACCGACGCGACCGGATGGATCGCGGACCGGGCCAACGCCCTCATCGCCGACGGCCTGAAGGGCGTGAAGCGCACCCGCTACGCCGACCTCGACGCCGATGCGCTCGGCACGTACGACTTCCGCGAGGCCTACGTGCGCGACCTCGATTCGATCATCGACATCGCCGCGATCAAACGCGCGGGCGTGCGAATCGGGGCCGATCCACTCGGCGGGGCCTCGGTCGAGTACTGGGCGCTGATCGCCGAGCACTACGGGCTCGATCTGACCGTCGTCAACCCGGACGTCGACCCGACGTGGCGGTTCATGACCCTCGACTGGGACGAGAAGATCCGGATGGATCCGTCCTCGCCGTCGGCGATGGCGGCGCTCGTCGCGCGGCGCGAGGAGTACGACATCCTCACCGGGAACGACGCCGACGCCGACCGGCACGGCATCGTCACCCCCGACGCCGGGCTCATGAACCCGAACCACTACCTCGCCGTCGCAATCGACTACCTGTTCAGCCACCGCGAGGGCTGGCCGGAGGATGCCGCCGTCGGCAAGACGCTGGTCTCGTCGATGATCATCGACCGCGTTGTGGAGGCCCTCGGTCGCGAGCTCTACGAAGTGCCAGTCGGGTTCAAGTGGTTCGTCCCCGGGCTGCTCGACGGCTCAGTCGCCTTCGGCGGTGAGGAGTCGGCGGGAGCCTCCTTCCTGCGGATGGACGGCACCGTGTGGACCACCGACAAGGACGGCATCCTGCTGTGTCTGCTCGCGGCGGAGATCCTCGCCGTGACCGGCAAGACGCCGTCGCAGCGGTACGCCGAACTGGAGGACACCTTCGGCGCGTCGGTTTACCAGCGCATCGATGCCCCGGCATCGACCGCGCAGAAGGCGGCGCTGGCGAAGCTGTCGCCGGATGCGGTCACCGCCACCGAGCTCGCGGGCGAGGAGATCACCGCGAAGCTCTCGCACGCGCCCGGCAACGGCGCGGCCATCGGCGGCCTCAAGGTCGTGACCGCGGATGCGTGGTTCGCCGCGCGCCCCTCGGGCACGGAGGACGTGTACAAGCTTTACGCGGAGTCGCTGCGGGGCGAAGGCCATCTGCGCCAGGTGCAGGAACAGGCCCGCGCGGTGGTGGCCGAAGCGCTCGGCGACGTCTGACGCCCCGGCGGTCAGCGAAGGCGACGCGCCAGCACCGCTCCGGCGACGCGCAGCCAGCGCGCCGGGTCTGCCTGAGCCGCGTCGGAATCCTCGGCCAGGTCGGTGAGCGAGACGGACGCGGCGAACGCCGAGGTGTCGGCCTCCGGATCGATCCTGCCGGCGACCAGGGCGACCGGCGTCCGGGAGGCCGCGGCGAGCGCCGCGACCTGCGCGGGCGCCTTTCCGGTCGCGGACTGCCCGTCGTACGCGCCCTCGCCCGTCACCACGACGGAGGCCGATGCCACCGCCGCAGGCAACCCGACCAGGCGCGCGATCTCGGCGGCGCCGGGAACGAGACGCGCGCCCCAGGCGAGCAGGCCGAACCCGGTGCCTCCGGCGGCGCCGGCACCCGGGATGCCGGGGTCGACGCCGAAACGGGTCGCATAGCCCGCCAGCAGGGCGTCGATCTCCGGCACGTCCGCGGGGTCGAACCCCTTCTGCGGACCGAAGACCGCCGCTGCCCCCGCCGGCCCGCACAATGGCGCGGTGACGTCGGTCAGCACGGCAGCACCTCCGGACGGCAACGGGCGCAGCCCCGACAGGTCGACAGCGGTGAGATCGCGCAGCGCCGCCGCATCCATCCGTTGCTGTGCGCCGTCGGCCGGCCCTCGGGAGAAGAAGCGCGCACCGAGGGCGTGCAGCATGCCAGCTCCGCCGTCGGTCGAGGCGCTGGAGCCGATCGCGAGCACCAGGCGGGCGACACCGGCGTCGAGCGCGGCGGCGATCGCGACACCGAACCCCTCCGTGGAGGCGTGCCACGGGTCGCGTGCCCGCCCGAACAGCTCGATGCCGCACGTCGCGGCGAGTTCCACCACGGCGGTGCCGGCGGGCGCGCCCGGCAACAGCAGCCATTCGGCGGTGACGTCGGACCCACGTCCGGCGGGGTGCGGCACCGTCACGGGGATGCGGCGCGCGCCGGGTATCGCCGCGGCGAAGGCGTCGAGCGTGCCCTCGCCGCTGTCGGCCATCGGCCGCAGCTCGACCTTCGCGTCCGGATCGACCTCGCCCCAGCCCTCCGCCAGAGCCACCGCCGCATCCGCCGCCCGGATCGATCCCTTGAAGCTGTCGGGCGCGACCACGATTCTCACAGGCCGAGCCTAGGCGGTGGCCTGCGGTACCCGGCGGGCGGAGGAGTGCTGCGGCGGATCCTCGATCGACGACTGTGAGAGAGTCGATGGGGCGCCCCGACGCCGTCATGAAAGGAACACGAATGACCTGGCTTGTCACCGGCGGCGCCGGCTACATCGGAGCGCACATCGTCCGCGCCCTCGCTGCGGCGGGGATCCCCCCGGTCGTCATCGACGACCTCTCCAGCGGCCACGCGTCGTTCGTCCCGGACGACGTGCCGTTCGTCCACGGCACCATCCTCGACACCGACCTCGTCGAGCGGACGCTGCGCGAGCACGCCGTGGCGGGCGTCATCCATGTCGCCGGCTTCAAGTACGCCGGCGTGTCGGTACGGCGACCGCTGCACACCTACGAGCAGAACGTCGAAGCCACCCGCAGGGTGCTGCAGGCGATGGATGCCGCGGGCGTGCGCAACCTCGTCTTCTCCTCCTCAGCCGCGGTGTACGGCACCCCCGATGTGCCGCTGGTGACCGAAGACCTCCCCAAGCGACCCGCCTCCCCCTACGGCGAGTCGAAGCTCATCGGGGAGTGGCTCATCCGAGACGTGGGTGTCGCCACGGCGGACTCCCCACATCCGCTGCGTCACACCTCGCTGCGCTACTTCAACGTCGTCGGATCCGGTGACCCGCAGGTCTACGACACCAGCCCGCACAACCTGTTCCCGATCGTGTTCGAGAAGCTGCTCGAGGGCGCGACGCCGCAGATCAACGGCGACGACTACGACACTCCGGACGGCACCAACGTGCGCGATTACGTGCACGTGGCGGATATCGCCGCGGCTCACGCGGTCGCAGCGCTCCGTCTCTCCGCCGGTGAGCCGGTCGAGCCCGCGTACAATCTGGGCTCGCAGAACGGGCTGAGCGTCAGGGAGATCATGGACGCGATGGCGCGCGTGACCGGCATCGCGTTCACGCCCGCGATCGGCCCGCGCCGCGCCGGCGACCCCGACCGCATCGTCGCCACCGGGGAGCTGGCCGCCCGCGACCTCGATTGGCGGATGCGTTACACCGTCGACGACATGGTCCGTACCGGGTGGGACGCGCGCCGCAACGCCCGCTGACCGGACCTTCAGCCCGCCGCGGGCGGAAGTGCGGTGCTGCCCCGGGGGACCAGCAACCCCTGCACGATCGTGCGCAGCGACGCCTCCTCGGGGGTGAACAGAGCCGTCACGACACGGCCTCCGAGCAGGTCGAAGCGCTGCCGGATGGTGGTCAGCGGCGGCGCGTAGTCGGCGGCATCCGCCACGTCGTCGAATCCCACGACGCTGACATCGTCCGGCACGCGCAGCCCGCTCTCGGCCAGCGCGCGCAGCGCACCGAGCGCCATCTGATCGTTCGCGACGAACAGGGCGGTGCCGACGGCATCCGACGTCAGAAGCGCCGAGGCGGCCTCATGACCGGATGCGGCCGTCCACCGTCCGCGCACGGGCTCCGCGACCGGCGCCCCGGCCGCCGCCAGCGTCTCGCGCCACCCACGTTCGCGTTCGGCGGCCGCGTACGAACCGGCGGGGCCCGCGAGGTGCGCCACGGAGCGGTGACCGAGGGCGAGCAGATGAGCCGTCGCCGCGGCGGCTCCCC
>JAATGR010000049.1 GCA_015654575.1 Actinomycetales bacterium
CCCCGTGGACTGGATGACGTGGCCGCTGATCACCCCCGCGTCGGAGCGGGCGCTGCACGTCGTCGCGCACGCGCGACACGCGGCTGCGGCCGGTGTCACCACGCTGCGCGATCTCTCCGGCAGCGAGGTGCAGCTCTCGGCAGCGCGTGCCCTCGCGGCGGGACTCATCCCCGGTCCGCGACTGCAGGTGCACGGCGCGGTCGGGATGACTGCCGGACATGGCGACTTGTTCGTGCCGCCGCACTATCCCCAGCGCGCCCCGTTGGCCGACTCGCCCGACGAATGCCGCAAGCTCGTCCGGCAATGGGCCAGACAGGGCGCGGACGGCATCAAGATCTTCACTAGCGGAGGCGTCCTCTCCATCGGTGACAAGGTCGGGTGGCGCAATCAGACGCCCCAGGAGATCGCCGCAACCCTCGACGAGGCGCATGCCCTGGGCATGCTCGTCGCCGCCCATACCCACACCTCCGAGGGCGTCGACATCGCCCTCGAGTTCGAGGTCGACTCGATCGAGCACGGCACCGGCATCCTCCCCCGCCACTGGGACACCCTGATCGAGCGCAACATCCCGGTCGCGCCGACGCTGATGATCAACGACGCCATCGCACAGCGCCGCATCCCGGTCAGCGACGATGCGGCCGAGAAGGGCCGCGCCGTCGTCGCCGAACGCGACGAGAACTTCGTCGGCGCGGCGGCCGCGGGCGTGCGCTTCGTGCTCGGGACGGACGCCAACGGGGTCATGGTCCGCTTCGGCGACCAGCTCGAAGAGCTGCGGCTCATGCGCACCGCCTTCGACTGGGACGCCGCGCGCACCCTGCGCGCCGGAACCTCTGACGCCGCCGACGCCATCCGGCTGGGCGGTGTCACCGGTCGCATCCGTCCGGGGCTCGGCGCCGACTTCATCGTCCTGCGTGGCCGGCCCTGGGAGAACATCGACCAGTTGACCGCCGAGAATATCGTCGCCGTCGTCGCCCGCGGCGAGCTGATCTCCGGCGCGCTGCCGGCGTAACGACCCGTAGACCGCGCCACCCGCACCATCCCCGCATCACCACACTCAAGGAGATCACTGTGACCACATCCCGGTCCCATCGACTGCGCCGGCTTGCCGCGCCCCTGACCGCGGCGCTGGCCGTCTTCGCGCTCGCCGGCTGCGCGGGTACGACCGACGCGGCGAGCACGCCGGACGCCGACGTCGCTCAGGACATCGTCTTCGCCCTCAAGGAGGACCCGACCTGCATCGACCCGCAGCAGACATCGCTGACCACCTCGCTGAACATCGGGCGCCAGCTGGTGGACTCGCTGCTGGATCAGGACTCCGACACGGGTGAGATCGTGGGCTGGCTCGCCTCCGACTGGTCCGTGAACGACGACGCGACCCAGTACACGTTCACCCTGCGTGACGGCGTCACGTTCAGCGATGGCACCGCGCTGACCTCCCAGGTCGTGGCGGACAACTTCGACGCGATCCAGGCGATGGGCTCGTCCGCATCCCTCGCCAACGGCTACCTGGCCGGCTACATCGGCACCGACATCGTCAGCGACACCGAGTTCACGGTGAACTTCTCGTCACCGAACGTGGTGTTCGAGCAGGGTGCGACCACCATGTCGCTCGGCATCGTGTCGGACGCCACGACTCAGGCCTCCAGCGCCGACCGTTGCTCCTCGATCGCCGGATCGGGGGCGTTCACGCTCGACTCCTACGTACCCAACGATTCGGTCACCATCGTCAAGCGCGACGGCTACGACTGGGCCTCGGAGCTGCGCGACCACGAGGGTGAGGCCTACCTCGACAGCGTTACCTTCCCGATCATCACCGAGGCCAGCGTCCGCACGGGTGGTCTCGAGTCCGGTGAGTACGACGTGATCCAGGACCTCCCGTACGCGGATGAGGCCCGCTTCACCACGGACGACTACACGCTCTACGCAAAGGCGAACCCCGGCGTGCCCACCTCTCTCATCGCGAACACCGCGAACGGACTCGCGGGTGATGAGACCGTGCGCCAGGCGATTCAGATGGGTGTGGACCGCGACTCGATCAACTCGATCACCGGTTCCACGAGCGGTCAGGCGGCCTCCAGCGTCCTCACGTCGTCGACGCCCGGCTACACCGACGAAAGCGACGAGCTGACATACGACCCGGACGGCGCCAAGGCGCTGCTCGAGGGCGACGGATGGACGCTCGGCTCCGATGGGATCTACGAGAAGGACGGCCAGGAGCTGACCATCACCGTCACCGCCTTCTACGCGCAGGACGTGTTCGAAGTGACACAGCAGGAGCTGAAGGAGGTCGGCATCGACCTCGAGCTGAACATGGTGTCCTCGGCCGACTTCTTCGCGGCGATCGCGTCCGGCGACTACGAGCTGCTGGGCGGCGGTCTGACCCGTACCGACCCGGACGTGCTGCGAGTGCTGCTCTCCGAGACCTCCTCCTCGCGCTGGGGCATCATCGACGACTCGGCGCTGGAAGATCTGCTGCAGGAGCAGGCACAGACCACCGACACCGACGCCCGCCAGGATCTGGTCGACCAGATCCAGCAGACGGTCATCGATGAGGCGTACGTGATCCCGCTGCTGGAGACCACGCAGCTGCACGCCTCGCGTGCCGGAGTCGAGGGCATCGAGTTCGACTCGGCGTCGCGGCTGAACCTGTACGACACGATGGTCATGTCGGACTGAGCCCGGCCCCGGGCAGCGCGAGGATACGGCAATGAAGGAATCGAGCACGGCGGCGATCGCCCGCTTCATCCTCCCGAAGATCGTCCAGTGCATCTTCGTGGTGTGGGCGACCTACACGGTGGCCTTCCTGCTGATCCACGCGCTGCCCGGCGACCCCGTCCTCGCCGCACTGTCGGTGAAGGGCGGGGACGCCACAACCACCGATCCCGAACAGCTGGCGCAGCTCCGTGCACAGTACGGGCTGGACGGGACGGTGTGGCAGCAGTACGTCGCCAACTTCCTGGCGCTGTTCCGAGGCGACCTGGGGGTCTCGATCTCGACCGGGCAGTCCGTCGGGGAGATGATCGTCCGTGCCTTCCCGCACACTGCCGCCGTCGCCGTGTTCGCGCTGCTCCTCGGCTTCGTCGGAGCGCTGGTGTTCACCGTATGGGCCTACCTCGCCCGTCCGGCCTGGGTGCGCAACATCGTCACCCAGATCCCACCGCTCGGCATCGCGCTCCCGGCGTTCCTCACCGGTGTCGCACTGATCAGCGTGTTCTCCTTCGGCTTTCATTGGTTCCCGGCGTCCGGCACCGGCAGCTTCGCCAGCGTCGTGCTGCCGGGCATCACCCTGGCTCTGCCGACCGGAGCCGTCTTCTTCCAGGTCTTCTCGGCGGCGGTGTTCGACGCCGGTGCGAGCCCGTTCGTGTTCACGGCCAACGCGAAGGGCCTCTCCCAGTTCGCCGTCGTTGCGCGGCACGTGCTGCGCAACGCGATGCTGCCCTCGATCACGATCATCGGTCTGCAGATCGGCTATCTCGCCGGCGGCACGGCCGTGGTCGAGACCGTCTTCTCCCGTGACGGCATCTGGCGCGTGACCGTCGATGCCGTGGAGGCACGAGACATCAACGTCCTCATGGGCGTCGTCATCGTGGTGGCGGTCGTCTACGCGGTGACCACCATGATCGTCGAGATCCTGTACGGCGTCATCGATCCGCGCACACGCACCCGGCTCAGCCGGCGGCGCAAGGCGGTGTTCGCATGAGCGTCCTCCGCAAACCCGGCCTGATCATCTCCCTGCTCTTCCTGATTCTGACCGTGGTCGCCGTGGTCGCCCCGCAATGGCTCGCGCCCTACGACCCGTATGCCTCGGTCGGCACGACGCGGTTCGAGCCGCCCAGCCTCGAGCACCTGTTCGGCACCGACAACCTTGCCCGCGACGTGTTCTCGCGGGTGATCTACGGTGCTCAGCTGTCGTTGGAGGCCGCGGGCCTCGCGGTGCTCGTCGGCGGCATCGTCGGTGGTGTGATTGGACTTGTCACCGGCTACCTGCGCGGCCCGGTCGACTTCGTCGTCATGCGGTTCGTGGACGTGCTGTTGGCCATCCCCGGCATCCTGCTCGCCCTGATCGTCGTCGCGACCCTCGGGTTCGGTCCCGTCTCCATCGCGATCGGTGTGGGGCTGGGCTCGTCGGGATCGTTCGCGCGCGTCATGCGGGCGCAGGTGCTGCGCGTGCGCGGCGAGGAATTCGTCGAAGCCGCGCGCACGCTCGGGGTGCGCGGCCCGACGGTGCTGGTCCGGCATGTGCTGCCCAACGCCGCCCGCCAGGTCGTGTCCATGGCCGTGCTGGAGCTCGCGCTGGCGATCCTCTCGGTCTCGTCGCTGAGCTTCCTGGGCTTCGGGGCGCAGCCCCCCGCACCGGAATGGGGAGCGCTCGTCTCCTCCGGGCGCGACTACATCGCCACCGCGCCGTGGCTGAGCATTCTGCCGGGCATCGTCATCCTCGCCGTCATCCTCGCGGTGAACCGTGTCTCCCACTACATCGGAGGTGACCGATGAGCGCCCTGCTGACGGTAACCGGCCTGCAGATCGACTACGGTTCCGGGCGCCGCGCCTTCTCCGCCGTGCGGGGCATAGACCTGGAGATCGGCCGCGGTGAGATCGTCGCGGTCGTGGGGGAGTCCGGGTCCGGCAAGAGCACCCTCGCGCACTCGCTTGTGCGTCTGCTGCCGCCCGAGGCCCGCGTGCGGGCCGGTTCGTCAATCGTGTTCGACGGGAGCGAGGTGCTGCGGATGCCGATGGCCGCGATGCGACGCCTGCGCGGCGGCCGCATCGGCTTCGTCCCGCAAGACCCCTCGCACAGCCTCAACCCGTTGATGCGGGTCGGTGCGCAGATCGCCGAGTCGCTCCGGCGTCATCGTGCGATGCCGCCGGCCGCCGCCGCGGCGCGAGCGGTCGAGATCCTCGGCGAGGTCGGCATCCCGGATCCGGACGTGCGCGCCCGGCAGTACCCGCATGAGCTCTCCGGGGGGCTCCGTCAGCGCGTGCTCATCGGGATCGCGTGGGCGTGCGATCCCGAACTGGTCATCGCCGACGAGCCGACGAGTGCGCTCGATGCCACCGTCCAGCGCCACGTGCTGGACCGGATGCAACAGCTCGCGGCCGCGCACGGCACGTCCGTGCTGCTGGTGACGCACGATCTCGCGGTCGCCGCCGATCGTGCCGACCGCATCGTCGTCGTCGAGCGGGGCGTCGTCGTGGAGACCGGGCCCGCCCGCCAGGTGCTTTCGGCGCCGTCGCACGACTACACGCGCCGCCTGGTCTCCGCAGCGCCCGGGCTGAACAGCGGACGGCTGCGCCCGACGGCCGGCATCCGCCCGCGCGAGGCCGCTACGGCATCCGCGCCCCTCCTCCGCGCGCAGTCCCTGACCAAGACCTATGCGTCGATGGCGCGTCGCGGCGGTGAGGCTGCGCCCGCGGTCGCCGACATCGGGTTCGAGATCGCCCGCGGCTCGACGTTCGCACTGGTCGGAGAGTCGGGGTCGGGCAAGAGCACCACGGCCCGCATGGTGGCCCGCATCATCGACGCCGACAGTGGTCGCATCGATTTCGACGGCGTCGACATCACCATGCTGCGCGGCGAACGGCTGCGCCAGCTCCGGCGACGGATCCAGGTCGTCTACCAGAACCCCTTCGGCTCCCTCGATCCGCGGATGACCGTCGCGGCGCTTGTTGCCGAGCCGATGCGGGCGTTCGGGGTCGGTACGCGGTCATCACGTGCGCAGGCCGTGCGCGATCTGCTCGGACAGGTCCGGCTGGACACCGCACTTCTGGGGCGGCTCCCGGCGCAGCTGTCCGGTGGACAGCGCCAGCGCGTCGCGATCGCCCGAGCGCTCGCGCTCCAGCCCGAACTCGTCGTGCTCGATGAGCCGGTCTCTGCGCTCGACGTGTCGGTGCAGGAGCAGGTGCTGCAGCTGCTGGTCGACCTGCAGGCCGAGTTCGGACTCACCTATCTGTTCATCTCGCATGACCTCGGAGTGATCAGGCAGATCTCCGACCGGGTGGCAGTGATGAAGGATGGCCGCATCCTGGAGCAGGACACCACCGAACGGATCTTCCAGCACCCCGCGGACGACTACACGCGCGAGCTGATCGGAGCGATCCCGGGGCATCAGGCGTCGTGACGCCCCGGTCGGGGTCGCCTGCTCAGGCCTCGCTCATGGTGGGCAACTCGAAGGCGCGGTCCACCGCTTCGAGGGCGAGCCTGCGGTCCTCGATGCGGCGGTGCATCTCGTGCTGCGCATCCTCGACGAGGCCGGCCGGAAGCTCCACCCGCCTCACGCTGGTGCGGGCGTGCTGCGCCGCGAGATAGGTGCCCAGCTCCGGACCGGACTCCCACGAGGTCACCATCGCGTAACGGGGTGCGCTCCCTCGGTGCCAGACCGCGTGCCACAGTCGCTGGGTGTCGATCACCACACGGGTACCGGCCGGCAGTGGGATGCGGGTCTCGGTCGAGGGGTCGAACCGGTCGGATCGCAGGATCAGCAGCGAACCGGGGTCGTCGGTCAGGTTCTCCAGACCTCGTACCACCCACCCGGTGTCCCGCGGGTTGAGGCGGTTGTTGTCGTCCAGATGCAGGTTGTAGACGGCATCCGCGTAAGTGTTCGGCTGGAGCTCGACGACGCGGCAGCGTCCGACGCCAGCGCCCGGTTCCATCGCGCGGCGCACCAAGTCGGGGGCCAGAGCCGTCTGCAAGTCGATCCAGACCCCGTCCTTGTCGGTGCGGGGCGGCGTCTGGTTCCAGAAGCCGTTGCACTCCACCTCGCCGGCGAAGCTCGCCAGCGGGGCGAACCGGGTGACGCCGGACGAACGCCAGCTCACGTATTCGAGCTCTGTCCATTGCGCCGAATCGGTGAGGGGCGCCGCCGCATCAAGGACGGCATAGCCGGTCTCGGCAAGGATCGGCAGCGTGAGGTAGTCAGCCATGAATGCACCTTCCCGTCGCGGGCGGGTCGTAAGGCCGCCGCCCGGTTGAGGCGAGCCTAACCCGGGGCGGTGGCGTGTCTCAACGGCGGAGCCGTGAAAATCCGTGGGTCAGCGCAGCGACTGCGCGACCTCACGCAGTGCGTCGGCCGATCGGCGCAGCAGGCCGAGCTCGCCGGCGTCGAACGCGGTCTCGGGAATGGGGACCGCGCCGCTGGCGCTCACGATCGACGGCACCGACAGGGCGACATCGTCGATCCCGTGGAAGCCGTGGAGCACGGTCGAGACCGGCATGACGGCGTGCTCGTCGCCCAGGATCGCCTCGACGATACGGGTGCTGGACAGGCCGATCGCGTAGTTGGTGGCGCCCTTCCCCTGGATCACCTTGTAGGCGGCGTCGCGGACGTCCACGGCGATCTCGTCGAGCTCGTCGACGGTCATGCGGGGATGCCCCTCCGTCTGCCATTGCAGGATCGGGACCGTCCCGATCGTGGCCTTCGACCACAGCGGGAACTCGGTGTCGCCGTGCTCGCCGACGATGTAGGCGTGCACGCTCGACGGCGACACCCCGGCGCGCTGGGCGAGCTTCCAGCGCAGGCGCGAGGTGTCGAGCACCGTGCCGGAGGCGAAGATGCGCTCGGGCGGGAGGCCGGTCGCCTCCTGGGCGAGCACGGTCAGCACGTCGCACGGGTTGGTGACGATCACGTACACCGCGTCCGGGGCGACCTCCAGCAGCTGCGGCAGCATCGTCCTCAGGATGCTGGCATTGGTGCCGGCGAGCTCGATCCTGGTCTGTCCCGGCCGCTGTTTCGCGCCCGCGGTGATGACCACGACGTGCGATCCCTCGACGACCGAGATGTCGCTGCCCCCGATGACGTCGCTGGTGCCGGTGAACTGCGTGCCGTGGGCGAGGTCCAGCACCTCGGCCTCAGCCTTCTCGGTCGCGATGTCGTAGAGCGCGACGTGGCGTGCCGAACCCCGTATCAGGGCGGCGTAGGCGGTGCTGGAGCCGACGGAGCCCGCGCCGACGACGGTGAGCTTCGAGTTCTCGATCACGGACACGCGCCCAGTCTGTCAGGTGGCGGACGCCGCGGGCGAGGGGCGCGTCCGTGACTCTTTGCCGTGCGGTGCGTGCCGTGCTCGCGGGTGATGTGTCCGGACCGCGGTGGTGTGCGCGTAGCTCTGATCTGCGGCACCGAGGCGAGATTCCTCGCATCGCGGTGCGCATATCTCAGGCAGAACCGGGTTTCCGGTGCGGTTTGGGTGCGGGTGGCAGCGGTTCTGCCTGAGTTGTGAACGCACGGGGCGAGGCTCAGATGCGACGGAGGGAGCCGAGACGGTGCGGCGCGGACGTAACCTGTCCGAGGTGGACGTGGATCCGCCGGATCGGAGCGGGTCATGGAGTTCGGACTGCACATCGCGGATTTCACCTGGAAGACGGGTCCTGCGCAGTTGGGGCCGGCGTTGGCGGGACTGGTGCGGGAGACGGAGGCGGCCGGCATCCAGCGCATCACCGTGATGGATCACTTCTGGCAGCTGCCGGGCATCGGACCGGAGAACCACGAGATGCTGGAGGCCTACGCGACGCTCGGCTTCATCGCCGCGCACACCGAGAAGGCGCTGCTGCACACCCTGGTGACCGGAGTCATCTACCGGCATCCCTCGTTGCTCGCCAAGCAGATCTCGACCCTGAACGTGCTATCGGGCGGCCGGGTGGGCCTCGGTATCGGCGCCGCCTGGAACGAGCAGGAGAGTCGCGGCCTCGGGTTTGAGTTCCCGCCGGTGGCGCAACGGTTCCGCGAACTGGAGGAGACGCTGCAGATCTGCCTGCAGATGTGGTCGGACTCCGAGGAGCCCTACGAGGGGGCGATCTGGCAGCTCGAGCGGACGTTGAACTCGCCGCAGAACCTGTCCAAGCCGTATCTGATGATCGGCGGCGGCGGCGAGCAGAAGACCCTGAAGCTGGTGGCGCGGTACGCTGACGCTTGCAACCTGTCGGCGATGGGTGATCTCGAGGTTCCGGCGCACAAGCTCCAGGTGCTGCGCGGCCACTGCGAGACCGTCGGACGCGACTACGCCGAGATCGAGAAGACGGCGATGATCGTCGTCGAGCCCTCGTCGACGGCGGATGCGGTCGCCACGCACGTCGCGGCGCTGGCGGAGCTGGGCTTCACCGCGACTTACGTGTTCTCGCGTGGGCTCGACGAACCCTCGCGCGCGGTCGCGCTCATCGCGGACGTCGCGGCGCGGGTTTCCTGACGGCGCCCCTCGTCGTTCATGCCCGCCGGGATTGGGCAAGGGGTAGCGCGGTGCCGTAAGCTATCCGGCGGTGACGTGTCCGAGCGGCCGAAGGTGCAACTCTCGAAAAGTTGTGTAGGGTAACCCCCTACCGTGGGTTCAAATCCCACCGTCACCGCTCGTGCGAAGGCCCCGACTCCCCTAGAAAATAGGGGGAAGTCGGGGCCTTTGCCATGAGATCAACGGTCGCCGTGACAACGATCTGACAAGGGGGGTTTCCGCCGCTGCTCTTCGCGCGGTCGCGCTGCGGTCGCGGGTGAGCGGCGGAGAAGAGCGGATAGTCCCAAGCGGGGCAGCGACCTCCCGTCACCCGCGGATGATCCACTCCTCGTCGGCGAGGAACCGCTCGGCGACGGTCACCGTTCCCGGCAGGTTCGCGGCCCACAGGTCTGCCGGCAGCGCGTCCTCGCGGTGCGTCGTCTGCCAGCCCAGCATGGTGAGCCGGCGAAGCAGCGACAGCGCAGCCGCGGCGCGGAGCTCGTCGGCATCCAGCGGGCGCACCTGCTGATAGCCGGCGAGCCATCGCTCGGCCATGTCGATCGCCTCGGGACGGTGCTCGTAGAAGGTGAGGGCGGCGGCGAAGTCATAGAGGTAATAGCCCTGACCGCAGTCGTCGAAGTCGATGATCGACAGTTGACCGTCGGGCTGCAGCATGATGTTGGACGGACGCAGATCCGCGTGGATCAGCCCCCAATGCTCCGGGGAACGATCGACCCCGAGCTCCCCCAGTACGGCAACGGCCCGCTCCTCGGCCGTCTCCAGCAGGTCGCGCTGCTCCGCGGTCAGGGGGGCCGCCCGCCAGTCGCCCCACCGGGCCGCGGCACCCACCATGTCGGCGAGGTCCCAGTCGAAACGGACGAAGCCCTCCGGCTGCGTCCAGGCGCGCGCGTGCTCGTGCAGCAGCGCGGTGAGCCGCCCGATCTCGAAGAACGAGGCCGCGAGGGCCTCCACCGGTTCGTTCTCCAGCAGCCGTCCGGCGACGAAACCGAACGCGACGGCCGACCACGACGCGCCGCCGGGGTCGGTCACGAACTGCACGAAGTCACCGTCCGCACCGCGCACCGGCGCGGGGGTGGGGATGCCTGCGTCGGCGCGTAGCGCCTCCACCCACTGCAGCTCGCCTCGGATGTGCGCCGTGCTCGCGGCGTACCCGGGACGCCCGAGGCGCACGACCATCACGGGTTCGCCATCGATGCTCACCGCGAAGGTCACGTTCTCGCTCAGCACGATCAGTCGCACCTCAGCGCCGGCGGGCAGATCCCAGTCGCGGAGGACGCCGTCGCGCACCCAGACAGGCGCGGTGTCTCCGCGGGCGACGTCGTCGAAGGCGTCGAGAGCGGGTTGCGGTTCGAGGATCGTCATGCCATCGGAATGTACGCGCCGGGCCGCGGATGCACGGTTTGGATGGGGCTTTCGTTACCGGCCATTCACGGACGGCGCTCTGCTGTTACGGGGGCGAAACACAGCGCGGCCACCCAGACCCTGTGGAGCGGTCACGATAGAGGCATGACAACCGCGGGAACCGGCAACGCCTCCATCCTGGAAGGCAACAGCTTCAAGGCGGGGGATGTGGAGAGCCTTCCGCCCCACACCCGAGCGCTCGTCGAGCGCCGGCAGCGGAGCCTCGGCCCCTCCTACCGGCTCTTCTACCGCAGCCCCGTGGAGCTGGTGCGAGGGAAGGGCGCGTATGCCTGGGATGCGGACGGAACCGAATACCTAGACCTCTACAACAACGTCCCCTCGCTCGGGCACTCCCACCCCGCCGTCGTCGAAGCCGTCTCCCGGCAGCTGGCGCAGCTGAACACGCACACCCGATACCTGCATCGCGGCATCCTCGACTACGCCGAAGACCTCATCTCCACCCTGCCTTCCGACGACTACCAGCTCATGCTCGTGTGCACCGGCTCGGAGGCGAACGACCTCGCCCTCCGGGTGGGACGCGCGGTGACCGGCGGCACCGCGTGGATCGCGACGAGCGAGGCCTACCACGGCAACACGGCCCTCGTGACGGCGCATTCGCCGTCGCTTTCCGGCGCGGAACGGATGGATCCTGCGCTGCGTGTCGTCGACCCGCCCGACACCTACCGCGAGGGCGCGACGGCGGGATCCGCGTTCCTGGACCGGATTCGGCGGGCGATCGCGGAGATCGAGTCGTCCGGCGACGGGCTCGCCGGGCTCATCGCCGACACCTCGTTCTCCTCGGACGGCGTGTTCACCGGAGAGCCGGGCATGATCACGGCGGCGATCGATCTCGTCCACGCCCACGGCGGGGTGTTCATCGCCGACGAGGTGCAGCCCGGCTTCGCCCGCACCGGCGAGGCCTTCTGGGGTTTCGCCCGGCACGGCGTCGTGCCCGACATCGTCACGACTGGCAAGCCCATGGGCAACGGCTTCCCCGTCGCCGGGATGATCGCCCGCCGCGATGTGCTCGAGCCGTTCGCCTCGGCTCGTCCCTACTTCAATACCTTCGGCGGGAACCCCGTCGCCGTCGCCGCGGCCCAGGCCGTGCTCGATACGATCCGGTCCGAGGGTCTGCAGCAGCACGCCCGGGAGACGGGAGATGCTTTCCGAGCACAGCTGCGCGAGACGGCGGCGTCCCACCCGGTCATCGGCGACGTGCGCGGCGCCGGGCTATACACCGGCGTCGAACTGGTCGGCGATCCGGTGACGAAGGAGCCCGCAACCGCCCGTGCGCTCGCCGTCATCGAGAGCCTCCGTGACCATGGGGTGCTCACCAGTGTGTGCGGGCCTCGTAACAACGTCCTGAAGCTCCGCCCGCCGCTCGCGTTCGCGGCCGCCGACATCCCCCGCGCGATCGAGGCGTTGGAGACGGCGCTGCGAGAAACCTCGGACTGACGACATGCCCGCCCCCGAGGAATCGCTCGACGATCGGCTCCGGCGCTTCTTCGCGGCCGAGCAGTTCGAATCGGGTGAGCGGATCGGCTCCGAGCGCGGGCTCTCCGAGCAGTTCCAGGTGACTCGCTCCGAACTCCGTGCGGCGCTGGAGCGGCTGGAACGCGACGGCGAGGTGCGTCGCACGATCGGACGGTCGGGCGGGGTGTTCCGCTGGGACGGCTAGATCGAGCGACACCTCAACACGCTCGAGGGCGTGCCCAGCATGCTCCGCCAGCAGGGGTTCCGGGTCGACACGGCGGTGCTGCACACCGGGATCGGACTCGCCTCCCCGGTCGAGCGACGGGCACTGAGACTCCAGCAGGGCGACCCGGTGTTCCGCCTGCTGCGGCGCCGGGACGCCGACGGCGCTCCGCTCTCGCTCGACGCCATGTCCTTGCCGCTGCGGATGCTGCCGGGCTTTCCCGAACTCCCGCACTCGTCCAGCGTGTACCGCATCCTTCTGGAGCACTACGGAATCGAGGCGGCGGAGGCCGACGAGATCATCGACACGGCGGAGGCGACCGCCGAACAGGCGGAGATCCTCGGCACACAGGTCGGCGCTCCGCTGCTGGCGATCCGTCGTGTCACCTTCTCGCAGGCCGGCGTGCCCTTCGAGTTCTCGCACGATCTCTTCCTCGCCGAACGCACCCGGGTGACGCTCCGCCGACACGGCGCACGGTGGAAGCGGGCGGCCGGCGTCACACGCCATTCATAAACCCGGTCGAGGTGTAACGCCGAGGAAACAGCGGCGCCATTCGCCGTCATCCTGCGGCACTGCGACATCGATACCGTCATCCCGTGGCCGTCTGTACGGTCGCGCATGCACGGTTCCGGAACCCTGCCGCACCCTCGGGTGTCCGACGTCGAATGGAGCACGAATGACTCAGACGACCGCATCGCACAAGGTCGCCGGGGCGACGTACACGCGCGCCGACGAGGAGTATTACGCCAAGCGCACGTTGAAGCGCTCCGCCGGGGTCTGGGGGCTGTGGGGGCTCGCGATCGCCGCCGTGATCTCGGGCGACTTCTCGGGGTGGAACTTCGGGATCGGCTTCGCCGGCTTCGGCGGGATGCTCATCGCCTTCGCCGTGCTCGTGCTGATGTACTACGGCTTGACGTTCTCGATCGGCGAGATGAGCGCGGCCATGCCGCACACCGGCGGGGCCTACTCCTTCGCCCGCTCCGCGATGGGCCCGTGGGCGGGACTTGCCACCGGGCTCGCCGAGACGGTCGAGTACGTCGCGACCACCGCTGTGGTCGTGTACTTCTCCGGCCAGTACGCCGATTC
>JAATGR010000047.1 GCA_015654575.1 Actinomycetales bacterium
ATACGGTCACGCTGACGGCGACCAATGCGGCGACGACGGTGTCGAACACCGGGACTCGCGTGTTCTCGGTGACCATCGATCCGCAGCCGGCCGTGTCGCATACGGTGACGTTCGAGGGGAACGGTGCGACCGGTGGTGCGACCGCGGCACAGACCGCGGAGACGGCCACGGCGTTGACGGCCAACGGATTCACTCGCACGGGCTACACCTTCGCGGGGTGGAACACCCAGGCCGATGGCACCGGTACCGCCTATGCGGATAACGCCGACTACGGCTTCACGGCGGATGTGACCCTCTACGCGCAGTGGACGCAGAACAGCGGCGGTTCCGATGGCGGTAACGGGTCGAACACGAACGCGGACGCCGAGCTGGCCAAGACCGGCGGCGGTGAGCCGAGCTGGGTGCTGCTCGGCGCGGGTGCCGTGGTCCTACTGGCCGGCGCCGGACTGCTGACCTGGGCCCTCATCCGTCGCAGGAGGGGATGACGCGGGCTGCCACGGCTACGCGGCAGTGAGTTCCTTGCGGACGATGTCCGTGCCCGCGCTCAGCGCGCTCAGTTTGCCGTGCGCGACGCCGCGAGGCAACGGCGCCATGCCGCAGTTCGTGCTCGGGATGAGTTTGTCCGCATCGACGAACTCGAGCGCGCTCCGGAGGATGTCGGCGACATCCTCCGGGGTCTCGATCTCCTCGGTCGCCACATCTATCGCTCCGAGCATGACCTTCTTGCCGCGGATGAGCTCGATGAGCTCTATCGGGACGTGGGAGTGCTGGCATTCCAGCGAGACGATGTCGATCGTGGACTGCTGCAACAGGGGGAACGACTTCTCGTACTGCCGCCACTGGGATCCCAGGGTCGCCTTCCACTCGGTGTTCGCGGTGATTCCGTACCCATAGCAGATGTGCACGGCCGTTTCCGCGTGCAGTCCTTCTGCCGCCCGTTCCAGCGCCGCGACGCCCCAGTCCTGGACCTCATCGAAGAAGACGTTGAACGCGGGTTCGTCGAACTGGATGATGTTGACCCCCGCAGCCTCGAGTTCCTTCGCCTCCTGATTGAGGATCGTTGCGAACTCCCACGCCAGTTTCTCGCGGCTTTTGTAGTGGCGGTCGGCGAGCGTGTCGATCATCGTCATCGGGCCCGGGAGCGCCCACTTGATCGGCTGATCGGTCTGCTCGCGGAGGAATCTCGCGTCCTCGACGAACACGGGCTTCTCGCGGCTCACGGCGCCGACAACGGTGGGCACGCTCGCGTCATACCGGTCACGGATGCGGACCGTCTCGCGCTGCTCGAAATCGACGCCGGTGAGATGCTCGATGAAGGTCGTGACGAAATGCTGGCGGGTCTGCTCGCCGTCGCTGACGATGTCGATGCCGCGGCGGCTCTGCTCCTGGACGGCGATGCGCAGCGCATCCTGCGCGCCCTCGACCAATTCCTCGCCGTGCAGCTTCCACGGCGACCACAGGGTTTCCGGCTGCGCGAGCCAGGACGGCTTCGGCAGGCTGCCGACGATGGAGGTGGGCAAGAGGGTGTGCATGAGCGATGATTCTCCGCTGGTCATCCGACGGGAGTGGGGTAGGCGGCGGCCCACCGTTCGAGTACTTTCCGGTGCGGCTTCACGAAGTGCTCCTCCGTGTATCTGCCCTGGGTGACCGCGAGCTGCGTGCGCTCGACGCGGTCGTAGTCGATCTGGGTCCGGGAGTAGTCCTGCTGCTCCAGGCTCGGTCGGTAGACACTGGCTGCGGCTGAGTTCGCGTTGTAGATCTCTGGGCGATAGATCTTCTGGAACGTCTCCATCGTGCTGACGGTGCCGACCAGCTGCAGATTGGAATAGTCGTTGAGTAGATCGCCGCGGAAATAGAACGCGAGCGGCGCGACGCTGCCGGGCGGCATGAAAAACCGCACCTGCAGACCCATCTTCCTGAAGTACTCGTCGGTCAACGAGAACTCGTCCTGCTGGTACTCGACGCCGAGGACCGGGTGGTGGTTCTCGGTCCGACGATACGTCTTGGTCGTCGACACGCTGATGCAGATCACGGGCGGCAGCGGGAAGCGTTCGCGATACGCGGCCGAGTTGAGGAAGTGCTGGAACAGTTTGCCGTGCAGCTCGCCGAAGTCATCGGGGACGGTGCGCCCGGACGCGGCGTCGCTCATCGCCGGCAGCAGCACGCTGAAGTCGAAATCGCGCACGTACGAGGAGAAGTTGTTCCCCACGATCCCGTGGTGGCGTGCGCCGGTGCACCGGTCGACGATCTGGATGTCCAGGATTTCGAGCAGCGGGAAGTCCTGATCCTCGCCTTCCGCGGTGAGCTGCATCCCGACGGAGACGATCTCGAGCTCGACGGTGTAGCGATCCCGTGTGGGGTTGTCCCAGTGCGCGAGGTCGTTGAATCGGCGGTCGATCATCGTCAGGGCATTGCGAAGATTCTGCTGCCGGTGCTCGCTCCGGGCCAGATTGGCGAAGTTCGTGGTGATCCGGGAACTGTCCGACGGTGAGTAGTCCTCGTCGAAGCGAGTGGTGGTGATGCGGAACGTGAAGTCGTTCGCCATGAGCGGTGGGTCCTGTGGTTGATCGGCCGGGCTCGGCCGTGCGGATGTCGGTACATCCATGGTGCGGGCACCTGGTATCCATCGAGAAACTAGAGGCGGCTATCTATTCCTATAGCCTCTACCTATGGCCAGGGGATCAAGCGGAGTGACGCTGCAGCAGCTCCACTACTTCATCGAGGTCGCGGCGGAGGGGTCGATCACTGCCGCCGCCGACCTGCTCTACGTCTCTCAGCCGACGATGTCCGCGGCGATGAAAGACCTCGAGACCAGGGTGGGCCGTGCGTTGCTCGTCCGCTCCGCGCGAGTGGTGACGCTCACCGCCGAGGGGACGGAGTTCCTCGGCTATGCCAGGCAGGTCGTCGAGCAGGTGGCGCTCCTGGAGCAGCGCTACCTCGGGCGGCCGCCGTCCCGGCGCCTCCTCGGGGTGTCGGCGCAGCACTATTCGTTCGTCGTCGACGCGTTCGTCCGGATGGTGAAAGGCAGCGGTGCCGAGGAATACGAGTTCTCGCTGCGGGAGACGCGCACCTGGGACATCATCGAGGATGTTCGCACGCTCCGCAGCGAGCTCGGCATCCTCTACCGGAACGACTTCAACCGGAACGTCATCGACAAGCTGCTTCGGGACGCAGGTCTCGCGTTTCGCCCGCTGTTTCTCGCCGAGCCGCACATCTTCATCTCCCGCAAGAACCCGCTCGCCTCGCGGGATCGCGTCACCCTCGACGATCTCGAAGGCCTACCCCGGCTGACCTTCGACCAGGGCGCGAACAACTCGTTCTACTTCGCTGAGGAGATCCTCTCCACGCGCTCGAGCGCGCAGGAGATCCGAGTCTCCGACCGGGCGACGATCTTCAACCTCATGATCGGGCTCGACGGCTACACGATCTCCACGGGGATCATCAGCGACGACCTCGACCCGGAGATCGTCGCCATCCCGCTCGAGGTGGACGAACGTATCGAGATCGGCTGGATCGGCCATTCCGCGATCCCGCTCACCGAGCAGGCACAGCGCTACCTCGCCGAGCTGCGGACCGTGGTGGCGGGCTTCGGGGTGGAGCTGCTCGGTTAGCAACGACCCGTTCGAGTTCGGCGGAGATTCCCTCGACGGGTCGTCGTCTCGATTTGCGCCTTCGGGGCCGGGGCGGTCCTCGCTGCGCGCCGTTTCTGTAGACTCGTCCGTGCGAGGGGGAGTATCCCGACAGCGCGCACCCGTCATCACGAGCCCCGACACCGTGGCTCCGGGTCCGTGCCGCGGCACGCCGCGGGGAGAGACGCTCGAGACCGACCGACCCGTCTTCCGGAAGGCTCGCATGAGCTTCGACATCCCGCTGTGGTTCGAGATCACCGCACTGACCGTCCTCGCCCTCATCCTGGTCGGCGACCTGCTGCTGATCCTGCACCGTCCCCACATCCCGTCCATGCGGGAGGCGAGCCTGTGGATCGTGTTCTACGTGGCCCTGGCTCTGGTGTTCGCGCTGCTGCTGCTTCTGGTCACCGGCAGTCCGGATGCGGCGGGGGAGTTCGTCGCAGGCTGGCTGACCGAGTACAGCCTCTCGGTCGACAACCTCTTCGTGTTCGTGCTGCTGATGGCGCAGTTCGCGGTGCCGCGCCGATATCAGCAGGAAGTCCTGATGGTCGGCATCATCATCGCGCTCGTGCTGCGCGGGATCTTCATCCTCGTCGGCGCCGCCCTCATCGAAAACCTCAGCTGGATCTTCTACGTCTTCGGCGCGTTCCTCGTCTACACCGCCTGGCGGCAGGCCTTCCCCGGCAAGGAGAAGGATGACGCGCAGACCGAGACCTGGATCGTCCGCGTCCTCCGCCGCTTCGTCGACATCACCGACCATTACGACGGTGCCAAGCTGCGCACCGAGGTCGCCGGCCGTCGCATGTTCACCCCCATGCTGCTCGTGTTCATCGCGATCGGCTTCACCGACCTGATCTTCGCGATCGACTCGATCCCCGCGATCTTCGGCATCACGCAGAACGCGTTCATCGTGTTCGCGACCAACCTGTTCGCCCTAATGGGGCTGCGGCAGCTGTACTTCCTGCTGGGGGGACTGCTCGACCGGTTGCGCTACCTGCACTTCGGAATCGCGTTCATCCTCGCCTTCATCGGCGTGAAGCTGTTCCTCCACGCCTTGCATGAGAACGAGCTGCCCTTCATCAACGGCGGACACGGCGTGGAGTGGGCGCCGGAGATCTCGACCTGGGTGTCGCTGGGGGTGATCGTGGCCGCGATGGCCGTCGCCACGGTCGCCAGCGCGGTCGCCGCACGGCGGGAGCGCTACGACGCGGTCTCGTGACCAGGGCATGCGCCGGAGGTCGGTGATATCCTGGGCGCGTGCGGTTCGTTCGTCTCCTTCTCCTTAGCGGCCGCGACGGGTGCTCATTCCAAGCCTGACTCGTCGCGGAGTCCGTCGCGGGCTTGATCATCCACTGCATGGAGACCGACTGACATGAGCACCGCAGAACCCGACATCGCCGTCCACCCGCGCACTCTGGCCGAGAAGGTGTGGGACAACCACCTCGTCGTCAAAGGCGAGAACGGCGAACCCGATCTGATCTACATCGACCTGCATCTGCTGCACGAGGTCACCAGCCCCCAGGCCTTCGATGGTCTGCGGTCCGAGGGACGTCCGTTGCGGCGCGTCGATCTCACGATCGCCACCGAGGACCACAACACCCCGACGATCGACATCGACAAGCCGATCGCCGACATCACCAGCCGCACCCAGATCGAGACGCTGCGTCGCAACGCCGCCGAGTTCGGCGTGCGCATCCACTCGCTGGGCGACAAGGAGCAGGGGATCGTCCACGTCGTGGGTCCGCAGCTCGGCCTGACCATGCCGGGCATCACCGTCGTCTGCGGCGACTCGCACACGTCGACCCACGGCGCGTTCGGCGCGATGGCGTTCGGCATCGGCACCAGCGAGGTCGAGCACGTCATGGCGACCCAGACCCTCCCGCTGAAGCCGTTCAAGACGATGGCGATCACCGTTGAGGGGACGCTGCGCCCCGGAGTCACCGCGAAAGACATCATCCTGGCGGTGATCGCCAAGATCGGCACGAACGGCGGCCAGGGGTACGTGCTGGAGTATCGCGGCAGCGCCATCCGATCGCTGTCGATGGACGGGCGCATGACCATGTGCAACATGTCGATCGAGGCGGGCGCGCGCGCCGGGATGGTGGCCCCCGACGAGACGACGTTCGCGTACCTGAAGGGACGCCCGCACGCTCCGTCCGGCCAAGACTGGGAGGATGCGGTCGCCTACTGGCGCACCCTTCCCAGCGACGAGGGCGCTGTGTACGACGCCGAGGTCTTCCTCGACGCCGACCAGCTGGAGCCGTTCGTGACCTGGGGCACCAACCCCGGTCAGGGCGTGTCGCTGAACGACGTCGTGCCCGCACCGGACGACTTCGACGACCCGAACGCCCGCGTGGCCGCGGAGCGCGCACTGCACTACATGGACCTGACGCCGGGCACACCGCTGAAGGAGGTGCCGGTGGATGCGGTGTTCATGGGATCCTGCACTAACAGCCGCATCGAGGACCTCCGCGCCTTCGCGTCGATCGTCAAGGGCCGCACCAAGGCCGCGGGCGTGCGCGTGATGGTCGTACCGGGATCCGCCCGGGTGCGGCTGGAAGCTGAGGCGGAGGGGCTCGACAAGATCTTCACCGATTTCGGTGCCGAGTGGCGCTTCGCCGGATGTTCGATGTGCCTGGGGATGAACCCCGACCAGCTGGCTCCGGGCGAGCGCTGCGCATCGACGTCGAACCGCAACTTCGAGGGCCGCCAGGGCAAGGGCGGGCGCACCCACCTGGTCTCGCCGCTGGTCGCGGCCGCGACAGCGGTGCGCGGCACCCTGTCCAGCCCGAACGATCTGGAACAGGGCGATCCGCACATCCTCTCCTCCGCCGGCGAACGAGTGGAGGCCTGAGATGGAGAAGTTCACCACCCACACCGGCATCGCGGTGCCGCTGCGGCGCTCGGCCGTCGACACCGACCAGATCATCCCCGCCGTCTACCTCAAGCGTGTCACCAAGACGGGCTTCGAGGATGCGCTGTTCTCGAGCTGGCGGCAGGATCCGGAGTTCATCCTCAACCAGCCGGCCTACCGCGCCGGCTCCGTCCTGATCGCCGGACCCGACTTCGGCACCGGCTCCAGCCGGGAACACGCCGTGTGGGCGCTGCGCGACTACGGCTTCCGGGTCGTGCTCAGTCCCAAGTTCGCCGACATCTTCCGCGGCAACGCGGGCAAGCAGGGCCTGGTGACCGGGGTGATCTCCGAAGCCGACCTGGAACAGCTGTGGGCGGCGATCGATGCCCAGCCGGGCGTGGAGATCACGGTCGATCTGCAGGCGCGCGAGGCACGCCTGGGCGCGCTGCGGGTCGGTTTCGACATCGACGATTACACTAGGTGGCGGCTCCTGGAGGGGCTCGACGACATCGGGCTGACCCTCCGGAACGCAGACAAGATCGCCGCCTACGAAGCGCGACGCGAATCCTGGAAGCCTCGGACTCTACCGGTCCCGCCACTTCCCGCACAGTGAGGCAAGCCCCTATGACACTCGTTGGCGAAACCGCGACCGTGGCCGGAAAGAAAAGCCATGAGGGTGAGGTCCTGGCGATCCGGGGAGGGCGTGCGCTGACCGGGACGGTCGCCGTCAAGGGTGCCAAGAACCTCGTCACCAAGGCGATGGTCGCGGCTCTCCTCGGCGAGGCGCCCAGCGTGCTGCGCGATGTTCCCGACATCAGCGACGTCGCCGTTGTGCGCTCCCTTCTGGAGGTGCACGGAGTCCGCGTCGAGGAGGGGCCGGAGTCGGGTTCGCTGCGGCTCGACCCGAGCGAGGTCGAGTCGGCTCACTTCGAGGAGATCGACGCGCACGCCGGGGCATCCCGCATCCCGATCCTGTTCTGCGGTCCGCTGCTGCACCGGCTCGGTCAGGCCTTCATCCCGGATCTCGGCGGATGCCGCATCGGTGACCGCCCGATCGACTTCCACCTGGACGCGCTGCGCAAGTTCGGCGCCATCGTGGAGAAGCAGCCGAACGGCATCCGCCTGTCGGCTCCGCACGGGTTGCGCGGGGCGAACATCCACCTGCCCTACCCGAGCGTGGGCGCGACGGAGCAGGTGCTGCTGACCGCAGTGCGCGCGCAGGGAACCACCGAGTTGCGTAACGCCGCGATCGAGCCCGAAATTATGGACCTCATCGGCGTGCTGCAGAAGATGGGCGCGATCATCTCCTACGAGCCGAACCGAGTGATCCTCATCGAAGGGGTCCGTCGGCTGCGCGGCTACGACCACCGGGCGATCTTCGACCGCAACGAGGCCGCGAGCTGGGCCAGCGCCGCGCTCGCCACCGACGGCGACATCTTCGTCGCCGGTGCGGAGCAGCAGGACATGCTGACCTTCCTCAACGTCTTCCGCAAGGTCGGTGGCGACTTCGACATCCGCGAGGACGGCATCCGGTTCGGACGCGGCGGCGCGCTGCGCGGCGTCACGGTGGAGACCGACGTGCATCCGGGCTTCATGACCGACTGGCAGCAGCCTTTGATCGTCGCCCTCACCCAGGCGCAGGGCCGCTCGATCGTGCACGAGACGGTGTACGAGAACCGGTTCGGCTTCACGCAGGCCCTCGTGAAGATGGGCGCCTCCATCGCGGTCTACCCGAACGGCCTGCAGGACGGTCCCCGTCGCGTGCCGCGCCGCTCGCTCGAGCAGGCTGCCGTCATCGACGGCCCGACCCCGCTGCACGCGGCGGACATCACGGTGCCGGATCTGCGCGGCGGCTACAGCCATGTCATCGCGGCACTGACCGCCGACGGTGAGTCGACGGTGCGCAACATCGGCATCATCCGCCGCGGCTACGCCGATTTCCTCGACAAGCTGTCCGGTCTGGGCGCCGACTTCGACGTCATCGGCTGATGGGCGCACGGCGGCACAGGCGGCCGGTCGACCGCGAGAAGTCGCGGCCGAGCGTCTTCTGGTTCCTGGGCGGGCTCATCGTCCCCGCGCTCGGGGTGCTGACGCACATCGAGATCGAGGGCGCGGAGAACCTGCCGGAGAAGGGCCCGTTCATCCTCGCGCCGAACCACTACAGCGAGATCGATCCGCTGATCGTCGCCGTCGTGGTGTGGCGACTGGGCCGGGCGCCGCGATTCCTTGCCAAGGAGAGCCTGTTCCGCGCGCCGGTGCTGGGCTGGGCGATGCGTCGCGCCGGGATGGTGCCGGTCGCGCGCGCGAGCTCCTCGGTCGCCGCCAAGCAGACCCTCGAGACGGCGAAACGGCTCGTGGAACGCGGCGACGGTCTGATCGTGTACCCCGAGGGCACCCTGACCCGTGACCCTGACCTGTGGCCGATGCGCGGGAAGACGGGCGCGGCCCGGCTCGCGCTGGTCGGCGACATCCCGCTGATCCCGGTCGCGCACTGGGGTGTGCAGGAGGTGATGCCGCGATATGGTCGGCTGAGCTTCTGGCCGCTGCGCAAGCCGGTGCGCTTCCTGATCGGCGAACCTCTCGACCTGACCGAGGAGCGCGCCCACGCCCACCAGCCCGCGGTGCAGAACCAGCTGACGGCGCGCCTCATGGACCGGCTCGCCGAGATGCTGTCCGTCCTTCGCGGCGTGCCCGCCCCGCCGCAGCGGTGGAACCCCAACGCGCACGGCCAGAAGGAGACGGGACGACTTGAGTCGGAGAGCTGAAGTCGCGCCGCGGGTCGCCGTGCTCGGGGCGGGCAGCTGGGGAACCACGTTCGGGAAGATCCTCGCGGACGGCGGGGCCTCGGTGGTGATGTGGGCGAGGCGTCCGGAACTGGCGCGTGAGATCCGCACGGCACGGCGCAACAGCGCCTACCTGCCGGGGATCAATCTCCCACGCGGAATGACCGCGACGGCCGACATCGCCACGGCCATCGACGGCGCTGAACAGGTGTACGTCTCGGTCCCGAGCCAGGCCCTGCGCCAGAACCTCGAGGGGCTGCGCCCGTTGATCGCCGCGAGCGACGCGCCGATCGTGTCGCTCATGAAGGGGGTCGAAAAGCGCAGCGGCCTGCGGATGAGCGAGGTCCTCGAACAGGAGCTGCGGTGCGATCCCGCCCGGATAGCGGTGGCGAGCGGCCCGAACCTGGCGCTGGAGATCGCGCAGGAGCAGCCGACCGCCGCGGTCATCGCCTCCACGAGTCTGCTCACGGCGGAGGCCGTCGCCCGTCGCGCCCGCAACGGGTACTTCCGCACCTATGTGAACACCGACGTGATCGGCACGGAGTTCGGCGGCGTCCTGAAGAACCTGATCGCGGTCGCGATCGGCATCGTCGACGGCGTCGGCTACGGCGAGAACACGAAGGCGTCGATCATCACCAGAGGTCTGGTGGAGATGACCGACTTCGCGGTCGCGCAGGGCGCCCAGCCGGAGACGCTGCAGGGTCTGGCGGGCCTCGGAGACCTCATCGCGACCTGCCAGTCGCCGCTCAGTCGCAACAACACGGCAGGACGGCTGCTCGGCCAGGGATACAGTTTTCAAGACGTCGTGGACAACATGCAGCAGACCGCGGAGGGGCTCGCCTCCGTCGCGCCGATCCTGCAGCTCGCGAAGGCGACCGGCGTCGAGATGCCCATCGTGGAGCAGGTGAAGCGCGTGCTCGACGGAACGATGAGCCCGCGTGAGATCGCGCCCCACCTCACGACCGATGACGACACCCCGCAGGGGGAGAGGACGCAGCATGGACAAGCCGGCAGTGGTGGTGCTCTTCGGCGGTCGCTCCAGCGAGCACTCGATCAGCTCCGCCACGGCGGGCGGGGTGCTGCGGGCGATTGACCGCGACCGCTACCGGGTTATCCCGGTGGGCATCACCCGCGAGGGTGTGTTCGTCCTGGAGACGGACGAACCCGATCATCTTGCCCTCGATCCCGCGCACCTGCCCGAGGTCGTCGACAACGGTACCCGTGTTCTCTGGCCGGAGGCCGCCGGCGGCAGCGAGCTACGCGTGCGTCACGCCGATGGGAGCATCCTCGACCTCGGTCCGGTCGACGTCGTGCTGCCCATCCTGCACGGTTCCCACGGTGAGGACGGCACGATCCAGGGTTTTTTCGACACGCTGGAACTCCGCTATGCCGGTGGCGGTGTGATCGACTCCGCGCTGTGCATGGACAAGCACTTCATGAAGGTCGCGCTCGAGGCGGCGGGGGTGCCGGTCTCGCGCGGCATCACGGTCAGACGGGCGGATGCCGACATCGATTCCGTCATCGCCCGCATGGGGGACGCGCGCTATCCCTGGTTCGTGAAGCCGGCACGGGCGGGTTCCAGCGTTGGGGTGTCCAAGGTGCACGGACCCGGTGAGCTGGAGCACGCGTTGCGGGTCGCCTTCGCCGAGGACGAGAAGGTGCTCGTCGAGCAGGGCACCGCCGGTCGCGAGATCGAGGTCGGCGTGCTGGAAGGGCGGCGGGGTGCGCCTGACCGGGCCTCGCTGCCCGGGGAGATCGTGCTGACAACGCGCGAGTTCTACGATTTCGAGGGCAAGTACCTCGGCGGAGAAGGGGTCGATGTCGTCTGCCCCGCCGCGCTGGAAGAGGCAGAGACGGTCGCGCTGCAGGAGATGGCGCTGCGCGCATTCACCGCGGTCGACGGTCGCGGGTTGGCTCGTGTCGACTTCTTCCTGACCGACGACGGTCCGGTGGTCAACGAGCTGAACACGATGCCCGGCTTCACGCCCATCTCGATGTTCCCGAAGTGCTGGATCGCCTCCGGCATGAGCTACGCCGAGCTGATCTCCGAGCTCATCGACACAGCACTGGAACGCGGACCCCGCTGAGGACGAGGCGCGCGCCTCGACCTCGTCCCGTCTTCGCGCCGGTCGGCATCCCTCCCTGGCGGTGTGCAGATCGTGGGCGCGTGTGGTGGGTTCGTGGGAGCTGAGCCAGCCATTGCTGCCAGGGATTTCTCGCGGCGCGGAAATGGTGGGCGCGCGTGGTCGCCTCCCGGGGAGTGAGGCAGCCATTGCTGACCAGGATTTCTGCTGCGGCGCGCCCGGTCAGGAGCTCGGGCGGTCGGTGCAGACCGCGTCGACCGGGAGGGTGCTGACCAGCGGGGCGAGATCGCTGAGGGTGTCGAGGGTCGAGACCGTCTCCGAGTCCAGGTACACCTGCACCGCCGGGGTACGGCCGAACGTGGTGAGCAGATAGTAGGGCGCGTCGGTGTCGTCGACGAGCCAGTCCACGCCGTCCACCGTCTGGCAGGGGATGGTCGAGGCTCCCGGGGGGCTCACCCCGCACGAGAGGACGATCCCCGCCGGGTCGCCCCACGCGCCGGTGGCCTGCGCATCCGTCCATCGGCGCGAGAGACCTTCGAGCGTCGACGGCAGGTAGGCGGTGATCTGCGCACACAGCGGATCGTTCGCGTCGGTCGCCGCCGGAAGCGACACCGTGCTCGAACATCCGGATAGTGCACCCGCGCCGAGTACGAGCCCCGCGATCAGCAGCGCGGCGTGGCTGAGACGGCGGGGCACCCCTCCAGGCTAACCCGGCGTGACGCGGCTCCCGGCCCGATAGCGTGGGGGGATGCGGACGGAGACTGTCGGGGCGGCCGGGGAGGCCGAGGTGCTGCGCCGCATCCTCCTCCGGCTCGGGCCGAGCACGGCCGAGGTCGGCCCCGGTGACGATGCCGCCGTGCTGCGCGTGCCCGGGGCGCGGATCGTGGCCACCACGGACACCCTCGTGCATGGTCCGGACTTCCGACTCGCCTGGTCGAGCGGCTACGACCTGGGCTGGAAGTCCGCCGCGGTGAACCTCGCGGACGTCGCCGCGATGGGTGCACGGCCGCTCGCGCTGCTGGTCGCTCTGGCGATGCCCGACGACACCACGGTCGCCTTCGTGGAAGACCTCGCCGATGGGTTGCGGCGCGCATGCCTTGCGCTCGCCCCCGGCTGCGCCGTCGAAGGCGGCGACCTGACGGCATCCGACACGCTCACGATCGCCGTCACCGCGCTCGGCACGCTCGACGGGCCGCCGGTGCTGCGCTCGGGCGCGAGCCCCGGCGACGAGATCGGCCTCGCCGGTCATGCGGGGCTAGCGGCGCGGGGGCTTCGGATCCTGTTCGAGCGCTTCCGGGATGCGGACGGGCGTCCGATTCCGGTGGACTCCGCCGTCCTCGGCGACGACGACCGTCGCGCGCTGACCGCGCAGCTCCGGCCGGAACCGCCGATCGCCCTCGGCCACGCCGCAGCAGGTCAGCGAGCCACGGCCATGATGGACGTGTCGGACGGTCTGCTGCTGGACGCGACCCGCATGGCCACAGCCTCGGGCGTGTCGTTCGATCTGCGGAGACGCTCTCTCGGATCCGAGCCGCTCGCGCTCGTCGGCGGCGAGGATCACGCCCTTCTCGCGACGTTCCCGGCCGGGGAGATGCCGCCGGGGTTCCGGCTCATCGGAGACGTCCGTCCCCGGGGTGCGCATCCGGTGACGGTGGACGGGGAGGCGCCCGCGGGCCGGGGTGGCTGGGATCCCTACGCCGATTGGGATTCGGGACTCGGCTGAGCCCACCACACGACCGTGTCGCCGTGCACGCGATCGCGCACCGGTATCAGCCCGGCGGTCTGCCAGTCCGGTTCGGGGGAGCGTCGTGCGCGTTCGACGACGATGAGCGCCTCCGGGGAGAGCGTCGGCCGCAGCAGGCGGAGGTCCTCCACGAGGTCAGCGTCCGGGAGGTCGTAAGGGGGATCGGTGAACACGAGGTCGAACGGACCGGCGGCGGACCGGAGGAACGCTCTGACGTTCGCGCGGTGCGCTCGAGCGTGTGCCCCGGTGGCGCGGGCGATCCGTTGCGCATTGCGGGCGGCGACAGCCGCGGCCGCGGCGGACTTCTCGACGAGCTCGACGGAGACGGCCCCCCGGCTGAGCGCTTCGAGTCCGAGCGCACCGGAGCCGGCGTAGAGGTCGAGCACGCGCGCGTCGGTGAGCGCCCCGGCGTGGTCGAGTGCGGCGAACATCGATTCGCGTACGCGTTCGCTGGTGGGACGGGTGCCGCGCGCGGGCACATCGAGTCGTATCCCGCCGGCGACCCCGGCGATGATCCGGGTCACCGTCCCACCCTAGCCATGCCGTGTCGGTGCTCCGGCCTAGACTTCTGGGGTGAGTGTGACCCTCGACAGCCGGCTCGACGGCGTCGTGGGGGGCAAGACCGCATCGACGCTGGAGCGGGCGTTCGGTATGCGCACGGTCGGCGACGCGCTCTCGCACTACCCGCGTCGTTACGCGCACCACGGCGAGCTGACGCCGATCAGTTCGCTCACCGTGGGGGAGCAGTCGACGATCGTCGCGCAGGTCAAGCATGTTCGCGAACGACGGATGCAGAGCCGGCGCGGGAAGATCCTCGAGGTCGTTATCACCGACGGTGAGGGAGACCTGCAGCTCACGTTCTTCAACCAGGCCTGGCGCGTCAAAGACCTCGTGACCGGCCGGCGGGGCATCTTCTCCGGCAAAGTCGGCGAATATCGGGGCGGGCTGCAGTTCGCCCACCCCGACTACGAGATGTTCGGCGACGATCCGGACGCCGAGGCCGAGGCGCGACGCGGCCTCGGGGCGGGGATCGAGGGGCGTCCCACCGATGTCAGCGATACCGACCTCGCGCATGACGACGCCACTGCCCGGTCGTACGCCGAGAGGCCGATCCCGATCTATCCCGCGACGTCGACGGTCTCGAGCTGGGTGTTCGCGCGGGTGGTCGCGCACCTGCTCGACGTCCTCGAGGCTCCGGCCGATCCGCTGCCGGAGGCACTGCGCGAGACGCAGGTGCTGCTGCCGTTCCGTGCCGCCCTCGAGGGAATCCACCGCCCTGCGACGGAGAGCGACATCGCGACAGCGCGACAGACGCTGCGCTGGCAGGAGGCGCTCGTGCTGCAGACCGCGCTGCTGCAGCAGCGGCAGGCGGTGCGCGAGCTGGCCGCGACCCCGCGAGCGGCGGGCGCGCTGATCGAGAGGTTCGACGCGGAGCTGCCGTTCGCGCTGACCGCAGACCAGGTCTCGGTGGGCGAGAGCGTCGCGGCAGACCTGGTCGGACGCTGGCCCATGAACCGGCTCGTGCAGGGCGAGGTCGGCTCGGGGAAGACCCTGGTAGCGCTGCGCGCGATGCTCCAGGTGGCGCAGAGCGGCGGGCAGAGCGCGTTGATCGCCCCGACCGAGGTGCTCGCCGCGCAGCACCTGCGTTCGATCACGCGGATGCTGGGCCCGCAGCTCGCGCCGGAGCTCATGCCCACGCTGCTCACCGGTCAGCTCCCTGCGGCCGAGCGGCGCAAGGCCGCACTGCGCGTCGCGTCGGGGCAGGCGCTGATCGTCGTGGGAACGCACGCGCTGCTGGGCGAGAAGACGACCTTCGCTGACCTGGCGCTGGTCGTCGTCGACGAGCAGCACCGGTTCGGCGTGGAGCAGCGGGAGGCGCTGCGTGCGAAGGGCACCAGTCCGCATGCGCTGGTGATGACGGCCACACCGATCCCGCGCACGGTCGCGATGACGGTCTTCGGCGATCTCGATGTCTCGCTGATCCGCACCATGCCGCCTGGTCGTGCCGGCATCGAAACGTTCGTCGCGCCATTGGCGGAGAAGCCGGGCTGGTTCGCCCGCGTCTGGGAGCGTGCCGCAGAAGAGGTCGGCCGCGGCCACCAGGTTTTCGTCGTCTGTTCCGCGATCGACGCGGAGCAGGGGGAAGCGGAGGACGGTGCCGAGGCCGAACCGGGCGCGGTGGAGGTGATGGGACCGGCCGCGACGTGGGGCGTGGTGCAGGTGGCAGCGCTCCTCGCGACGCATCCCCGCTTCGCCGACGTACGTGTGGAGACCTTGCACGGCCGGATGCCGTCCGATGAGAAAGACCGCATCATGCGATCGTTCGCCGCCGGAGAGATCGACGTGCTCGTGGCCACCACCGTCATCGAGGTGGGCGTCGACGTGCCGAACGCGTCGACGATGATCGTGCTCGACGCCGACCGGTTCGGTGTGTCGCAGCTCCACCAGTTGCGTGGTCGCGTGGGCCGGGGCGGGGTGCCAGGGCTCTGCCTGCTCGTGACGGAGGCGCCGCCGGGATCCGCCGCACGGGCACGCGTGGAGGCGGTCGCCGGCACCCTCGACGGTTTCGCCCTGGCCAGATCGACGTCGATCTGCGCGGCGAGGGCGACGTGCTCGGGGCGGTGCAGTCGGGCGCCCGCTCCTCGCTGCGGCTGCTTCGGGTCGTGACCGACGCCGACCTCATCGGCTGGGCCCGGCAGTTCGCCGAAGAGGTCCTTCGGGACGATCCGGGGCTTTCGCGTCAGCCGGGGCTGTCCCAGGCGATCGAGCGACGACTGGATGCGGCGGAACGCGCAGCCATGGGGAAGAACTGACCGTTACGCTGTGACCGTGAGCAACCAGATCGCCGTCGTCCCCGGATCTTTCGATCCGCCGACGCTCGGGCACCTCGATGTGATCCGCCGTGCAGCCGATCTGTACGACCGGGTGCACGTGGTCGTGGTCCACAACCCGGGCAAGGAGGCGCTGCTGCCCATCGCGCAGCGGCTGGTCCTGCTGGAGCAGTCGATCGCCGAGGCCGGAGTGCCCGCTGAGCGCGTGACGGTCGCGTCGTGGAGCGTCGGCCTGTTGGTCGACTACGTGACCGAGGTCGGTGCGAGCGTGCTGGTCAAGGGCATCCGCTCGCAGGTCGACGTCACGTACGAGGCGCCGATGGCCGTCGTCAACCGCAACCTCGCGGGTGTGGAGACCGTCTTCCTGCTGCCCGACCCTGCCCTCGCCCTCGTGTCGAGCTCGCTCGTGCGACAGGTCGCCGCGCTCGGCGGCGATGTCTCACCGTACGTGCCGGGTGCCGTCGCCCGGTTCCTCGACACCGGCTCCGGCGCCTGAACGGCAGGGAGGACATCATGGTGAGAAACCGGCGCCCCGGCGCGTTCGCGGTGAACATCCGCGACATCGAGCACCGCCCCGGGAACATGCGGGAGGCCGAGTTCGACGTCGCCCTCACCGAGCAGTGGGGCGAAGGGCTGGTCGCCGTCGAGGCGGGTGAGACCGTGTCGCTGCGGCTGCGGCTCGAATCGGTGCACGAGGGCATCCTGGTCTCCGGCGAGGTCAGCTCGCGGTACACCGGCGAGTGCGGCCGATGTCTCACCGAGATCGATGCGCCTGTCGAAGTCGAGTTCCAGGAGCTTTTCGCGTATCCTGGGGGGGAAGCGAGCGACTTCGAGGTTCAAGACGACCATGTCGATTGTGAAACTCTGGTCAGGGATGCGGTTGTCCTCTCGCTTCCGTTCCAGCCGGTCTGCAGACCGGACTGCCCGGGGCTAGACCCTGTCACGGGCGAGCGTCTGGCCGACAGGCCGGAGCAGGAGCGGAGCGAGACCCCCGATCCACGGTGGGCCACGCTTGCGGGCCTGCTCTCGGAGCCGGCCGAGGATCCCGGTGCGTCCGGGACGAACCCCCAGAACTCCTAGGAAAGAGAACACCATGGCTGGTAACCCTCCGAAGCGCAAGGTCTCGCGCTCCAACACCCGTTCGCGTCGCGCGCAGTGGAAGGCCGACGCGCCTGCGCTGGTGAAGACCGTCGAGAACGGCAAGACCGTCTACAGCCGTCCGCACCAGGCGAAGGTCGTGACCGATTCGCAGGGAACCGAGCTGTTCCTCGAGTACAAGGGTCGCAAGGTCGCCGACATCTGACCAGCGTCCGGTGACGGATGTGATGGCAGCGGCGGATCCCGCAGCACTCGCGCAGAAGCTCGGGGTCGATATCGACCCCGAGCTTCTCTCGCTTGCCCTGACGCACCGCTCCTACGCCTACGAGCACGGCCAGATCCCGCACAACGAGCGTCTCGAGTTCCTCGGCGACTCGGTGCTGGGGCAGGCCGTCACCGTTCGGCTGTACACGCGGCATCCCGACCTCGACGAGGGATCGCTCGCGAAGCGTCGAGCCGGTGTCGTCTCGACCGTCGCGTTGGCGGAGGTCGCGCGCGCGATCGGGCTGGGGCGGTTCATTCGCCTCGGCCGCGGCGAGCAGCTCACCGGCGGTGACGACAAGGAGTCGATCCTCGCAGACACGATGGAGGCCCTCATCGGCGCCACGTTCCTCTCCGCCGGGCAGGAGGCCGCGACCTCGCTCGTGCTGCGTCTGATCGAGCCGTTGCTAGCCGATCCCGACCGTTACGGCGCGGCGATCGACCCCAAGACGGCTCTGCAGGAATTGGCGTCCGCGCAGGGTCTGCCCGCTCCGGCGTACCGGGTGCAGTCCGACGGACCCGATCACGCGCGGACATTCCTCGCCGTGGTGACGGTGGGGCCGGAACACGCCGAGGGCAGCGGAACCAGCAAGAAGCACGCCGAGATGGCGGCGGCGTTGCGGGCGTGGCACCTGCTCAGCGGGCGTGCCTGAGCTCCCCGAGGTCGAGGTTGTCCGGGCCGGCCTGGAACCGGCCGTGACCGGTGCGCGCATTCTGGGCGTCGAGGTGATCGACGAACGTTCTGTGACCCGTCACGCCGGCGGGGGCGCGGACTTCGAGGCGCGACTGATCGGGCGAAGCCTTTTGGGTTCGGTACGCCGGGGGAAGTTCCTGTGGCTGCCGCTCGACGACCGCGAGGCCGTGGTCGGTCATCTGGGCATGAGCGGTCAGCTCCTGCTGCGCGAGGCCGGCGCGCCTCGTGAGCGTCACGAGCGGATACGCATCGCGCTGGATCATCCTGTGCACGGTGAGCTGGCCGTGGTGTTCGCCGATCAGCGTACGTTCGGCTCGCTCGCGATCGATGAACTCGTGCCCACGCGGGACGGCGCGCCCGGGGGCATGGGTGGCGCGGCGCCGTTCGTGCCGCGTCAGGTCGGACACATCGCCCGAGATCCGTTGGATGCGGCTTTCGGCGATGCGGGCCTGCGGGCAGTGCTGGCGCGCAAGCGTGTGCAGATCAAGCGGGTGCTGCTGGATCAGACGGTCGTCAGCGGCATCGGCAACATCTATGCCGACGAGGCGCTCTGGGCGGCCCGCATCCA
>JAATGR010000122.1 GCA_015654575.1 Actinomycetales bacterium
AGCATCCTCGATGCGATCTGCTTCGCCTTCTTCGGAGATATCCCCCGCTACGAACAGTCCGTCAGCGGTCTCCGGAGCGACTATTGCGGACCGGATGACCCCACCGAAGTCATACTCGAGTTCTCGCTCGGTGCAGAGCGTTACCGCATCAAGCGCGTTCCCGAATATGAGCGCACCTCTCGTCGTGGGGGTGGGACCACCAAGCAGACACATCAAGCCACTCTTGAACGACTCGACGGCGACAACTATGTCGCGGTCACTGCGAAGGTGACTGAGACCGAGGCCGAGATTCGGCGCCTGCTGCGGCTCAACAAGGAACAATTCCTTCAGGTCATCCTTCTCGCGCAGGGACGGTTCCAGGACTTCCTGAAGTCGAGCAGCGAAGAGCGGCTGCCCGTGTTGCGCTCGCTGTTCGGCACCGTCCGGTTCGAGCGGCTCGAAAAGAAACTCGACGATGAACGCAAAGTCCTCGAGGCCAGCATGAATGCTGCTCGAGAGGCGGTGGCCCGAAACCGCGCCCAGGCGTTAACGATTCTTGAAGCGGATGGCCCTGAACTGCCTGACGACGGATGGTACGAGAATCGACTCGCCGAGCTCAAGTCTCGTCTCAAGGAAGCCAAGACTGCGGCCGCGAACGCTGAAACGGCGCGCACCACCGCGAGTACCGACGCAGATCGGCAACGTGAGATCGCGTCTCGGCAACGGCAGAGAGCCGAAGCTGAAGCGGCACTAGAACTCCTCGCTTCCGAGGAAGAATCAATCGCAGCCGACCGGTCAGCAATTACGGCGGACGATCGAAGTGCGCCGGTCATCCCGCAGGCTGGCCAGGACCGTGAGGCAACCGAAACGGTCAAAACCGCCGAAGCGAAGCTGGCAGCGGCCACCTCTGACCCACGCCTCGGCAGTCCGGCACCTACCAGCGCAAACGATGCGAAAATCTTCGAAGCGGAGACAGACAGGTCGCTTGGGGCCTTAGAGAGCGCGGTTGAGGACGAGAAGGAAGCCGAAACCCTGGCTGAGGGATTTCGGGTCGCGGAATCTGCTGTGGCCTCGGCGAACAGCGCCCTTGAACAAGTGCGCGAGCGCGCTGCCCGACTGCCGGAGCTGACAGCACAAACCAACTCCAACATCGCGGCGCTGACTGCCACCGCCGCACTCAAACCCGCGGCAGCCGCATCGGTCGAGCGGGTCGACGCTGCGCTCGCGAATGCCAAGAAGCTGGAGAAGCTCAAGGCAGACCTGCAGGACCGTGACAACGCCATCTTGCTCGCGTCCCGACACGACATCGAGGCTAGTGTGAGCCACAGTGAGCTGCTTCACCGACAGCTTGCCGGTTATGCCGGAGTGATAGCGACATCGCTTGCAGACGGAGAGCCATGCCCGGTGTGCGGCTCTACTGCGCATCCGCATCTAGCAGAGATCGATGAGTCGACTGTTACACAAGACAAGGTTGATGAGGCTAAGTCTCTCGCCGACAGGCGACGACAAGAATTGACAGAGGCAACGGCTCGCAAAGCCAAGGTCGAGTCTGAACTCGCCGCTATCAGCGCCGCCGCCGGAGGACGTACCGCAGACGAATTGACTGTCGAGCTTGCGATTGTTCAGGTGGAACTGGATGCAGCGATTGCTGCTGAGTCGGCTTTGGAGTCTGCACGGACAACACTTACAGCCCTTGGGACGGAGTCAACTGAAGCGACAGCAGAAGTTATGCGACTGTCCGCAGTGCTTGAGCGGGCTCGTTCAAAACAGATCGCGCTCGCCTCGAAAATGAAGGACCTCGACAAACGGCTGGTCGAGGCGCGTGCGGAGTATTCGTCTGTTGACGAACGTGTTTCGTCATTGGAGGCTCGGCGGGCAGCTCTTGCCGAGTTCCGTGTCCAATCTGAGGCATTGGCTCAGGCAAAAGCATCCAAGCTGAAAACCGGCAAGTTGGTAGCAGAATTGCTCGCCGAGCACGGGTTCGCGAGCGTAACTGAGGCCGAGTCTGCACACCTCAGTCCAACTGGTCGAGCTTCCGTGCAGGAACGGGTTCACAAACATCAGGCCGACATCGACGGCGCAAAAGGCATACTAGCGACTCTCGCCGAAACGCCGGCAGAGTCGGTTGATCTGGCGGACGCAGCCGCGAAGGTTCTCGCTGCGAATACGTATCGTGACGAGACCCGCGACCTCCACTTCCGGCTTACCGAAGCCCACCTGAAGTTCTCCGATCTCACGGTTGTCGCATCGAAGGACTCTTCGAAGTCTGCTGCGATCGCAGAGGCGTATGATCTCGTGCGACAACTGGCGTCGGCCGTTGCAGGCAAGACGCCCAACACGAAGTTGATGAAACTTGAGACTTTCGTGCTCGCGGCGGAGCTCGAAGACATAGTGACAGCGGCGAACCAGCGTCTGAGCGTGATGACAAGTGGTCGTTACGTCCTCCGGCATGTCGACCACGCGGAGTACCGAAACACCCGAGGTGGCCTTGGTCTTGAAGTTCTCGACCAGTACTCAGGTCGGGCGCGCGCGACCCATTCGCTCTCGGGCGGTGAAACGTTCCTCGCTTCATTAGCCTTGGCGCTCGGGCTAGCCGAAGTGGTCAGTTCAAGGTCCGGCGCGGTTAAACTGGATACCCTTTTCATCGACGAAGGTTTCGGTTCGCTCGACTCCGACACCCTCGAACTCGCCATGGCAACTCTGGACAGCCTGCGGGTAGGTGGGCGCACAATCGGCATCATCAGCCACGTGGAGTCGATGAAGGAGCAGGTTCACGCCCAACTGCACGTGAAAGTGGGCGAAGGCGGAAGCAGCAGCGTGGCATTCTGAGTACTGAACTCAGATTGACCAGCGCCGCCCACAAACGAGCAAAGCCCTCGGCGGAGAGCTGGCCGCCTTGTAGGGGTGTCTTTGTTTTGTGCCCCCAGCCGCCGAGAAAGGACTCGGCTCGGTTTTCCAGCCCACCGCCCGACTCCCCGAGAGGTATCCTGTTCTGCCCTTGCCGGCCTGGTGCGCGCAGGAGTCATGACGCCGGGACCGACGCGCCAAGCGCATCCGTCACGCCACGGCGGGTGAAGGAGAAACGCCGAACGGACCCGTGGGCGCGAACGCCAGGTCGGCGAACCGCTCCCCGATGAGGCGGTGCGCCTCCGTGCTCGGATGCAGGCCGTCGGGCAATGGCGCCGCCGCCGCGTCCTCCTCGCCGAAGAGCTCGGTGCCGTCGAGGTAGTGCAGGTTCGGGTCGCCGGCGCGCCGCTCCACCAGCGACCGCAGCTCCCGACGGATGACGCTGAGGGTCAGCCGCCCTTGTGCCTCGTCGCCGGGCTCGCCCGTGGCGGTGAACCTCACCTGGGACGTGCCGATGCTGGCCGGATCGATCGCGCCCGGCCCCGGCGTGTGCTCGTGGATGCCGCAGAAGATCGGCGAGACCAGCAGCAGCGGGGTGTGCGGATGCCCGTCGCGGATGGTGTCGAGAAAACCCTGCACCGCGGGCACGAACGCGCGCACCCGCATCGCATCGAGGTTCACGACGTTGATGCCTAGCTTGACGCTGATGACGTCGGCCGGGGCATCCCGAATCACCCGCGCAACAAAAGGATCGACGAGCGCGCTGCCGCCGAATCCCAGGTTGCGCAGCTCCACGCCGGCGCGACGGGCTGCGATCGCCGGCCAGATCTCGCTCGGCGCCGCCGCGTTCGACCCCTGGCTGATGGAGCTGCCGTGGTGCAGCCAGAGCGGACGATCGCTCGGGGCATCCGCGACGACCTCCGCATCGGCGCGCAGGGCGATCAGCTCCAGGGCCTCGTTGTGCGGCAGCCAGATCTCGATCCGCTTCTCCCCCGACGGGAGCCCGTCGATCGTCGTGACGTGCGAGCGACCGGTGCGGAACTCCGATGCGCCCGTCTGCAGATCGAACTCGGTGACGTCGCCACCGTCGACCTCGTCGCGCATCCGCAGTTCTCCGTCGACGAAGACGTCGAGGCGTCCGCGTGGCCGGTCGACACCGCGGAACGCCACCCGGCTCGGATGCGTCTCCACCTCGACCCGCGTCGCCCGCGTGCGGAAGACGACTCGCACGCCGGAGGGCTGCACCTCCATCGACGCCAGCTGGGCATCCGCGTAGCCGCTCTGCACCCATCCCGGGAGACGATGCGGCCGCATCCCCCGATCGGTCGGCTCCAGCTCGGCGGCGCCGCGCACGAACTCGGCTCGGACAGGTGTGGTGATCATGGCCATGACGTCAGGGCCCGGTGGAGCGCGTCGATGGTCCGCCGCCACGACAGCTCCACGTCGGGGTGCCGGTGGTCGAACGCACTCGAGCGTTCCAGGGTGAGGAAGCCGTTGATCGCGGCCCCCACGAATCGGGTCGCGTGCACGAGCTCCTCGTCGGTGAGCACGTAGGCCCGCAGCACCGCCCAGGTGAACGACACCAGGCGCCGCGCGGCGTCGGATGCCACGGTCTCGGATGCGGCCGGCCGTTGCAGCGCGGTCCACCGGCCGGGGTGCTCCCGCGCGTAGTCGCGGTGCGCGGCGGCGAGGCCAGCCAGAGCGTCGCGGCCGGAGCGGCCCGCGGTCTCTTCGGCGATGCGGTCGGCGAGCTCGGCCAGGGCGAGTTCATGCACGCCGTCGAGCACCGCCGCCCGATCGCGCACATGGGAATAGAGGCTCGCCGGCTGCACGCCGACGTGGCGGGCGAGGGCCGACACCGAGATCGCATCGAAGCCGTCGCGATCGCCGAGGTCGGCCGCCGCCGCCACGATGGATGTTCGGGTGAGGTTCGCGCGTGCCATGGACGTTAACCTACACCCTGTAGGTCAATACCTATAATTCGTAGGTCGCCGTCGGGACCCGAGCGAGGGACTACTCGATGTCGGAGAAGAGCCCGGTGAACGGGGTTCTGCTGCCGACGAGGCGCTGGAAGAACTCGCCGGCGGCCGGGGTGGCGACCGCTGCAGAGGCATCGTCGTAGCTGTCGAAGTACAGGTCGAGGGTGCGGTGCGCCGGCGTGGGCGTTCCGTCCTCCTTCGGCCAGACCTTCGCCGATTCGATGCGACGGAGCTCGGGCAGCTGCTTCGCCAGGGCGGCGATCTCGGCGTACTGGCTCTCGAAGGCGGCCGGGTCGGCGGGGTTGTCGATGATGAGAGTGATCTTCGTGGGCATGGTGTCTCCTGTTTCTGATGGTGTTTTTCTGATGGGTGTTCGGTGTAGGTGTTTCGGGACTCTAGGGCGTGTCTCCTTATTGTTTTAGCCAGATGGAGATCGCGCGGAGCACAACACCTCCGCGGTAGACGATGGCGAGTTTGTCGTAGCGGGTAGCGATGCTGCGCCACTGCTTGAAGG
>JAATGR010000222.1 GCA_015654575.1 Actinomycetales bacterium
GAGCGGGGAGAGGACGAAGAGGTCGGTGCCGATCACGAACAGCGTGGCCCACCCGACAGCGCCCGGCAATCCCGGCGCAGCCGGTATGCCCGGCTCCGCGGATGCTCCGGTGCATGAGCGGCTCATGGCTCACGCTTCCGAGACAGCCGGTGGAGCAGGGACCTCCGCGACAACGACGAAGGGGGGAGGACGCCGGCCTGCACCACGATCGTCTGCGATGCCGTGACGTCCAGAGCGATGACCAGGAGGACGACCTGTACCAGCCACGGCCGTGGCCGCAGCTCAGTCATGAGCGGCCACCACCTCCCCGAGCCTGCTCAGGCCCTCCTCGATCACCGCCGGCGCGTGCGTGGTGAACGAGAGCCGTAACGTCGAGAGGTCGGGGGTAGAGACGTAGAAGGCGGCACCGGGGACGAATGCGACCCGCCGGTCGAGCGCGGACGGCAGCATGGCGGCGGCGTCGACTCCCGTTGGGAGCGTGACCCACACGAACATGCCGCCCTCCGGCTCGTTCCAGCGCGCGCCCGCGGGAAGAACGACCGGGAGTGCGGCGAGCATCGCGTCACGCCGCTGCCGGTAGGTGTTTCGAAGGCGGGCGATGTGCAGATCGAGGTCGGCCGTATCCAGATAGATCGCGGCTGCCGCCTGGTCGATCGTCGACGAATGAAGGTCGGCCGCCTGCTTCGCGACCACGAGCGAGCGCATGACTGATCCCGGAGCGCGCACCCACCCGAGCCGTAGCCCGGGTGCGCCGATCTTCGAGAACGACCCGAGATGCAGCACGCAGTCCGCGGCCGCGTCGAGCCCGGCCATCGGGGGCACCGCGGTCCCGTCGTAGCGCAGTTCGCCGTAGGGGTCGTCCTCGACCACCCACACGCCGTGAGCTGCGGCGATGTCCACGATCGCCTGTCTGCGGGGGAGGCTCATGGTCCGTCCGGTGGGGTTGGCGAAGGTGGGCACGAGGTAGAGCAGCGACGGACGATGCTCCCTGACCGTGTCGAGGAACGCGGCCGGGTCGACCCCCTCGTCGTAACTCGCGACGGGGACGATCCGCGCTCCTGCGAGGCGGAAGCCTTGCAGCGCGGCCAGGTAGGTGGGGTTCTCGACCGCGACGACTGCTCCGGGGTCGAGCAGCGCGGTCGCCGCGAGCGTCAGCGCCTGCTGCGAGCCGCTCGTGATCAACAGATCGGGCGGCGTGGTCGGCACCCCGCGTGAGGTCAGGCGATCCGCCACCCGCTCTCGCAGCCTCAGGTTCCCCTCGGTCGGCGCGTACTGCAGGTTGCTGGCACGATCCGCGCCGGACAGAGCGCGCAGGAAGGCGTAGCGCACGCCTTCGACGTCGAACAGCTCCCGAGCGGGGAGTCCCCCTGCGAAGGAGATCACGTCCGGTCGGTCGACCAGTGCGAGCAGGTCGCGCACCGGCGAGCTGCCCACCCCCGCCAGTCGCGCAGCCACCGGAAGGCGAACCGAAGACGATCTCTCAACCGGCATCGGCTTCTCCGACCACTGACAGGCCCCGTAACCGGAGCGGCTGGAGCTGCTCGTTGAGGCGTTCGATCAGCCGCGCGTTCGTCGACCGGATGTGTTCCGAGGCCAAGGTCGCCGCCCGGTCTGCGTCTCGTGCGCGGATCGCTTCGATCATGGAGCGATGCTCCGCCCCCGCGGCCTCGCGTGCCTGCGGCGTGCGCACCTCCAGCCATCGGGTGCGCGCCAGGCGCACCAGCGAGGCGCGCACCGCCTCGACCATGAACGGATTGCCCGCCAGCGTCGCCAACTCGACGTGGAAGTCGCTGCCCGAGCGGACCCCTTCTTCTTCATCGCGCGCCGGGCGAGCCGCTTCCAGCAGATCCTCCAATCCCGCGAGGTCCGCATCGGAGGCCCGCTCGACCGCCAGACGCACCGCGGCGACCTCGATGACCTCGCGATACTCGGCGACCGCTTCGATCTCGCGAATGTCGATCGGCGCGACGATCCAGCCGCGACCCTCGCGCTGCACCAGCCCGTCGGCCTCCAAGCGCAACAGCGCGGCGTGCGCCGGGGTGCGGGACGCCCCGAACCGAGCCTCCAGGCCCCGCTCGGAGAGCCGCTCGCCGGGCGTGATCTCCAAGCTCAGGATCGCCTCGCGCACCTGGGCATACAGCCGAGCTGACTGCGTCGCGCTCATCGTCTCGTCTTCCCTCCCTCTGGAATGCCGCAGTGGCATACCACTATGGTATGGCAGGAGGCACCGCTAGCAAACGTGCCAGTGAGTCGTGCGCAGGACGGGCCTGCACGATTGCGGGGCCGGGCACACTGGCGTGGACCGCAAGGAACAGATCTCGTCAGCACGCTGGCGTCGAGCGCGACAAGCTCCGCGACGAACGACGAGGCCTCCTGCACGCCCATCGCGCGGGGGCCGTGCCGCTCGACCTGCTCGAAGAGGAACAGGACCGCATCTCGCGGCGCCTCGCCTTCCTCGACTCCGGCATCGACGCATCGCAGATCGAGTATGACCAGGCGAAGGCACATCTGGAGGGCTGCCTGGCCCTGGCCGGCAACGCCCACGCGATCTACATGAGCCTGGACGACTCGCTGCGTCGCATCTGCGATCAGGCGTTCTTCGAGCGCATCAACATCTCCGAGGTCGAGGACACCGGCATCGTGGACGCCCAGCACGGAGAGCCCTTCGACGCGCTGTTCGATCCCGCGCTCCAGGCCGAAGCACTGACCTCCGACCGGCGGCCACAAGCGGGGTTGGATGCTCCAACCGGCCATGTTGCCGGCTTGAGCATCCAACATTGGGTGGGCCCGGTGGGGCTCGAACCCACGACCCGCGGATTAAAAGTCCGATGCTCTGCCAACTGAGCTACAGGCCCGTCGGGTCCCCAGCGTACCGGCGCGTACCGTGGACGCATGGCCTCCGACTTCCACAAGCCCGCGCACTTCGGCGGCCTCGAGTTCGAGGCGTTCGCCGGAGGCGAGGACCCCGCCGCGGTCATGCGCGCCGCCCACGAGAGCGCACGGACGCTCCTCGCCCGCGCGCAGCACAGCGAGGACCCGGCCGTGCTCGACCGGC
>JAATGR010000252.1 GCA_015654575.1 Actinomycetales bacterium
CTTCGACCAGATCCAGACCCTCACAGTCGGCTCCGGCACAGGCGCCGTAGAAATAGACAAAAGCGTCATCTCCGGGCGCTACACCGGCATCAACACCCTCGCCACCGCCTGGGGCGCCGGTGACGACCCGCTCATCCCCGCCGCGCAACTCGACGCGATGTTTGAGGAGATGTACCGCGATACATACGAGCACGAAGGCGCCATCCAACAAGGGTTCAACACGGTCAATCATGACGTCGTAAGAACAGTGGTGCAGACTTACGACTCGTACATCACCGATCTCGCGTCTGAGTTCAACTGCTACAAGGCACTGATCCTCACTCCGTTGGTGCACGAAGCCTTGTGCACTAACACCCTCGACACGGTGAGCGACCTCGCGGTGATGGCCTATTATGCGGCGAAGGAAGCCGGCACAGAGATCCCATTCGACAGCAAAAGCGACGGCTCGACCGGCCTGTGTCAGATTCAAGCCGAAGCGGCGATCGACGGAATCAACTTCGCCATTGATAACAATCTCATCAGCGGAAGCCACCTGTCGAAGAACGTGTGGCAGGACATGTGGGCGGTTTGGCAGTCGCTCTACAGCGACAATGAGTACAACATCAAGGCAGCGATGTTCAAGATGATGTTCGAGGCGAACGAGAGCACCGGGGTGACTCCGTCACAGTTGCGCTCGATGAACCCGAGCCAGATCATGGGCATGTGCATGTGCATGGGATACAACGGCACCGGCGACAACGCCTTGATCTACGGCCGGAACCGGATGTCCCAGTACTTCACCATCCAGAAGTGGGAGGAATCTTTCCGCTAGGGACCCACCAACCGCGTCACGGACGAGACGAGCAGATGCGACTACTTGCGGGGGCCGGGCTGGGCGTTCTTGCGACAGTTTTCGGCCTCTGGGGCGCGATCTGCCTCGGCATGGCCGGACTGGTTTGGAACCACGGTGCCTTCGGCCGCACCGCGACATGGGAAGTCCCCGAAAGCGAGATCGGCATCGCGATGGCGATCGGCTCGTACATCGTGTGGCTGTTCGTGCTGGCGCTCTCGGTCTGGTTGTACGTACGAGCACGTCTACGAGGAAACAAGGCTATCCGTGTCGCCGTCTCGATCGGCGGGGCCGTGCTCACCGTCGTTCTGAGCATCACGGCTGTCACCTGGCTGACCGTCATCGCCCTGATGCCACCCGACGGGTATCCGTGACCGAGCTACGGTACGCGGAGTTCGCGGATGGGTTCTTTCCGGCTGGCGATGACCGCGGGGACGAGCGCGGCGAGCAGCGATGTCAGCACGCCGAGGAAGGCGACGGCGGCGATGAAGTCGGCTCCGGGGAGGGGATCGCCGGAGAAGACGATGACTGCCGCGCCGGCGGTGGTTCCGGCGATGGTGCCGGTGAGTGCGAGCAGCGCGGTCTGGGTAAGCAGGAGCGTGACGATGAAGCTGCGGCTGGCGCCGAGGGCGCGGCGTCGGCCGAAGTCTTTGCGGCGCATGGTCACGAGTCCGTAGAGCAGTACGGCGACGAGGACGCTGGTGAGCGCGAGGATGGCGAGCACGAGGCCGTGGGAGAAGGTGCCGAGTTGTCCTTGGACTAGTTGCCGGATCTGGGCGAGGGTCTCGCTGGTCTCGACAGCGACTTTTGTGGAGTCCGTAGCGGCGAGCACGGAGGTGACGGCGTCCGCGACGGAGGCGACCAGCGCGGGGCTGCGGGCGATCACGACGATGAGGTTGACGCTCTCGGTGCCGGTGGCATCCGGCCTCGGGATGAGGACGAGCGGTTCGAGGTCTTGGAGGTAGTCAGGGGTGTCGATGCGACCCGCGATGGTGTAGCTCAGCCCGTTGGTCACCGTGATCGAGCCGACTCCGTCGACGAGCCCGAGTTCGGTGAGCGCCTGTGAGGAGCCGTAGCCGACCTGCCCGGGTAGTGGACTGACCGCGGCGATACCGAGCTGAGCGAGATCGTCTCCGTAGGCGTACCGGACGGGGACGCGGGTGCCGTCGGTGACGAGGGTATTGGTCGCGTCGATGGCGGCGGAGAATGCGCCGTCCCATTCGATGCCCTCGATCGTGTCGATCCTGTCGAGGACGTCGGAGGTGATCCCGGCGCTGTCATCAGCACGGATGACGATGGAGCGCGTTCCCGCATCATCGATGGAGCTGATGACCTCCCGCGCCGCGCCGACGGTTCGTCCGGTTGTCAGCAGCACGGCCAGGATCATGCCGGCGACCATCAGGATGGTCAGGACGGACGCGACGGGTTGTGAGCGGGCGGATGCTGCTGCTTCACGCAGGACGGCGACCGGTCTCATAGCCGGATCTCCCGGTCGCACGCGGAAGCGACGTCGGGGGAGTGCGTGACCACGATGACCGCGGCCCCGGTGCGAGAGTGTTCGCGCATGGCGTCGACGACCACGTTGCTGGTGTGAGGGTCGAGGTTGCCGGTCGGCTCGTCGGCAAGGAGGATCCGCGGCGAGTTCAGCAGTGCGCGGCACAACGCGATCCGCTGCGCCTGCCCGCCGGACACCTGCCCGGGTCTGCGTTCGGCGGGCACGTCGACGCCGAACCGGTCCAGCAGTTCTCGCGCAGGTTCGACAGACTCGCGAGGGTTCTGGCCGCGGTACAACGCTGTCTCTACGACGTTGTCCAGCACCGTGCGAGTCGCATCCAGTGCGGCGTCCTGGAACACGAACCCGAAGACGTCGGCGCGCATCCGCGCACGGCGTGCATCCGACATCCCTCGCACCGAGTCGCCGTCTATCGCGACGTCGCCGCTGAGGGGCGTGAGCATGAGACCGAGCAGATAGAGCAGAGTGCTCTTACCACTGCCGGAGGGTCCGGTCAGCGCCGTCATCTCCCCAGAGGCGAAGCTCGCCGACCAGTCCCGCACGACCGGGGCGCCGATACCGTATCCGTACGTGACGTTCCGTGCTTCCAGACGTGTTGGTCCGGCGACAGGTGAGCTCATCCGGACATCTCCGCGGGAACCCGCACCCGCGTCCCCTCGGCGACGCCTTCGACGGCCGACATGCCCCGTGCGGACGCGGTAACGGTCACCGGAATCTCCGCTCCGGTCTCATCGATCACCGCGGTCTGACCTGTCGCCGTGGTCACCAGCGCCGCCGAAGGCACCACCAGCCCGGACACGGTCTCGACCGTGATGACTTTCGAGGACAACGTCGACTGGCCGGACGCAGGAATCTGGCCGCACTGATCGCCGCAGATGACCGCCCCATCCTCGCCTAGCAGGGTCACGTTCACGGTCTGCGTCTGTGCGTCGCGGGATCGCTCCGCGGCATACGCTTCCCACGCGTCACCTTCCGGGGACGTGATCTCCACGCGCGTGCCCGCCGGCATCATCGTCGACTGCGCGTCCGTGACCGGCACGGAGAACGACGGCGACGCCGACAACGCCGACACCGCATTCTCCCCGCCCGAGAGCATCGCGCCCCGACTGACCACATCGGTGTCCAGCGTGACCCGCGTCGGCAATGAGGGGACGAAGATCACGTCCCCCAGTTCCACCGTCCCTGTCGGCGTCGCGCCCATCGCCTTCTGCCAGGCCATGATCGCGGAGACGGTACTGACGCCGGCAGTGCCGTCGACCGTCCCGCGGTAGTACCCGACGGCTGCGAGCATCTCCTGCAGTTGCGCGACATCCTCGCCAGTCACTCCCTGGCCGATGGCGCGGAACGCCGGAACATCGCCTTGCGCGACCACCACCGGACGAAGGTTCACCGTATAGAGCACCGAACCCTGCGTCACCTCGTCACCCGCTGCCGCCTCGACGCTGGTGACGATGCCCGCCGCTTGATTCGTTCCTGTCTTCTCCGAATCCCATGACACCGTGGTGTTCAGAGACAGGCTCGACCCGACCGTGCCAGTCTCAACCGTCGCGTACGTGAACGACTCCTCCTCGAGCTGCTCCTCCGACGGACGCATAACCGTCGCTACAGCCCACGCGGACACCACCATCGCCAGAAGGACGACGCCGGCAACGACCAGCCATCTCGCGCGGATATGCACAGGCCTAATCGTTACTCACCGAACTTCCCATACCCAAGAGCGGCCGCCCGTCTCGAGCGCTCAGGGAACGGCGAGCAGCCATGCGCCGGTGGCGGCGAGAGAGCAGACACAGCGTCATCTCTCAGGCGTAGAGAACGCACGCCGCACTGGAACTCGCGATGCTCAGCGACGCGTAGATCGACGCGGTGGTGCCAGAGGGGTTCAGGTAGCTGGAACGCCATGTCAGAACGGTGTTCGTCCAACTCGCGACGGCCGAACCATTTCGGTAGTGCACCACGGTCTGCGTTGCGTAAGAACGCAGCAGCAAGGCGTCGTAGCTGCCGCAATTGTACGTCCAGGACTGCGTCGCAGCGGACGCGCTGAGCGCCGGTGCGAGTACTAGAGCACCTGCCAGCGCTGCGCTGGCAGCGACCATACCGAGAGACTTCCGCTTCTTCAACATCACTCGCTCCAAAATTAGGTGTTCGACCAACTGTGTTCGCAAGCTAGCATTGGACAGGTGAAAGCTCAATGGCGTTCTGCTCTCCACCCCTGAGCAGGGGCGGGTACGAGGGCAGTCACGCGAGGAGGCCGTCTACATGCCGAGCACAACCCACCGGACGTTCGTTGCTGTGTGCGCACTCGCGCTGGCCGCGCTCGGCTTGGTCGCGTGCAGCAATTCCCTACCAAGCGGAACCACCACTGACTCTGCAGCCAGCCAGGAACAGAGCTATCAGCAGTATGTGGACAACCAGCGGGACGCGCTTCTGAGCGTGCATCCCGACGCCGACATCCCCGAGGTCGACTTAATCCGATATGTCTCCGCGACCGACTGGGCGCCGGCCATCGTCGACTGCATGCTCGGGCAGGGCTTTGGAGCCTCACTGCTCGCCGACGGCGGAGTCTCCTACGACGAGCCCCCCGCTGGCCAGGAAGAGGCCCAGGCCATTGCCGTATATGTCTGCATGGCCGAATACCCGGTCGAGCCGACCTCCGAGCAGCTCACGGAGGACCAGCTGCGCACGCTCTACGACTACTACGTCAACGAGTTGGTACCCTGCCTCGCCGACGCGGGATACGATGTCATCGACGCACCAAGCTTCGAGACGTTCCGCGACAGCTACAGCACCAGCCCATGGAGCCCCTACTCTTCGGTAGCGCCATCCACCCAGGCGGAATGGGACAAGATCAATACGATCTGCCCCCAGAACCCCGACAACCTGTAGAACATCTCGGACCGGCCGCGCAAGTACCGGGGTCTGTGGCGTTGTTCATCGTGCTGCTCCGGTTAACGAGGCTCGCCACGGTCGCCAAGGTCGCGGCCCGGCGCATATCGGCCAGGTTCGAAGTCATCACGACCGAGGGAGCGACGCAGGGAGATCTTCACTTCTCGCAACCGGCAGCGCACTCGTGCAGATCTGACCACGAGACGAAGAAGTACGGTGGCCTCGTCGACCCCGTCCCCGCCCGCGTGGGTCCAGTCATCCACCGCGATACTCACCCACGATAAGGCGGACGCGCGGGTGCGACTGTGCACCACCGAGCCGGCGCCGCATTCCGCATTCGCTGCGGTGGTAGCCACCTCGATGATCGTCGAACTCGGCGTTCATGGCGCCAGAGGACGACACTGAAGCACGACGAGGTTCCCCATCGTGCGCTCGGCAGCCCACCAGGCCGCACGGCCCGCTTGAGCCGCCGCCAAGCACAGGTGATCGGGGCGAGAACCGTGCCGGCTGGCGCGGTCGACTTGAGCGTAGTCGTCGCCATCACCACACCCGTACGACCGCACTCATGCCCGGCAACCGCGACGCGAAGCCTTTTCTGCTGCCGTCTGTATCCACGAGGACCATGCCCTCGCAGTCTCATCGTCGCGCCACTTTCATTCCGCCAGCACACACCCCGCGCATCCCTTCCTCCTCCCCGGCCCACGCATCTCATCAGTCGTGCTCGCATTTCTCGTCCTCCCTGTCGCCTTCACTCTGCATGAATGCACGTATGCTACGATGACAGCTGTCATCTTAGATTGGGGTCGGGTGATGAAGGGCGGCGTGATCCTGTTCCGGAGCACCGGGGCGGATGCGCTGCGCTATCTGGAGGCCGACCGCTCCCGGGCCGACGAGTATTACCTGGACGCGGGCACCGCTCTGGCTGAGTTCACGGCCGTCGACGCCGAGGGTCGCGTGATTGACGAGGTCGCGCTGACGGCGGATGAGTACCGCCAGTGGGTCGATTGGGTGAACCCGCTCACCGGGGAGTCGATGGGCAAGCCGCGTCTGCCCGGTGAGGGGCGGCGCGGATCGCCCCGGTTCGCGGAGATGGTCGTGAACGTCCCCAAGTCCCTCTCCATCGCCGCCGCCCTGCACCCGGAGGTGTCGGAGGCGTTGGACGCCGCGCAGCGCGACGCGGTGGCGGAGATTCGGTCCTGGCTCGGGCAGCATTCCGTGACGCGGGTGGGGCCGCGGGGCGAGCAGGAGGTGGTGCCGGTCGAGCAACTGGAGACGGTGGCCGTTTCGCACAAGACGAGCCGGGCCGGTGATCCGCACCGGCATATCCATTTCCAGATCGGCACCCGAGTCTGGGCGGCCGGCGCCTGGCGCGGACTGGACACGGCGGCGCTGTTCCGGCAGCAGGGCGCGATCCGAGCACTTGGCACAGCGGTCCTGGCCGCGCACCCGCAGCTCGCCGCGGTGCTCGACGCGCACGGGCTCACCCTCGATCCGGTGACCGGCGAGGTCGCGGAGCTGGAGCCGTGGAACGCGCTCATGTCGAAGCGCGGCGCGCAGGTGGCGCGCAACCTGGAGAAGTTCAGCGCCGAATGGGAGGCGGCACATCCCGGCGTCGAGCCGGGGCCGGTGGTGCGCGCCCGGTTGCAGGCGAAGGCATGGGACCACGAACGCCCGAACAAGAAGCCCTCACGGCTCGGCTCCGAAGCCGGCTGGCGGCGCGAGTTGCAGGACGCCGGCTATACGCCCGACCTGCCGCGCGCCGCCGTGCGACCGGCGCGCACGCTGGACAAGTTGGCCGTGCAGCAGGTTGCCTCCCGTGCGCTCGACAGGTGCGCCGCCGCCGCGTCGGCGTGGACGGTGCATGACGTGCAGGAGCAGGTGGCGCGCATCGTCACCGAGGCCGGCGTGCGCGCCACCCCGGACAAGCTGCGCGAGTTCATCGGAATCACGACGCGGCTGGCGGCGGACGACTGCCTCTCGATCCTCCCTCCCGGCGCACCGACGCCGGAGCATGTGGCGCACCTGACGACGCTGCACGTCGTCGCGGTCGAGACGGAGTTGCGCGACAAGCTCGCCGCACGCGCCACCGCGCGCACGTCCGGCGCAACCGTCCGCGTGCAAGAGCCGGGACTGGACGCGGATCAGGCGCGTGCCGCGGGCGCGGTCGCCTCGCCCCGGCCGCTGGTCGTGGTCGAGGGTGCGGCCGGCGCAGGTAAGACAACCATGCTCGGTGCCGCGATTCGCGCCGCCGAGCACGAGGGCCGGAGCGTGCGGGTGGTGACGCCGACGAAGAAGGCCGCGGACGTGGCCGCGATCGAGCTCGGCGTGCCGACCGACTCCGTGGCCGCACTTGTCCACGCCCACGGGTTCCGATGGAACACCGACGGCGTCTGGACAAGACTCGCGCCCGGCGACACTGACCCGGAGACTGGTGTGACCTACCGCGGCCCTTTGAAGGAGGCTCGGCTCGTGCCGGGCGAGCGGATCGTGGTGGACGAGGCGGGGATGCTCGACCAGGACACCGCCCTCGCGCTGGTGACCGTCGTGGACGAGGCGGGTGCGACGCTCGCCCTGGTCGGGGACCGGGCGCAGCTCCCCGCGGTCGGCAGGGGCGGCGTGTTCGACATCGCTGCCACGCTCGTGCCGCGGGTGTTCGACCTGACGAGCCTGCACCGCTTCACCGATCCCGACTACGCGCAGCTCACCCTCGACCTCCGCACCGGGCATGACCCGGCAGGACTGTTCGACCGGCTGCACGCGCTCGGCCTGATCGTGCTGCACGAGGACGCCGAGACACTGCGCGCCGCGGTCGCCGCAGTGCGGATCGACGGGGCCGCGATCACCGCCGCGACCAACGACGAGGCGCGCGAGCTGAACGCCCTGATTCGAGAGGACCGGGTACGCGCGGGCGTGGTCGACGACGCCCGCACCATCGACGGCGCGGACGGCCTGAGCATCGGCGCCGGCGACCTGATCCAGACCCGCCGCA
>JAATGR010000273.1 GCA_015654575.1 Actinomycetales bacterium
CCGTGCACGGCGTCGTCGTCGTGCCCCGCGGCTCTCGCACGTCGGCCAGAGGATGCGCTCTGAGCCTCACAAGCTTGCCGACAGGCAATAATTGAAAAGTAGCCCCTGGTCTCGGAATCGGTCAAGTCTCGGAGAACGATTCGGTTCGCGAGTGAAGTGGAGTCACCCTCCGCTTATTTCGACAGGACGACCATGACTCACGACGCCCGCTCGGCACGACCGGCATCTCGGTGAGCACGACGGCTCTCGGCACCATGATGGTCGGGGCCTAGGGCAATCCCGATCACGCCGAGGCGGTGCGCATGATCCACCGCTCCATCGACGCGGGCCTCGACTTCATCGACACCGCCGACGTCTACGCCGCCGGCGAGACTGAGGAGATCGTCGGCGAGGCGTTGCGGGATCGGCGGGATGAGGTCGTGCTCGCGACGCAACCCGGCCTGGTTCGCCGGCCTCGCCGACAACTCGGGAGTGTCGAGGGGTGCTACGTGATCGAGGAGGGCCCCAATGACGCAGATCGGACGATATTGACCCCACCGGTACTCACACAAGGTGAATGTCCTCGTCACGGGTCCGAGTGTCGATCTAGTGGCCGCGATGCCGCGGCATCTCCTCACGCATCTGAGTTCGATGTCCGTGGGTATGCGGTCTGTGGGCATGGCCATCCCCGGGGCTGGTCGCAGGTCGGACAGGGGCCCGCGACGAAAGGGCAGCATGAGGTAGTTTCCTGTCGGGCGTGGGGCGTCGTGGGTCGAAGCGGAGGCCGGTGTGGAAGCGATCGAGGCGGACGATGTCCTGGTCGGGATGCTTCGCCTGGATGGCGCTGCTCGTGTCGTCTCGGCCAATTCTGCGTTTCTCGCGTGGTGGGGTGCCGGGGCTGTCGTCGGCGCTCGCTTGGATGAGCTTCTGGCGCCCGTGGAGGACTTTCTCGTGGGTGTCGGCGCCGGCTCGACGATGATGCGTCATCGGCACCTTCCCGACAGGGCGGCGTTGGTGGTGCGCGGGCGGCGGTGGTCGGGTGGGGAGGTCGTGACGGTGCTGGACGCGTCGGATCGTTACGCGGCGGGTCTCGAGTTGGAGCGATCCCGTGCGCTGGCGGATCGTACCCGGACGCGTCTGCAGCTGATCATCGACGCGTCGATCGCGTTCGCTGCGGCGAGCACGGAGGAGCGTCTGGCTGAGATCCTCGCCGTGACCGCGGCGCAGGCGTATCGGGCCGAGGAGTCCGCTGTGCTCTTGGACGGGGGCGTGGACGGTCCCCGGCTGCTCGCCGGGTCGAATCCGTTCGCCGAGTTCGTCGAGCCCGGGCGCTTCTCGCACGCGCTCCGTTCCTTCCGAGGTGTGCTGCGGGTCAGCGGCGAGGAGGAGGGGCAGGCGCTGTCGGCTCTGCTGGGCCAGGCGATGCGCGGGACCGGGGTGCATGCCGTGGTCGCGGCGCCGTTGCGGCATGAGGGCGAGTCGTTCGGCCTGTTCGCGTGCTTCTTCCGCCATGCGCGGCAGTTCGACGACGAGGCGGCGCCCCTCGCGGATGCGCTGGCCGGTCAGGCCTCGCAGGCGCTGGCCTCGCTTCGTCTGCGTCGGCGCCTGGAGTACGCGGCCATGCACGACGAGACCACGGGTCTGCCGAACCGTCGCCTGCTGGAGGAGCAGGTGGGCAGCTTCACACGCCGGCATCGGGTCGCGGTGGTGTTCATCGACCTCGACGGGTTCAAGGATGTGAACGATCAGCTGGGTCACCAGGAGGGCGACGAGGTGCTGCGTGAGGTAGGACGCCGGCTGCAGGCGTCGGTGCGCGACGGCGACGTGGTCGCGCGGTGGGGCGGGGACGAGTTCGTCGTCGTATGCGACACGGCAACCGAGCAGACCGCGGCCGAGATCGCGGAGCGGATCCGTGAGGCGCTCGGTGCGCCCTACTCGCAACTGCCGGACTCGATCGCCTTGGGGGCCAGCATCGGCGTGTCGCTGGGAACCGTGTACGACGGGGTGCTGCCGATCGATCGGTTGATCCGCGCCGCCGATCAGGCCATGTACCGGGCGAAGGACGCGGGCGGCAACCGGGTCGCCGCGCAGGGGGATGACGCGCTCACCGCCTGAGCCCGGGCTGATGGAACGCCGCGCCGATCTCACGAGCGCGTACCGTCGCCACGTGCCCGACCTCGCCGCCGCCTTGGACGGCGCCGTCGCGCGCGGGGAGATGGAGGTCTGGTTCCAGCCGCAGTCCGACTTGTCCACCAATCTCATCGTCGGAGCCGAGGCGCTATGCCGGTGGACTCACCCGTGCCTGGGCCCGATCCCGCCGTCCCGGTTCATCCCGATCGCGGAGGAGCGGGGCCAGATCGACGAGATCGGTCGGTTCGTGGCGGACGCGGGCTGTCGAGCATTCACCCGCTGGTCGCGGATCCGTCCGATCGATGTGTCGGTGAACGTGTCGCCCAAGCAGCTCGATGATTCCGAGTTCGTCACATGGCTGGCGTCCCGGCTTCGTCGCCTCCGAATGGGCAGCCGCGGCTACACCGTCGAGATCACCGAGAGCCAGCCGATCAACGACACGGCCGCCGTCGTCCGGCGACTCGAGATCCTCAGACGAGAAGGAGCGACGGTCTCGATCGACGACTTCGGAACGGGCCAAGCGTCGATGACTCAGCTGAGGCGCACGGCGCCGAGCTGAAGGTGGACCGCAGCCTGGTGGAGGACGCGTCCGCCATGGCCGTCTCGGTTCTCCGCCGCGTGGTCGCCGCTGCTCATGCGGCGCATGTGCGCGTGGTCGCCGAAGGGATTGAGACCCCCGAGCAGCTCGCCCGTGTCCGACGACTCGGCATCGACCGCGCGCAGGGGTACTTGATCGGCCGACCCATGCCGGAAGCCCGCTTGACCGAGGTGCTCCGCGCCGCGTAGCCCGACTCACGGGATGCTGATTCCGGCCCGCAATGTTGGCTGAGGATCGCGGGACGGACGCCTCAGGATGAAAGAGGATGATCCGTATGAGGCAGCTGATCTATGCCGGCGGATCGTTCGTCACGAGCGACGCGATCGCCGAGTCGGTGCTTCGCTTTGCGGCGGCCCTCGCCAACTCGGATCGGGCGGCGACCATCCGGGTGCCGGCGGTGGGCGTCGGCGAACCCGGCGAAGTGGAGCTGCTGCTCGGGCCGTCTAGCCAGATCATGTCCGAGCCCAGTGATGTCGAGGGGCCCGAGCCCGACGGGACGGCGTTCATCGCCGAGGTGGAGGGGCTGGTCCGTCAGCACGAGCAGCGCTACACGTTGCCGGAATCAAACGGCGAATTCGACTGGGACATCTGACTTCGGATCGAGAAGGGACCGCCACGTGTCGCGCGGCTCAGGCGACGGGGGTGACCTTCTGCCTGGTACCGGGGTTGTGAGCATGATCGCCAAGGTCCAGGCCGAGGTTGGAATGAGCCTGACGCATCATGTCCTCCAGCAGTTCCCGGTCGACATGGATCGCCTTGGATCCCGGGTACTCGAACGACAGCTCCAGCGTCTCGTTCACCCATACCGCTTTCCTTCCGCTGCCCGCCTCGACGGGTTCGGACCAGGTGAGGATGAACGGCTCCCGACGTCGCAGCTTGGCCACGATCACCGCCTGCACGTGCGCCAGCAGCCGATCCTCGATCTCGATCTGCAATCCTCGCGCACCGTAATTCAGACGTCCCACGATCAGGACGGTAGTACCTCCCGCCCCAGCGCATGCCCCCGCGAGCCATTCGGAGGGTGCCCCGTTCCCCGGCGATCGAGCCGGTGGCTCCCGCATGGCGATTGCGAGGCACATTCCCAGCCCGGCCGGTCGGCTCTCGCGTATGCTGACACCAGCGATCGGTATCCGCCTTTGGCTTTCATGGCCAACGCCCCGATCGAAACGGGTTCGCAATTTCTGCTACCTTCCCTGCCCCTGGCAGGATCCGTACTACCGCCCCTCGGGGTCCGGCGCGTCCTGACCCGATCGGCTCGTTCACGCAGCTCACGCGCCGCGTGAAGGAGGCCGGGCTGCTGCGACGGGCGCGGTGGTTCTACGCGCTGCTCACGGCCGTCCTGCTGCTTGCCCTGGGTGGCGCCCTCACGGGCTTCGTGCTGTTGGGCGAGAGCTGGTTCCAGCTCCTGATCGCTGGCGCCCTGGGGATCATCTTCACCCAGGGGGCGTTCTTCGCTCACGAGGCGTCGCACCGGCAGGTTCTCGTCTCGGGCCCGGCGAACTACCGCGTCGGCCGATTCGTGGGCGTGTTCCTGGTGGGGATGAGCTACCAGTGGTGGATGTAGAAGCACACCCGTCATCACGCGAACCCGAACAGGTTGGGCAAGGATCCCGACATCGACACGGATGTCGTCGTCTTCACGGAGGAGTCCGCCAGGATGCAGCGGGGGCTCACCGCGCTGATCAACCGCCGGCAGGGCTGGCTGTTCTATCCGCTGCTGCTGCTGGAGGGCGCGAATCTCCACCTCCAGTCGGTGCGCTCCCTCGCGCAACCTCGTCAGGTGCAGGGCCGCTGGCTGGAGCTCGGCCTGTTCACCCTTCGGTTCGCGCTCTACCTCGGTGCCGTCTTCTGGGTGCTGCCGCTCGGCATGGCGTTCGCGTTCCTCGGCGTCCAGCTCGCCGTGTTCGGCCTGTACATGGGTACGTCGTTCGCCGTCAATCACACCGGGATGCCGATCATCCCGGCGGACGCGCGGCTGGACTTCCTGGCCAAGCAGGTCCGCACCTCACGGAACATCTCGGGCGGCTTCTGGGCGTCCTTGCTCCTCGGCGGCCTGAATTACCAGGTCGAGCATCACCTCTTCCCGAGCATGGCCAGGCCCCATCTGGCACGGACCCGCGAGATCGTGCGGGAGTACTGCCGTAGCAACGACATCGTCTACACGGAGACGAGCCTCGTTCGTGCTCATGCGACGGTGGTCCGCTACCTGCATCGGGTCGGACTCGCCGCACGCGACCCCTTCCTCTGCCCTCTCGTCGCCCGCTACCGGCCGACGTGAGCCGGTTGCAGCGCGGACTCCGATCCATCCCCACGAACCTCGAACAAGGAGCACACATATGAGCACCACCGGAACCGTCAAATGGTTCAACGCCGACAAGGGCTATGGCTTCATCGCCCCCGACGACGGGAGCGCGGACGTCTTCGCACACCACTCGGCGGTCGTCGACCGGGACCGCGGCCTGACCGAGGGCCAGCAGGTCAGCTTCGACGTGGCCGAAGGGCCGAAGGGTCGGCAGGCCGAGCGCATCGCCGTCGCGTGATCCCCGGCATGTGACCCGAGATGACTTCCTCGCCCACGGCCGGTGGCGCCGTTTCCACGTCCCCTCTCGGGCTCTCCTCGGTCCTCGCGGGAAGCCTGCCCTCGTCGCTCGGAACCGCTGAAGCACCCGATCGCTACACCGTCGCGGCTGTCTTCACGCGCCGCCCGGAACGGGCCGAGATCGACCGCATCGTCGGCGACGATACGCGCGACGCGCTGACGGCAGCCGGATACGCGACGATCCAGCTCACGGTCTCCGACCGCCGCCTCGAGATCGCCAACACCAACCTCGACGAGCTCCGCTCCGGCCTGGCGACGTGGATCGCGGACCGGCTCCACCACATCACGTCCGAGATGCTCCAGGCTCGCGCCGACGCAGCTGCGGCGCGGCTGAAGAGCACTGCCGACGAGAGCGAGCGCGCTGCCGCGGTCGCCCTCCTCGCGGAGACCGTGTCATTCGCTCCGTCGAGGACCCGGGCGTGACCCGGCGCAGCGGGCGCACATCCCGGTCGACCACCCGTCAACTCCAACTCGACGTGTCCGAGAAACGCCGCTCCGATGCCGAGCTCCGATGGAGGACGTCTTTCGGCTTCGTGACCCACGTCCCCTCGAACGAATGGTCGGACTGGGACGGGGAAGGCAGCGCAGATCCCATCGCGCACGTCGTCCCCATCCTCGGGGAAGCGACGCTGCCGGAGGACTGATCGGCCCTTCCGCCTCCCGGCTGTTCAGCTGATGCTTGCCGCCGCTCACGATCGGCGACGTCGCCTGCGCCGGCTCACGGTGAACGCAGCTCGACGTCCGCAACGTTCCCCCGAGCCGGCCTGGCCGCGACTTGGCTGTACGAACCCGAGAACCAGGCCAAGGCGTGCCTACCGTTGGTCATGCTGATCCTCCTCATCGTTCTGCTGGTCGTCTGGGCCGTCCTCTCCGTCGTCGGTTTCGCGATCAAGGGCCTCATCTGGCTCGCGGTCATCGGGATCATCCTCTTCATCGCAACCCTGATCATCGGTCTGATCCGGCGCTCGGTCACCCGGCGTCGAGCGAGGGCCTGACCCACGAAGCACGCCACCTTGCCGGCGCACGCCCGTTGAAGTGTTCGTAGACAGCGGCGCGTGACGAGAACATGGCAGCGGCGTAGCGAACGGGGTTATGACCCGGTCTTCGATGGGACGCGCAGCGTGAGCGCTCGCCGCCGGACGGAGAGGGAGATCCGGGTGACGGGGCCGAAGCTGTCGCCGTCCAGTTGCACGATCTGCGGCGACCGGAACCGGCCCTCAAGAGCGGCGGCCTGTCGGTGTTGCAGGCCACGGAGATCCCGGGTGGCGGCGATGACCGCACGGCCGCCCTGGGAGCGGTGCAGCATCCCGTGGATGGCGATCCTGCCGGCGATGCGCGCCCACCCGATGCCGCGTCGGGGCCGGAACACCACGATGTCCAGGAGGCCGTCGTCGACGATGGCGTCGGGCATGAGGAGGATGTTCGCGGTCACGGTGCCGCAGTTGCCGACGATGACGGTGTGGGCGCGCATCGACTGGAGGCGGCCGCCGTCGACGCGGTACTGCATCGCGAATCGGCGACCGACGATCACGGAGCGGGCGATAGGTTCGACATAGGCCAGCCATCCGAGCCGCCTTTTCAGCGCATCGCTGGTGTTCTGGGCCATCGCGGCGTCGAATCCGATGCCGGCCATGACCATGAACGCCGTCCGTGTGGTGGTGCCGTCTTCTCGTGTGAGTTCGGCTGTGGCCACATCGATCTCCCGGTCACTCCCGGTGAATGCGGTCTCGACGGCTTGCTCGACGGTGGTGTTCAGGCCGAGATTGCGGGCCAGCAGGTTCCCGGTGCCCGACGGGATGAGCGCCAAGGGGAGCCCGGTGCTCTGCAACTGCTCCGCCACGGCCCGTACGGTTCCGTCGCCGCCTGCCACCAGTACTAGGTCCACCTTCGCGGACATCGCTGCCTGTGCAGCGGAGGTCCCCGGGTCCTCCGCGGTGGTCTCCACCCACAACGCGCTCGCCCACCCGTTGCGGGCCGCCGCAGCGGCGACGAATGCGCGCAACCGCTCCACATCACCCTTCGTCGGGTTGTAGACCACCGCCGCACGCCGCCTCGACGTCGGAGAATTCATGCGCTGCTGCACAGAGAGCTCACGGATCGGACGTCGCTCATGGCTCCAGGCTAGGTGCCGCCGGCCCGCGGCGGAGGCGTCGGGGTGCGCACGGAGCCTCGTTCCCTACAACATCGAGGACCGCATGTGGAGCGTCGAGTGGCAACAAGTTGGCAACAGCGGAAACGCTTCGCGATGATCGAGGATCACCTTGTTGTCACGTTCATGAGAGTCCCCGGTCAAGCTCTGATTCTTCTTGCTGGAGGTGGATGAGGAGTACCTACTCGCGATTCCCGCGGGTCTCGACTCGGCGGCGACGGTACGTCGACGGCAGCGATCTCCGCTCCCTGCTCGATCGCGGTCCGATCCGGCCCGCTGCCGCGGCGGACATCGGCCACGGGCACCCCGTACTGCCGGGCGACCTCGCCGACCGCGCGCATGAGCTTCTCGTCGCGCG
>JAATGR010000105.1 GCA_015654575.1 Actinomycetales bacterium
AGCTACGGTCGCCGCGTTGGACATAGGTGCCCCCGGCGACGCGCCAACGCCCCGGGGGCAGGCACCGAGGCTCTGAACCCTCGATGCACGGGCGATTGTCCCGCACCAGTCGTGTGTTGTGCGACAGCTGGGGTGGGGTGCTCCTGCCTGCGCCTCGACGTGTCAGACGGCCTCGGTGCCGTCGATCACGGCGAAGGGGGCAGGCGATGGGGACGAGCACGCTGACGATCGGTCTCGAGGAGCGCACGATCCTGCACCGCGAGGTGCTGGAACGCTCCCAAGGTGATGCGGCGGCTCCGCGAGGCGTCTTGCGATTGCTGATCGCGATCGCACGGGCGCAGGAGAGCCGTGACGGTCAGTCGTTCGCGATGGCGATCGAGGACCCGCGGGCGGTGGACGGGCTCGGCGAGCTGTTCGAGATCGCGCGGCTGCGGCTCGACGAGGGCGTGCCGATGCTCGACGCGCTGCCCAAGCGACTCTTGCGGGTTGCGGGCGAAATCCTGCTTCAGCTCGCAGTTGCTGCCTGCTCGGGGGAGGCGGTTCGCCGTGCGGTCGAGCTGCCGTCGCAGGAGGCGGACGTGCTGCGGCAGGCGGCGTTGCGAGAGGTCGAGTGGCCCGAGGAGACCCCCGACCCATCGGCCGGGCCGCAGGACGATGCGGTGCTGGTGTAGCGTCGGCGTCGCGCGCACGCTGAGCGACTGCTGGAAGACCTCGGGCTCAGCGACGACGGCCGCGCCTCATGGACGTTGACCGCATCCCCGGGTGAGACGGCGGACGCGTTAGCCCGGTTGGCGCTTGAGGCCGACTCGCTCGTGGCCGAGCAAATCGTGCTGACCGCCCTGCCGGAGCAGGAGCCGCTCCTGGTCGCAGTCCAGACGGTGGCGGTCTGCCTGGTGCTGCTCGACCGCCTCGTCGACCACGAACCGGACCTGGCCGCGCAGACGGGGAGCGAGTCATGAGCGTGCACGGTCCCGATCACGTGCGGCTTGGCTACGCAGTGCGGGTGCTCCGCGCTGAGTTGGCGCTCTCCCAGGAGGAGCTTGGTGACCGTTGCGGCCTGCATCGCAACTACATCGGCGCGATCGAACGCGGCGAGATCAACCCCACTCTGCGGATCCTGCTGAAGCTCTCCACCGGTCTCCAGCTGCGCCTCTCAGACCTGATCCTGCGCTGCGAGCAACCGCTGATCCTGCCGCCCCCACGGCGGCTGCGCAGACCGCCGAGACGGAAGAAGGGGTGATGCGGATGTGGATCCCGGTGCGTGCCGGTCTCGTGCGGCCGCTCGTGGTGGCAGTCGCGGCGTGGCACGGCGTGAATGAGCGAGAGACCGACACGGCAATCCAACCCGAAGCACTGGCCTGGCGGCGCGAGGTTGACGGTGACCTCGCCGAGATGGTGGAGACGCTGCGCGCGATCGAGTGGGACCCGCTGGCGCTGCCTGGCGAGGTGGCCTGCGGTGTTCGTCTGACGGCCGAGCGCGAGATCCTCAGCCACGCGGTCCTGCGCCTGATGCGCGATGCGATCGCGAGACTCGACGCCGCCTGTACGAACTACCCCGAGGGGCGATGCGACGTGCCCGAGATCGAGCAGCTCGACCGCCACCTCGGCGAGTTGATCGGCCTCTTCCGACAGACGGAGCTGCTGGCCGGCGGGACGGTGCGTGAGCGATGACGAGAGCTGTCGAGACGACCATCCAGATGTCGCTGCGCCTGGACCCGTCGCAAAAGGCGCGCCTCGACGTCGCCGCCCGCACCCTCGGGCTCGGCCAGAACGAGGCCATCTGCATCGCGATCGACACCTATCTCGACGTGATCACCACCGACCCGGACTTCCAAGAGAGACTCCGAGCGCTGCTTGAGGAACAGAACCGGGCTGTGACGGCGCTGCTGATGGAGCCGGCGACGGAGTGCGAGGAACCGTGAAGCCACCTCTTCCTGACTGTCATCGCCGGCGGCCCGGTAGGCGAAGCGGGGCGCAGCCATGGTCGGGGCTCATAACCCGAAGGTCGCAGGTTCGAATCCTGCCCCCGCTATAACACAAAGGGCCTGCAAAGCAGGCTCTTTGTCGTTGAGGGCCCGAGTCGGCGGCGGGGCGCTTCCTCCCCGGATTTCCTCCCGGGGCAGCGGACAGCTGCGGACTCCACGGCACTCAATTCAGCGATGAAGCGCGACTCCCGGCCGGGGTCGCACCGGCCGGCTACTCGATGAGCGGAAGCGGACACGGGCAAAGCCCGCGCTAATCGGTCGCTCAAGCTGCCGCCGGATGCGCGTAGCACCTGCCGGCAGGCGTGCGAGACTGGTCGATCCGTGGAGATCGAGGTCGCACTAACGAAGGATCACCTGGAGCGGCTCGCTCAGACGCAGCCGCTCACGGGGATCATCGAGCTGATCTGGAACGCCTTCGACGCGGACGCCGCCGAGATTAGGGTCGAGTTCGGGCGCAACGAACTGGACGGCATAGAAGAGATCCGCATCATCGACGACGGGCATGGAATGACGCCCGATGTCGTGGAGCGAGCGTTCGGCGCGCTCGGCGGATCCGACAAGGACGAGTCACGCAAGTCGCCGTGCGGGCGTGCGCATCACGGACGCGATGGGCAGGGCCGGTACAAGGCCGCAGGTATCGGTAACCGCATCGTCTGGACGACCGTCGCGGAGGATCCGACCTCGGCGGGGCGACGCGTTCGGACCGAAGTCGAGTTGCGCTTCTCCGACCTCGTCAAAGTCACGACATCCGAGCCGGAGCTAACCGACGCTCCGACCGGGACGAAGGTCGTCATCCCGGATCTTGGAACGAACCCGCCGGACGGTCTCGGGGGCGAAGGACCCGTAGAGCGGCTCACGGCGACGTTTGCTCTTCAACTGCAGAACTACAACGCGCATCTCAAACATGGATCCACCGAGATCGACCCTGATGCCGCGCAAGCCAACCGCAACGACGTGCCGCTTGCCGCTGAGCCCGGAGGCGCCCTACTAACAATCATCGAGTGGAACCGCAAGATCGACCGCGGTCTCTCCCTGTGCGATCAGCATGGGATCTCGCTCTTCGAGCAGCCGCCCGGCATCCAGGCACCTGGGTTCAACTGCACCGCATATCTCCAGTGGACCGGCTTTGAGGGCGCCAACGAGACCGACCTGATGATGTCCAACCTCGACAGCGGCGCCCGGAAGCAGTTGATTGAGGACGCCAAAGATGCGATGCGTGATTACTTCAAGGAACGCGTGGAGCAACAGACCCGCGAACAGGTCGAGCGCTGGCAGGAGGAGAAGACCTACCCGTTCGAAGGCGAGGCGAAGGACGAGACCGAGCGGGACCGTCAGGGAAGTGTTCAACGTGGTCGCACTGAGCGCGTCGAGCGTCGTGAACACCTCAGATGTGCGGGGACGTCGCTTCTCGCTGCGGATTCTGCGTGAAGCCTTGGAGTGTGGAGTTGATGGATAAGTAGCGGCATTCCGTGATCGCCGTGGCGTTAGTTATCAGTGAGCGACCACAGGGCACCCCCACGAAGGATCAACACGTGAGGCTGACGTTGAACGGTTTGCCAGCGCTCGTTTGCGCTGAAGGCACGAGGTGGGGCCGTCCGGAGAGACGGCCCCGAGCGTGCATGTCCTTATAGTTGGAACCAAGTCGCTCTTTGTAGCTCAACTGGGAGACGAGGTCGGAGCGGAGCTATGGCCGTCAGCGGCCGCGCCGTTTGAACCTAGGCGAACATCTTGGCGGTGGTTTCGGCCGCGTTGGGGGCGAGGGCGATGCTGATCATCTGGAGGGAATGCTCAACGGCGTTGGTGGCCCGTGGGAACATTTCGTCTTCGTAGTCGGCAATTGCTGCGGCGCGTTGCTGTGCGTTCATGGAGCCGTCGCTGGCGACGCCGTGTGAAAGGAGAGATTGGGCGAGGAGGGCACCGTCGAGAAGAGCCTGGTTGGCACCTTCTCCAGCCGGCGGTGCGAGATGGGCGGCATCTCCGAGCATTGTCACGTCCGGGTGGTGTTCCCAGCCGACGTCCTTGGGCAGGGTAGTGATCGGGCGGGGAACCACGTAATCGTCCGTGACATCGAGGATGTCGGTGAGGGTGGGGCTCCATTGGGCGAGAACTTCGTGGAGGGCGGCACGGCTTCCTTCCGGGTCGTTGGCTCGGATGCCGTGGTTTTCCATCCAGTCCTCCTCCCCAGGAACGGACAGGGATACCCGCATGCCGCCGTCGCCGTTGCGCTGGGCGCCGAAGTTCATACTGTCTCCGAATGCCCAAAGGGTGCCTTCTCCGACAAGCTCTGATATCTCGGGAGAGCGTTGGTCGACATCGGTGATGTGCATCTCGACATAGGAGTACGCAAACGACGGTTTGGCGTCTGTCAGAAGAGGACGGATTAGGGATCGGGCGCCATCGGCACCGATGAGAAGATCGCATGTGACGTCTTCTGTTCCGTCGAAGCGGAGCGTAAACCCGCCGTTGGTCCGGGGGGATATTTCGACAAGATGGTGCCCCCAGCGGATAGTGCCTTCCGGGACAGATTCGCGAAGCATGTCCCGCAACGCCGGCCGGTCGATTTCCGGCCGACCTGCCGTGTCAGCGCCCTCGTCAGGAATTCGATGCGCGAGCTGCTGGCCGGATGAGTTGTAGACGCGAAGCTCTTCCCCTCCTTTCCGCGCAAGCTTCCAGAACCCTTCTTCCAGACCCGCGATGCGAAGGGCGCGCTGCCCAGATTCGGGGTGCAGGTCCAGGCTGCCGCCTTGCGCTCGAAGCCCGGGTCCGGCTTCTCGTTCGAAAACAGTGGATGCAACTCCCTGTTCCGCTAGGGCGCGGGCGAGGAGCAGCCCGCCCATTCCGCCGCCGATAATCCCGATGTGCGCATGCATGATTTTTGCCTTCCAAGTCATTTGCGATACACTGTATCATATGACTACACCGTATCGTCAGCCGGCTTCTTGGGAACCGACCGCAGCAGAAAAAATGGGCCCGCCTGTCCTCCGTCGGGACCTGATCGTGGACACAGCGATCGAGCTGGCGGATCAAGGCGGCATCGACGAAGTATCGATACGGAAAGTCGCCAGCGAATTAGGGGTGGGACCGATGCGGCTATACAGGCACGTGCCAACCAAGGCGGATCTCCTGGCCCTCATGGTGGAAGCCGTATACAGCGAAATTGCCACGCACCTGACCCCGGCGGCCGCTGTTGCTGGTGACTGGCAGGAGCGCTTGCAGCATGTCGGCCGGTCATTTCGCACAGCTGCGTTCCGCCATGAATGGTTCGTCGATGTGCTGACTGGTCGTCCGAACCTGGGGCCGTCTGCACTGGCCGTGCTCGAGGCCACGGCAGCACCGGTTGAGACAATCCCGACGCCACACACTGCAGAATCCACACGACTGGCCATCGGCGCCATCAACGCCTACATGATCGGAGCGACACGGACGGACGTCCTCGAACGCCGACTCGCGGAAGAAGACAGCGACGACGCCGCGACTTGGGAAGCCAGTGCTGAAGCACACCTCCGGCAAGCTTTCTCGACGGGCAAATTCCCCACCCTCGAGCACCTGGCATTCGAAGCAGTCATGTCCGACTCTGACGAAGAGTTTAGGTGGGGCATGTCCGCCGTTCTCGAGGGCATTGAATACCGGATGGATGCCGACTCATGATGATGCGGCAGGCAGGTGCGACCAGGCCCGCCAACTCTGTAGGAGAAGGTCCTGGCTCTTTGTTCGCGTGTCTCGAAAATCTAAAGCTTTTCGAGACACGCGAAGCCTCCCTCCAGCTGCAGGGAGGAGTGGCGGAATTCCGGGACACAGTTTGTCTTGGAAACTCGTCTCACCGCAAAGTGTCTTTGCTCCGACGCTTTTAGACGCTGTCTCGGAATGAAGGGGTGGGTTGGTGTGTGGCGAACTTTGGGGCATGTCACGGCAACTGGTGTCGGATGAGTTTTGGGAGCGTGTGGTGCCGTTGCTTCCGGTCGTGGAGCGGCGCAGGCGTTATCCGGGTCGGAGACGGATCGATGATCGGGCGTGTCTTGAGGCGATGATGTACGTGCTGAGGACGGGCTGTCAGTGGGCGATGGTGCCGGCTGCTTAGACGGGCTGCTCGGGCAAGACGGCGTGGCGGCGGATGGACGAGTGGGATCGGGCCGGGGTCTGGGATCGGTTGCATGAGCGGTTGCTGGCCGAGCTCAACTCCCGTGGCGCGATCGACTGGAGGACGGGTGTGGTTGATGGGTCGTCTCAGCGCGCGGTTTTTGGGGGGCCTTCACCGGCCCCAGCCCGGTTGATCGCGCGAAGAACGGCGTCAAGACCCACGCCCTGACCGACAGCAGCGGTATCCCGCTGGCTGTCACGATGAGCGCCGGCAACCGCCACGACGTCACCCAGCTGCTCCCGCTGATCGACTCCCGCCGCCACGCGCCGATCGCCGGCAAAGTCGGCCGCCCGCGCGGCAAGACCGATCGGCTTCTCGCTGACCGCGGCTACGACTACGACACCTACCGCCGCCAACTCCGCGCCCGCGGGATCGTCCCCGTCATCGCCCGGCGCCGCACCGCCAACGGCTCCGGACTCGGACACGAGCGCTGGGTCATCGAACGCACCATCAGCCACCTGCACCAGCCCCGCCGGCTACGACAGTGCTGCGAACGCACCCACCGAATGCGTCTCGCGTTCCTCAAACTCCGAGCCTGCCAACTCTGCTTCCTCCGACGCCAACACTCATTCTGAGACAGCCTCTTAGTAATTTCCAAGGCACAATGGATCCGTGAGACATCTTGGATATACGCGGGTCAGCACCAGAAGCCAAGACGCGAAGTTGCAGGTTGACGCCCTGGTCAAGTCGGGCGTGCAGGAGCGGGACATTTTCGCCGACGTCACCTCGGGCAGTCGGACCGCTATCTCACGCCCCGGAATGAAGAAGCTCCTCGTGCACGCCCAGCCCGGAGACACCGTCGTCGTGTAGAAGGTCGATCGCCTCGGACGATTCCTGATCGATGTACTGGACACGGTGAAGCTGCTCCGGGGGCGCGACATAGGTGAAGAGCATCTCAGATGGGATCGACCCGTCGACGACGTCGGGCCGGCTGATGCTGAACATGCTCGCCACCTTGGCCGAGTATGAACGCGAGCTGATCACCGAGCGGGTGAACGCAGGCATCACAGCCGCCCGAAATGGCGGCACAAAGTTTGGTCGGCCCTTGTCCGATCCTTCGGTTGTAGCGGACAAACTCAAGCTCGTCTCCGAGGCACGGGCGAAGCGCCGCACTGCGGAGGATGCGGCAAGGCTCGTCGGGTGGAGCCGAGCCACTTTGTACCGGCACCAGCAGGCCCTTGCAGCCCGCGAGGGCACCACCGTGTGGGCTTGACATTGAGCGCCTAGCGGACCTGCTGCCGGAGCATTTCAGCCTGCCCGACGTGCGTCCGCGCTTGTCGCTGGTCGGCTGACCATATGAGGCAGCAGCAGGCCCGGCCGTTTGTGCTTTCCGAGGGCCTCGGGCCTGCTGCTCACTTTATTGCTCATACGCGCGGTTAACGCTTGAGGATGACTGCGATTAGTACCAAGACCACGATTAGCGTCATGGAGACTCCTTATGTCCACGCCCGTGGGGCGAGAGCAGGTTTCTCCTACTCCATCTATTACGTCTGCGGGCATGGACGTTTGTGAGCAGCGGAGCGCCTGGAGTCATTCATCGCCGGCCGCGGGGCTCGAATGGTCTCAATCATCCGCGCTCTGATGTCGAACACTTCAAATTGCCAAGCCTCGCATAGCGAACATCAAACAGGCGAGACGGCTCCTAACCTCCCCGCGTGGCGGGGAGGCGGCGCGCTCGCTAGTTCGACCCGCCTGCTCTCGGGCCGGGCGGCGTGGTTCTCGACGCCTGCTGCTTGCGCGCGGCGGTTTGTGCCGTGCCGGCGGTGCTCGCCGCCGCATGCCGGGTCCGCGTCGACTTGGCGGCGCGGGATGCTCGCAGCTCGTCGCGGATGCCGTTGAGCAGGAGCTTCAGCCCGAAGGCGAAGCGCTCGCCGGGGTCGGCATCGAAGGTCGTGGTCGCGATCCGGTCGGTCATGTCACCCAGGGCGACCATCTTTTCTGCCCAGGTGCCGCTTGCGATCAGTTCGGCGCGTGCCTGCTCTTCGATGCTGTGGCCCAGCACGTAGTTGCTGACCGCGACTGCCGCCCAGCCGGCCTGGTCCGCTGGGAGCCCAGCACCTTCCAACAGCCCGATCGCGGTGTTGCCGAACAGGACCGTATTCGGTGCGGCCACATATGCGCCCGCGACGACGCGGGCCCCATCACGGTGGGCGAGGAGCGCTTCGCGTAGGCGGTTGGCCAACAGCGTCCCCTGCTGCTCCCAGGAGCCGGCCGGCAGGTCGACGGCGATTCCCTCGAGGATCCTGTCGGCCACGGCTTCGAGTAACGCCTGCTTGTTGGGGAAGTGCCGGTAGAGGGCGCCGGCCTGCACGCCGAGGGCAGCGCCGAGCTTGCGTGTGGTCAGCGCATCCAGGCCTTCGGCGTCCAGCAGCCCCAGGGCTCCGTCCACGACGTTGGTCTTTCGCAGCAGCATCCGCTGGCTCCTTGGTTGACAGCGACTCGATCGTACCAGTACCGTGAACAACGATCACTGTGAACATCGTTTACAGTGATCGTTGTTCACCTACGTCTTGCGAAAAGAGCTTCAGATGTCAGCCACCCGAACCGAACCGGCACCGCCGGCCGTTATTCGTCCCGACCTCCCGCTCGCAGTGATCGTCGCGATCGCCGTCACGGCGCAGTTCATGGTCGTGCTCGACAGCTCGATCATGAACGTCGCCCTGCCGGCGATGAAGACCAGCCTGGGGCTGTCGGCCACAGACCAGCAGTGGGTGGTCAACAGCTACCTGATCAGCTTCGGCGGATTTCTAATCCTGGCCGCCCGCGCCGGCGATCTGTTCGGTCGCAAGTGGGTCTTCCAGGCTGGCCTGGTGATCTTCACCGCCGCCTCCTTGGTCGGTGGCCTGGCCCAGGACACCGGTTGGCTGTTGGGCGCACGGCTCGTGCAGGGCGTCGGCGCGGCTGCCCTGGCGCCGTCCAGCCTGAGCTTGATCACTGCCAGCCATCCCGAAGGTCCCGCGCGGACCCGCGCGTTGTCGTTGTGGGCCGCCGCGGCTGCCTCGGCCGGGGCCGTGGGCCTGGTCCTGGGCGGGGTGCTCACGTCGGCGCTGTCGTGGCGTTACGTGCTGTTCGTGAACGTGCCCGTCGGCGTCGGCCTGCTGGCTGCCGCGGCTCTAGCGCTGCTGCCCTCGCAGCGGGCGGGCAAGCGCGTGCGACTCGATTCACCCGGCGCGCTTGTGGTGACGATCGGGATCGCCGCGCTCGTCTACGGCCTCTCTGAGGCGACGACCAAAGGCTGGGGCTCAGCCCAGGTGACGGTCGCCCTCGCCGCAGCGGTCGTGCTGCTGTTTGGATTCGTCATGATCGAGGCGCGCAGTTCCGCGCCGTTGGTCCCGCTCGAGATCTTCGGCCAGCGCAGCCTGACGCTCGGCAACGTCCTGATGGCATTTGGCGGCATCATTCTGACCGGGAGCCTGTTCTTTCTGTCGCTCTACTGCCAGCAGGTGCTCGGCTACAGCGCACTGCGGACCGGGTTGGCGATCGTCCCGATGACCGTGCTGTTGATTGTTGGATCCTTCGCGTGCAGGAGGCTGCTGCCGCTCACTGGTGCCCGCAACCTACTGCTGATCGGGGTGCTTCCCGCGACCGCTGGTCTGGCGTGGCTGTCGCGGATTCCGGCCCACTCCGCCTACGCCACTCACGTCCTCGGCCCGACGCTTCTGATCGGGGCGGGCATCGGACTGATGATCCTGCCGCTGACGGTGCTGGCGACTGCCGGTATGGAACCGCGCTTCGCCGGCCTCGCCTCCGGATTCCTGAACATGGGACGCCAGATCGGTGGCGCCGTCGGACTCGCTGTGCTCGTCACCGTCGCCACCAGTCAAACCAGCCACGACCATGCGGCGACCCGCGCCGCCGCGACCGTCCACGGCTACCACGCCGCGCTGCTCATCTGCGCCGCCGTGAGCCTCGCCGCCGGCGCTATCTCGCTGCTCCTGCCCAAGCCAGCCAAACCCGGACTCCGGCCCGCCGGAACCTCCGCCTAAGCGATCGAAGAGACCCGACTCATGCCCCTCTCAAACCACCGAACCCACCGTGATAACCGATCCACGACAGTGGCCCGGAAGGGCACCTGCACCGAAGAGGCGCCCAGCGTTCTGCCGGTCGTCGACCACGGCCGATGCGAAGCCAAACACGACTGTGTCGATGTCTGCCCCTTCGACGTCTTCGAGGTCCGCGCGATCGATCCCGACGACTACCGGGCTCTCAGCCTGCTGGGCCGGGTTCGCTCTATCGCCCACGGACGCCAAAGCGCATACGCCGTCCGATTTGACGCTTGCCACGCCTGCGGGCTCTGCGTCAAGGCCTGCCCAGCGTGTGACGCACGGTGCGGGGGAGCATCCGAAGCGGCGCGGCAATCGACCACGTCAGGTACGGTCGTGAGCGTGTCTGAGTCGCCCCTCCACAGCGACCTCGTTGCGTCTCTCCTCAGCCATTTGGCGGGAATCGAGGGGGCCGTGACGCACGTTGCGGGACGGCCAGAGTTTCCCGACCCGCCGCGTATCGGCCGCCACGAACCGGATATCTACCTCGAGACACCCGATGGAACGGCCATCATCGGTGAGGCCAAGACCGGCGATGACCTGTTCGACGAACGCTCTCAAGAACAGCTCTTCGACTTCTCGACGCATCGTGGCACGAACGGCGAACGCGCCACGTTCTGGATCTGCGTGCCGGCGGGGTGGCGAGAGCAAGCCCTCGCGGCCGTTACCGCTGCCGGCGGCGAGGTCCACTACCGCGTCGACGTGCTGACGGTCGACGGCCTCGCGTCTGCACCCACGCCGTCTGACAGCTGACGCCGACGGCCTGTCGGCCGTCGGGTCGTGGCGGGACGCCACTGCCACCGCCCAACCATCACCAAGATGTGGTCGGCGGGCCGTTCAGCCACTCGAACCCGGCGAGTGGCTGAAACGGCCGAATCGTGCCGGATCCCGACCATCCGTGGGCTTTCAGCCGTACAGACCACCCCACGAAGTACCTGCAAATCGACGCTTCCTGCTCTACAGAGTGGTGTATTGTGGTCCAGGCGGTCGGGGTTTGGAAGAGGGTTCCGTAATTGCCGCTTATCGCACCCACACAGGACTGGCAGCCGCGCCGCTGCGACCGACCGCCGCGCGCTAGACAGAGGGGCCGAGGAATATCGCGTTCTGTAGGTCATAGCCCTATAAAGCGCGTATCATCTCCCGCATGAGAAGGGCCGATGCTTTGAATGCTCTCCTGGAGGCTGCGACTGAGCAGGGCGGTTACGTCACGGCGTTGCAGGCGATCAGACTGGGGCTGGCGCGTGACGACATCGCCCGGTTGGTGGACACCGGCGACCTGCGACGCGTGCGCCACGGGGTCTTCGCGATGCGCCACGCCCAGATACCGCAGGAGGACGAGGTTGCTGCGTGGCTGCACTTCGAGCGCGACTGGCTGCCATGGGAGCGTCGCGGGCGGGCGGGAGTGGTTCTGTCGCATGACTCGGCGGCCGCGTTGCATGGCCTGGGCACGATCATTGCGGGGCACCCCACGGTGACGATTCCGGCACGCGAGCGCCGGTCGGCACGTGCGGCCGGCATCGTCGTGCGACGCGCTCCGCTGGGCGAGGAGGACTGGGCGTGGCTGGACGTCGGGGCGCTGCGGTTGCCGGTGACCACCCCCGCGCGAACGATCGTCGATGTCCTTCTGGACGGCCATGAGCCGTCCTACGTTCAGCGGGCTATCACCGAGGCGATCGCCGAGGGCGTGGCCACGCCGGCGCTGATCATGGAGGCCGCACGCCGCCGCAAGAGCGCCAGCAAGGCGTTGCAGGCGCGCACGGCCGAGCTGCTGGAGGGCGTCGCGTGAGCTGGCCATGGCGCTCGCCGCAGGCCACCCGCCGGGGTTTGGCCGATCGCGTCGCTGCGCGTCATCCAGTCGACCAGCGTCAGCAACGCTTGCGTGAGATCGCCTACCGGCGGCTGCTAGTCCGACTGTTTGCCACCCAGCCCGACCGATGGGTGGTCAAAGGGGGTGCGGCATTGCTGCTGCGCTTGGATCCCAACCGCACCTCCAACGACATGGACCTGGCCTACATCGCCGATGTCGGCGAGCACGGCGCGGCGCTTCAGGCGCTGGTCGTGGCCGCCGCCCACGACGCCGGAGACTTCTTCTCCTTCGAGGTCGCCGCCAAGCGCGGCGTTGCGGTCGACGGCGATCATCCGTTGGAGCGAGCGATCAGCGTTCCCGTGACCGCCCGGGTCGGCGAGACGGTGTTTGCGGCGTTTCGCGTCGACCTCGGCCTGCCCCGCGACGATGTGCTCGCCATCGACTGGGTGGTGGCGCCGGCGACGCTGACGGGACTGCCGGAAGTCGATGAGATCGCGCCGGTGGCCGTGCTCGCCCTCCCGGCGCAGCTGGCCGACAAGGTCTGCGCGTTGTTTGAGCGCCACGGTCGTGAGCAGCGACCTTCATCACGGGCTCGCGACCTGGCCGACATCGCCATGATCGCCACGCAGGAGGACCTCGATGGATCCTCGTTCACCGCCGCCCTGCGCCGCGAGGAGCAGCGCCGCCTGGACGCCAAGACCCTGATCGAGCCGCTTCCCCGCACGCTGCGCCTGTCCGGCGAGCAGGTCACCGACTGGCAAGCCCGCTGGGCAAGAGCCACCCGCGCAGCACCCATCACCTTCGACCACGCCCAGGCCGTGGCCGCAGCGCTCATCGACCCCGTCCTCGCCGACGCCGCCGAGGGAAAGCGATGGAGCGCTGCTGATCAGCGATGGACGTGACCCCCCCCGCCCAGGGGCCGAGCGGCAAGCCTCACGGCGTCGGCCGCGCGTAGGGTGACGATCAACTGATCCCGCTCGCCGAGCAGGCCCGCGCTCGCCATGACCGAGCGCGCATCTACGGTCGGGACCGGCTATGTCGGTGTGGTCGAGGCGCACTGTTCCGCGCCGCTGAAGGTGTCGCGATCGATCGTGTCTACCGCGACAGCAATTGTCTAAAAACCCCTGGTGCGTGTCTACGCATCTCGTTGGTTTGCGTAGCCAGCGCTCGCCCGCATTGCGACCGAGCGGGCAGCGTCGTGGTGCGCGTAGAACGACTGGCGGTCGTCCGGTGATGAAGCGGCTGGTGGTGATATTTGGTGTAGCGGGGCGCGCACGTTCAGGTAAATCTGCTTGGGGTGGTAGCTGCTCAGCGGCAACGCAACCGCACGCAGGCAGATCGGTGGCGAGCCGTGCTGCTCGGCACGCCGCCGACCGCGCTTGAAAGGGGACAAAATGGGCTATTCTGAGCGTATGCCGACGGATCGTTTTACCGAGCTTGCCGAGGTCGCGGCGGACCAGTACGGGCTGTTCACGGTCAAGGACGCCCGCGCGGTCGGCTACGGGGAGAACACGATCGCGCAGATGGCGCGCCGCGGGCGGCTGGAGCGCGTCAGCCAAGGCGTCTACCGGATCCCGTTCTTGCCCCCCGGCCGGCTGGGAGCCTACCTGGAGGCGGCGCTCTGGCCGGTCGGCGTCACGGGCGTGCTCAGCCATGCGAGCGCGCTTGATCTGTGGGAGGTCAGCGACATCAATCCCGCCAAGCTGCACATCACGGTGCCGCGTGCCCATCGTCCCCAGCGTGCGGTTCCGGAGGCCTACGTGATCCATCGCGAGGATCTCGCGGCCGGCGAGGTCGACGCGATCAAGGGGGTGCCGGTTGTCACGCTCGCGCGCGCGATCCGCGAGTGCGCCCGTGACGCTCTGGCGCTCGATCTGCTCGAGCAGGCAGTCCGCGCCGGTCGGGCGCGTGGCCTGCTCGATCGCCGCCAGACCGTGCAGCTGCGACGCGAGCTGGGGCTGGACCGGATCGCCGCGCAACGCGCGTGAGGCCTGAGGGCGAGGAGACCGCGCGGCCTCTCAAGCCGCCGAAGACCAAAGCGCGGCTGGAGCGGCTGATCACGCAATGGCAGAAGGACTCCGGTCTGGCGGTCGGTCGACTGGACCTGCGGATCGCCGCGATGATGCTCGCGGGCGCGCTCAGCCGCGTCGTTGACCCCGACGGCGAGGCGGTCTGCGCGACCAAGGGCGCCATCGCGATGGAGCTGTGGATGGGCGCTCGCGCGCGAGCGACGCGTGACATTGACGTCGTGCTTCGAGGCGATCCTGACCAGCTCGCCGAGCAGCTCGACGCGGCGCTGCGCGCCCTACAACGACTTCGCGTTTCGCCGTGGCGAGATCGGCGAGCTGCCCACTCGGCGCAGCGTGAAGACGGTCAGGGTCCAGGTCAGCTTCGGCGGGAGGATCCTCTCCTCCCCGCAGCTGGAGATCGCGCCCCTGGACACCGGGCACGAAGAGTTCGTCGCAATCCCGGCGACCAAGCTCGACGCCGTCGGCCTCAAAGGCCCGGAGGTCGTGCTGGTGCTCGCCGAGCGCTGGCAGATCGCGCAGAAGCTGCACGCAATCACCGAACGACCCGCTGAGGGGCGCGAGAACCCTCGCTTCCGCGACCTGATCGACCTGCAGCTCCTTGAAGCGCTCGATCCTGACCCCGGCGCGGTGCGCGATGCCTGCGAGCGCGTCTTTGCCGCGCGAGCACAACAATCCTGGCCGCCCACGCTCGCCGTGCAGCCGAGCTGGGCCGCCGGGTACGCCGCGCTCGCGGCCGAGCTCGACTTCGACGTCACCGACGTCGAGCACGCAGCCAGCGCCGTCCGCGCCTACATCCAGCGCATCGCTTCAGCGTGACCACTGTTCGGCTGCGGCCCGCGCGGGGGTCAGGCGACGGGCGGTCTACAGATGCCTGCAGGAGGGGCGCATGAAAGCGACACGCGGACTAGTCGCTCGGAGCAGGCTGCGGCTGCGGCTGCGGCTGCGGCTGCGGCTGCGGCTGCGGCTGCGGCTGCGCAGCTGATGACACGCGAAGCGGCTGCGATTACAGGTGCTCAGCGCAACGCGATGCCACCTGTGTCGCACGGCGGGTCAAGTCGCGACTCGCCATCGAAGCCAACGACGAATGGCTGGTCGTCGCGGCTCCGAGAGGCTCCGGCATGAGGAGCCTTCCCTTGGAGCAACGGCAAGGAAAGGTTAGAGCGGATCCTTTCCTAAGGGATGGGGAATGGGGGGCTCGCGCGCCTCACCGAATCGGCGCGCGATCCTGCGTGGGAGGCTGAGGCCCTTCTCGATCTGATCGTCGGACTCGAGGCCGGCGTCTCCTCGGCCAGCCGTGTGTGATCGCGAGACGGCCGCTGGATGCAGCGGCGCGGCGTGTGCAGGTCGCCGGGTGAGCCGGGTGGCCGGGAATCCGGATCGGGATGGAACCCAGCCTAAGAAGCGTGCCGGGCGCTCGGCCGGGCAGCCGCGTCGCTGCGAGTGAGCGCTGCAGTACTTCCGACTGTTGGCGGCCGGTTTATCGTGAGCTCATGGAGATCTGGAGCTCGCAAGATCGGGTCGCGGTGTGGCACGCGGCTCTCCAGGCCAGCGCGGATCAGCGCCGCGCGCTGATGCGGATCCTTGCCACGAATCTGCTTGACGGCATGGGCGCCCTGGACCTCGACTCCGAGGAGCACGTACGCCTTATGGTGGAGAGCTTGGAGACGCTGGACGGCGCCGACCTGCTCGGCCGCGCGAGCCTGCGTCATGCGCTTGGGGCGCTCCTCGAGCAGCCGGGCGAGGCTGAGGCGCTCGCGGCGGAGATATCCGGGCTCTTACGCGAGGCTGCCGGCGCTTCGAGACTGGACCTCGAGCGGCGCGTGCGTGCGATCGAAATGGCGTCGCAGTGGTGCGAGCACGTCGTGCGCCGCAGGCGTGCCGAGCCGGCCGTGCTGTCCGTCGGAGACGTTGCCGCCTGCCTCGGCGTCAGGACCCAGGCGGTCTACAGATGGCTACAGAACGGCCATATCGAAGCGGCGTGCGGACCAGGCGGCTCGTGGCGGATTCCGGCTGCGCAGTTCGCCCGCGAGCAGCGCCCACGGACCTCGCGCGCTCAGCTCGACGCTCTGCAGGTGCAGCTCATCCGACTGCACGGCGATCGAACGGCACCTGGTCAGCACCTGTGCCGCGATTCCGACGACGATCGGGTTCTCGCCGGCTCCGAAAGATGATCGTGGCAGTCGCTCAGCCCCGTCCAGATCTCGCAGCGCACGCCCACTCGATTCGTGCCGCGTTTCCGGAGGTGGTCGATGAGCTGCGGGATGTGCTTGGAGCGAAGCTTGTGGCCTATCTCGGGTCGGTTCAGGAGACGCGTGCGGTGCGTCAGTGGAGCGAAGACGATCGCGCACCGAGCGACGACGTCAGACAACGGTTGCGGGTGGCGCTGCAGGTCGCGCTGACGCTGGCAGGCGTTGAGTCACCGCAGATCGCCCAGGCATGGTTCCAGGGGCTCAACCCGCAGCTTGATGATCGCTCGCCGGCGCGGATGCTGCGCGAGGGAGATCTCGACGAGGTCAGGCCTGCGGTGACTGCCGCGGCGCGCGGGTTTCTCGTCCGCGGTTGACGCCACCGCTGTCAAAGGGCGATCTGGTTCGGATTGGCCGCGCGCCCGTGGGCTTGGGCCGGATTGGGCCTTCGCGGGCGAGGATCGCACCTTTGGCGATCGCTACGACGACCCCGACGGCGACTATCGCGTGCTGTCGCCAGCAGCCAGCGCGCGGGGTCTTCCTCGCAACGCTCGCTCGCTCCCGGCCCCTCCAGCCGCGCAGGTCGTGATGGCCGAGATCGATGAGGACAGACCGCTCCGACGTTGCGTCGGAAACTGCGTCCGCTAGACGCCACGACGCGGCAGGCGGTGGTCAGTCGTGGGGGTCGAGGTGCTGGCGTGCGCGGAGGGCGAGGTGGATGCCGAGCAGGGTGTCTTCGTCGGCGAGCGGGGTGCCGAGCAGTCTTTCGAGTCGCGCGATGCGGTGGTAGAGCGAGGGGCGCTCGAGGTGCAGGGCGCGGGCTGTCGCCGCCTTGCGGCCGCCGTGGTGGCAGAGCGCTTCGAGCGTCGGCAGCAGCTTCGCCGAGCGTCGCCGGTCGTGCTCGAGGACCGGTCCGAGCCGGGCATCGACGAAGTCGCGCAGCTCGCGCCAGTCTCGCAGGCTCCAGAGCAAGCGGTCCACATCGGGATCCTCGATGTCGTGCCACGGCCGGTCGCGGGCGTGCGCGGCCGCGGGAACGAGCTCGAGCACCCGGCGCAAGCCGACGGTCAGCCCGGTCCACGAAGCCGTCGTGCGTCCCACGCACACGATCGCGGTGCGAGCGCCACCGAGATGGCGCAGGACGTCGGCGTTCAGCTGCGCTGCGACGCGATCGGCGACCGCTGCGCGCTTGTCCTGCTCGCGCATCCCGATCACGAGCAGGCCGTGCTCTGCGTCTCCGCCGAGCAGCGCCGGCGTGCCTCGCTCGTCGAAGTCGCGACGCACGTCGCGCCAGACTCTTGACCAGCGTGCGTCTTCCTCGCTCGTCAGGCGACCTACCCGCGGCGATCGTCGGCCGATGGCGACTGGCAGCAGCGTCTGCGCCTCGAAGCTGAAGGATGCTGCGCGTGTCGCTGCCTCGCTCTCGTCGAGATCGCCGCGAACGACCTGGGCCAGGAAGTCGCGGCGCTCCCGGTGGGCGACCGCGTCCTCGTCGCGGTCGTAGAGCAACGCCAGTGAGACGAAGCCGGCGGCGCGCTCGACCGCGACCGCGTCGAAGCGATCGAGCGGCCGCTGCAGCGCGAGCGCGACGAGCCGGCCGCTCGGTCGATTCTCTTCGCTCAGGATTGGTCGTTCGATGCCTTCGGGGGCGCTCGGCAATCCGCGGGCGTATGCCTCCCACGCTGCCAGCACGTCGGACGATCTCGTCCGATGCGCGGCGCGGTAGACGAGGTCGCCGCCTCGGCGCTCGAGCACGACAGGGTTGCCGGTCACGTCGGCGAGCTCCTCCAGCAGGTCCGGGAGCCCTGCGCCCTTGAGCAACAGCTCGGCGAAACGCCGATGCAGCTCGTCGCCGCGCTGCATGAGCGCGAACTGGCGGTTGATCAGCTCCGCGTGGATCGCCTCGGTGATGGCGACGAACGGCACCTGTCGATGGAGCGCGATCAGCGGAAGGTCGTGCTCGGCGCATGCCGTGACGAGCGCCGTCGGCGCGGTGGCGAAGGTCGTGCCGAGCTCGAGCACGAGTCCGGCCACGCCGCGGCTCGCGAGCGCTCGGGCGAGCGCAGCCTGCTCGGCAGCCCGCGTGCCGATCGTCATCCCGGTCGTGAGGAGCAGCTCGCCGCCTTCGAGCAGGCTCGCGATGTTGCGCACCTCTGCCGTGTGCACCCAGCGGATCTCACGGTCGAGCTGCGCGGCGCCGGTCAGCACCTCCGGGACGCCGCGTCTGAGCGCCGGCAGCGCCAGCACCGAGCGAACCGTGACACCCGTCTCGAAGCGAGCGGTTCGTTGCGCTGTGCCGATGACGTCACCACTCATACGGCAGGGAATCTTACGTTGTGTCATATGTTCGGCGGCAGGTCCGTCTGATCGTGTCTTGTGTCCGCACGACGCTCGGGCGACGATGGGGCGAAACCGATCGAGAGGACCACCGTGGGGACGGCAGCGGGAAGCGAGCGTTCGGCGCTCGACCACGACCAGTTGCAGCAGGCCAGCTATGGGCATCTGCTTCTGCACTTCGCGCGTAATGGGGCCTTCGGTCCCGGCGGCGCGGAGCTGTTGGTGCTGGAGCGTGGGGAGGGGCCCTACGTCTTCGATACGCGTGGGCGTCGCTATCTGGACGGGTTGTCGAGCTTGTTCTGCTCTCAGCTCGGTTACTCCTATGGGGAGGAGATGGCGCAGGCGGCCGGCGCGCAGTTGACTCGGCTTGCGTTCAACACGCTTTGGTCGACGGCGCATCCGGCGGCGATCGAGCTGGCCGGTCGGCTTGCGGCGCTCGCTCCGGAGGGGATCGAGCATGTCTTCTTTACCTCGGGCGGCTCGGAGTCGGTCGAGTCGGCGTGGAAGCTCGCGCGGCTCTATCACGCCGCGAACGGCGAGCCGGAGCGACGCAAGGCGATCGCGCGCAGGACGGCCTACCACGGCGTGACGCTGGGGGCGCTTGCGTTCACGGGCGTCTCGGGCTTCAAGGACCCGTTCGACCCGCCGGCGATCGAGGTCGCGCACGTCTCGAACACGAATGCCTTCCGGCGTGATGTTCAGGGGGCGGCGCTGTGTCGGGTGTTGCTGGATGAGGTTGCGGAGACGATCGAGGCCGAGGGGGCGGAGTCGATCGCGATGTTGATCGCCGAGCCGGTGCAGAATTCCGGTGGGTGCATCGTTCCGCCGGAGGGGTACTGGGCGGGGTTGCGGGAGCTGTGCGACCGCCATGGGATCCTGCTCGTCGCCGACGAGGTGATCTGCGGATTCGGCCGCCTCGGGGAGTGGTTCGGCTCGACGCGGGTCGGTGGCGCGCCGGACATGATCACGACCGCGAAGGGCATCACGTCCGCGTATGCGCCGATGGGCGCGGTCATGGTCGGCGAGCGCGTCGCGGCCGCGCTGCACGCGCCCGACCGCATGCTGCTGCATGGCGTCACGTTCGGTGGCCATCCCGTC
>JAATGR010000118.1 GCA_015654575.1 Actinomycetales bacterium
GGTCGCGGTGCAGCTCAAACTCGCCGCAGAGCTGGTCACCCCCCGCGCCGACATCACCTGGATGTGGTACGACCACGAGGAGGTCGCGGCCGAGCTCAACGGGCTGAACCGCCTGTCGCGGACGCGGCCCGACCTGTTCGCCGGCGACTTCGCGATCCTCGGCGAACCCTCCAACGCGCGGATCGAGGGCGGCTGCAACGGCAACCTGCGGGTGATCGCGCGGACGCACGGGGTGAGGGCGCACAGCGCCCGCGCCTGGGTCGGGGAGAACGCGATCCACGCGGCAGCGCCGATCCTCGCCCGGCTCGCCGAGTACCGCCCCCGCACGGTCGCCGTGGAGGGGTTGCGCTACCGCGAGGGGCTGAACGCCGTGCGGATCGGCGGCGGCATCGCCGGCAACGTCATCCCCGATCTCTGCGAGGTTGAGGTCAACTACCGGTTCGCGCCGGACAAGACGGCTCAGGTCGCGGAGGCGCACGTGCGTGAAGTGCTCGCCGGCTTCGAGGTCGAGGTCATCGACCGCGCCGACGGCGCCCGGCCCGGCCTGGACGCGCCGCTCGCGCGTGACTTCCTCGCGGCGGTGGGCGGCGAACCGCGTCCCAAGTACGGCTGGACCGATGTCGCCCGGTTCTCGGCGATGGGTATGCCGGCGGTGAACTACGGACCGGGCGATCCGAGCCTGGCCCACCACGATCAGGAACAGGTGCCGCTGGCGCAGATCGAGGACGTCGAGCGCGGGCTGCGCACGTGGCTGGCGAACTGATCACCGAGCAGCCGTCGCGCTGGCGGCGACTGCCGGCGTCGGTACGCGTCGGCATCCTCTATCTCGCCGCCCGCGTGGTCACGACCGCGTTCCTGAGTCTCGCGGCGGAGCTGTCGACCGCGTCCGGCCGCTTCGGCGCGCATGCGACGATCGCCGACCTCGTCGTCGGCTGGGACGCCAACTGGTACTGGTACGTCGCGGTGCACGGCTATCCGAGTGTGCTCCCGCTGACCTCGGGCGGGCTGGTCGCTGAGAACCAGTGGGCGTTCCTGCCGCTGTACGCGTACGTGGCGCAGGCGGTGGGGTCGCTCACCGGCGGCTGGGCGGTGGGGGCGATGCTGGTCTCGCTCGTCTCGGGCTATCTGGCGGCGCTCGTGCTGTATCGGATGCTGCGGATGCGGCTGGACGTCCCGGCTGCGACGTGGGCCGTGATCTTCTTCGTGTCGGGCCCCCTGGCGGCGATGTTCCAGGTGGGATATGCGGAGTCGTTGTTCCTGCTCTGGTTGTTCCTCGCCCTCTGGCTGGTGCAGCGTCGACGCTACGGCTGGCTCTTCCTGCTGATCCCGCTCATGGGCTTCACCCGCCCCGGGGTGCTGCCGTTCGCGCTGTTCCTCGGGCTGTACGGCGTCTGGCGGTGGTGCAGGCGACGCCGGGAGGCGCTGCGAACACGTGAGGTCGTGCACATCGTCGTGCTCGCGCTGTGGGCGGCGGTGGTCGGTGTCGCCTGGCAGCTGATCGCCGCCGTGGTGACCGGTCAGCCGGACGCCTATTTCGTGACGGAGCTCGCCTGGCGGAGGAACTGGATCGCGGACGCCTCGGCCGTCTTCGAGCCCTTCGAGGGATTCTTGACGGCCACGACGTTCTGGTCCGGCATTTGGGGGCTGCCGACGACGGTCGGCTACACGCTGCTGGCGGCGGGGATCGTCGTGGTCGCCGCACTCCTGCTGTTCGAACCGCACGTTCGCCGGCTGGGGGTGGAGATGCGTCTGTGGTCGGCGAGCTATCTGCTCTACCTGGTCGCCGTCTTCTTCCCGCAGTCGAGCATCTTCCGCCTGCTGCTGCCGGTATCGCCGTTGTGGGGTGCCGCGGCTATCCCGAGAAGTGGGCTCTGGCGGGGGAGCGTGCTCGTGCTGTGCCTGGTCGGGCAGTGGTTCTGGATCGACAACGTGTATGCCGTGGCGGAGACTTTCTGGCAGATCCCGTAGGGGCGCGAAGCGCACCGTCGATGACGGGGCGGTTCGAGCCGGCGCGGCTCGCACGATAAACTCATCAGTGAACACCGACGAAAGGGAGCCACGATGGCAGCCATGAAGCCGCGAACCGGAGACGGCCCGATGGAGGCGGTGAAGGAGGGGCGGCTGATTATCGTCCGCGTGCCGCTCGAGGGTGGCGGTCGTCTGGTGGTGTCTGTCAATGACGCCGAGGCGAAGGAGCTGCACGACGTCCTCGGGGCCGTGGTCAGCGCCTGACCCGAGCCTCCTGAATCGGGCGGGACTCTCGACTCGGAGCCGGTCCCCGCGACGCTTCCGTCTCTGAGACTTTCCTCACAGTCTCGTTATCGATCCGTTATCGCACTCGGGTCCTTCGATACAGTCGAAGGACCCGAGGATTCCGAAAGCGCTGGGCGTTGCCTGACGGCAGCGCGAAGCCGGTTTTTTTGTGTGCTTTCCTACTGACTGACGAATACGTGACTGGCGAATACGTGACAGATACCCTGCCCACCCGGCGTTCCTTACGGGAGGCCGCGGCCAGAGAAGCGGCAGCGGGGGAAGCAGCAGCCAGGGAGGCTGCGCGTCACGTCTCACCGCCGGTGGCACCGCCGGCGACGGAACCATCCGTCGCGCCGATGCCGGCCCCGGCTGCGCGTGGGGCGAGGAAGATCCGTGGTCGACGTCCGGCGGCGACGGTCTTCTCGATCGGCGTGATCGGCGTCGTCGGGATACTCGCCGTCGGAGCGACGATCCCGGCCCAGGCGGCGACATCGCTCAGCGTCGACGAGTCGTCCGTCACGAGCGGCGACGCATCGGCCTCGGAGATCGTTGCTGCCCAGGCGCAGGCGTACACAGCGCCCGACACGACGCAGGATTCCACTCTGGAACGGTCGGGCTACTCGGTGGCCTCTCTGGTCACGTCTCCGCTCGCTCAGGTGTCGACGCAGGGTGGCCTGACGCTGGAGCAGGCGCAGGCGCTCATCGCCGATTACGTGAGCACGGCGGACACGGCTCCGTTGCGCAAGGGCGAAGCGGTGCTCGAGGCGCTGTACCCCGGCTCGTCCGGTCCGGGCGACTGCGGCGACGGTGACACCGTGGACAAGCTCGACAACTGCGTGGGGTTCGTCACTTACTTCATGAACGTGTATACGAGCTTCGACCAGTACGTCTACGCCAACGGCGGCGGCGAGGCGACAGAGATGGCGGCGATGCTGGGCCGGTCGACGAGCTCGACGCCGACCGTGTATTCGATCGGCTCGGACCCGAGCACGAGCGCGGAGGGCCACACGTTCGTGGTACTCGGCATTCAGGGCGACGAAGCGATCATCGGCGAGGCCGGATGCGGCCTGACCACGGGCTGGCCCCGTGCCCGTGCCGTGCCCTTCTCGGAGCTCTCCGGCGACACGTTCGTCAACGTGGCGGATCTGATCCTCTCCGAGCCGCGGTCACTGACCGAGCTGCTCGGCTGAGGCGCAGCCGCCCGGCGTCAGAGATCCGCTCGGTCAGCCGCGCTGCTCGGCGATCGTGGTGAGCTGCAGCAGACCCTCGCCGACGATCGAGAGGGCGCCGATGACGGCGGGTGAGGCCTGCGTCTCCTGGATCAGTGAGCGGTAGGCGCTGGTGAGGGGATCGCGGCGCACCGGATCGGCCACCGCGCCGTCGCCGAGCACCCGCGGCACGAGCACGGTGCCGCCGGGGCGCACCAGCCGCAGCCCGTGCTCCACGTATTCGATGACGCCTTCGGGATCCGCGTCGACCAGGACGACATCGTAGGACGCCTCGTTCATCCGCGGCAGCACATCGGCGGCGCGACCGGTGATGAACCGGGCGCGGGCCGGGGGGATGCGGGCGTCGGCGAAGGCCTGACGGGCGAGCGCGAGGTGCTCGGGCTCCTTGTCGATCGTGGTCAGGATCGCCCGCGGGGATCCGTGTAGCAGCCACAGTCCGGACACGCCCCCGCCGGTGCCGATCTCGACGATGTTGAGCGCGCTGGAGGCGGCGGAGATCACGGCGCACTGCGCACCGACCGGTGCGCTGATCGGGGCGGCGCCGATCTCGAGGGCATGGCTGCGCGCCCGCGAGATGGTGTCCGGCTCGACCGTCGCCTCGAGAGCGAATCTCGCGTTCGCGTCACTGGTCCCCATGGTCTACCTCCGCGGTCCAGCCTAGGGGCGTGGGGCGTGTGGATCGGCCAGGCGCGGCGGGTAATCTGAGACCATGTTCTTCGGCCTGACGATCGAGAAGGTCTTGGTGATCGCTGTGATCGCCGGTCTTCTGATCGGTCCGGAACGGCTGCCGAAATACGCGCAGATGCTGGCCCGGTTGACGGTGCGCGGACGCGATTTCATGCGGGGCGCGACGACCCGCATGAAGGAGGAGATGGGGCCCGACTTCGACGAGGCCGACTGGCGGCGGCTCGACCCCCGGCAGTACGACCCGCGTCGGATCATCCGCGAGGCGCTGCTGGAGGAACCGCCGGTGGCCGCAGCGGCGGCATCCGGCTCCTCGACGGCTGCTGCGGCGGTGCCATCCGTGACCGTGCGCTACGACGCCGCCTCCGGCGAGCTTCCGCCGTTCGACAACGAGGCGACCTGACGCCCGGTTCAGACCGGGCGCACCCCGAGTGCGCGTCCTGATAGTCCGCGCCCTGTGCGCGCGAGGGATGCGGCCAGGTGCGAGATCGCGGTCGCTGCGGCATCCGCCGGGTCGGCAATGACGACGGGCGTGCCGGCATCGCCCGCCGTGCGCAGGCCGGGGGAGAGCGGCACCGAGGCGAGCAGCGGGACCACGCCGTCCGGGGTGGAGAGGGCGCGTGCCACCCGGGCGCCCCCGCCGGAGCCGAACAGGTCGAGAACGGTGCCGTCGGGGAGGGTCAGCGGCGCCATGTTCTCGACGACGCCCAGCACGTGCTGCCCGGTCTGTCGGGCGACGAGACCGCTGCGCACGGCGACGTCGGCCGCGGCGGCCTGCGGGGTGGTGACGACGAGCACTTCCGCATGGGGCAGGAGCTGGCCGACGGTGATCGCGATGTCGCCGGTGCCGGGGGGCATGTCGAGAAGCAGCACGTCGAGGTCGCCGAAGTAGACGTCGGTGAGGAACTGCGAGACGGTGCGATGCAGCATCGGTCCACGCCAGGCGACCGCGGCGCCCTCGTCGCCCTCACGAAGGAACATGCCGATCGAGACCGCCTTCACGCCGAAGGCCACCGGGGGCACGATGAGGTCGTCGATGCGGGTGGGGCGGGTGGTCCGACTCTGCGCGTCGACGAGGCCCAGCAGCCCCGGGATCGAGAAGCCGTGCACATCGGCGTCCACGAGGCCCACCTTGAGATCCAACGCCGCGAGCGCCACCGCGAGGTTCGCCGTCAGGGTCGACTTCCCGACACCGCCCTTGCCGCTGGTGACGGCGATCACGCGCGTGAGCGACTCTGGGGTGAACGGGATGCCGCGCGCCCGCCCGCCGCGCAGCCGTTCGATGAGCTCAGCGCGCTGCTCGGGGCTCATCACGCCGAGAACGACCTCGACGGCGGCACCGTCGGCCGCAGCGGTCGCGGCGTCCCGCACCTCGCGCTCGATCCGGTCGGCGGCCGGGCAGCCGACGACGGTCAGGCTCACGTCCACCTGGACGCCGCCGCCGGCGGCCTCGACGCGGGCGATCATCCCGAGCTCGGCGAGCGGTCGGCGCAGCTCCGGATCGGAGACCGCGCCCACCGCGCGTCTGACCCTGTCGGCGAGATCCGGGTCAGCGCTCACGCGCGTCCCGCTCGGCCTTCTCCCGGCGTTCCGCGCGCCGTCGTCGTTCCTCCCGTTCCGCCAGTTCGTCGGCGGACTCACCGGAGGCGCGCGCCTGCAGGTCCTCCGCGAGGGCACGGAGCTCGTCGCGCAGCACGTCGCGGGTGATCACCTCGCTGGATACCTCGTTCAGCGCCATGCGCAGGGCGACGATCTCGCGGGCGAGGTACTCAGTGTCGGCCAGGTTGCGTTCGGCGCGTTGCCGGTCCTGCTCGATCTGTACTCGGTCGCGGTCGTCCTGCCGGTTCTGCGCCAACAGGATGAGGGGCGCGGCATAGGAGGCCTGGAGGGAGAGGATCAGGGTCAGCAGAGTGAAGTTCGTCTCGGCGGGGTCGAACTGCAGGCTCCGTGGCATCGTCGCGTTCCACACCAGCCACACGACGACGAAGACGCTCATCCCGATGAGGAAGCCGGAGGTTCCCATCGCCCGCGCGAACGACTCCGAGAAGCGTCCGAACCGGTCGCTGGATGGCTGCGGGTTGCGGCTGAGCATGCCTGACCGGCCGCGAGGCGCGTCGAGCGAGATCTGGCGGGTTGCGCGAGCCATCAGGGCCGCCTCTCCGCGGCGGCGGCCGACGTCTCCTCGGTGTCGCCGGTGCGCCAGTCTTCGGGCAGCAGGTAGTCGAGCACGTCGTCGATCGACACCGCGCCGACGAGTCGGTGCGCGCCGTCGACGACCGGCAGGCAGACCAGGTTGTAGCTGGCGAGCAGCCGGGCGACCTCGGTGGCGGAGGCGTCAGCGGGCACCGGCTCGAGGGTGTCGTCGATGATCGCGCCGAGCCGCTCGTGCGGGGGATAGCGCAGCATCCGCTGGAAGTGCACCACGCCCAGCAGCCGGCCTGTGGGTGTCTCGTACGGCGGCAGGGTCACGAACACCGATGCGGCGAGGGCGGGATGCAGCTCATGGCGTCGGATCACCGCGAGTGCCTCGGCGACGGTCGCGTCGGCGGAGAGCACGATCGGCTCCGGTGTCATGAGACCGCCGGCGGTGTCGGGGCCGTACTGCAGGAGCGCGCGGACGTCCTCCGCCTCCTCCGGCTCCATCAGGTCGAGCAGTTCCTCCAGCCGCTCCTCCGGAAGTTGGCCGAGCAGGTCGGCCGCGTCGTCCGGCTCCATGTGGTCGAGGATGTCGGCCGCACGCTCGTCGCCCAGCGCCTCGAGGATGTGCACCTGATCCTCCTCGGGCATCTCCTCCAGGGCGTCGGCGAGACGGTCGTCGGGCAGCTCCTCGGCGACCTCGATCAGGCGTTCCTCCGGCAGATCCAGGAGGGTGTTCGCCAGGTCGGCGGCACGGAGGTCCGCGTAGCTGGCGACGAGGTGCTCGGCCGACTGCGATTCGCCCGGCTTCTGTCGGTCGTGCACGTCGTCCCAGTGGGCGAAGGCCGTCGGACCCTTCGCGAACGGGGAGGCGCTGGTCTTCGGCTTGCGCAGGAACAGCTGCCCGACATCCCATTCGCCGAGCCGGTTGCGCTCGATCGCGACGTCCTCGATGGTCGCCTGTCCGGAACCGTCGGTGAAGGTCACGCTGCGGCCGACAAGCTCGGCCAGCACCCGCACCTCGCCGCCGCGCTGCTGGAAGCGACGCACGTTGATCAGGCCCGTCGTGATGACCTGGCCGGTGTCGATGGTGGTGACGCGTCCGATCGAGACGAACACGTGTCGACGGCCGGGGATTTCCACAACGAGTCCGACCACTCGGGGAGAATCATCGCGTCGATAGATGACCACGACGTCCCGCACTTTGCCCAGGCGGTCGCCGGAGGGATCGAAGACGGCGCATCCGGCCAGACGCGCGACGAAGACCCGCTGTGTGCTCACTCGACCAGCGTAGTCCGGCCCTCCGTCGGCGGACGCTCGGCCGAGTCATGAACACGGCGTGGCAGGATGGGCGCATGACTATGATGGGCGCGCCCTTCGCCCCGGGATCCGCGGAGGCGGGGGAGACCGTCGCCTCTTTCACCGCTTATGACAAAGCCCAGAAGGCGGTGTCTCGGCTGATCGCGGCGGATGTGCCGGCACGGGAGATCGCGATCGTGGGCGCGGGCCTGCGATCAGTGGAACGGGTGACCGGACGCCTGGGCTATGCGGCGGCCGCGCGGTCAGGTGCGGTGAACGGGCTGCTGCTCGGTGTTCTGTTCGCGGCGGTGTTCGTGCTGGGAAACTCGTCCGTGCCGATCCAGGCGTTCGTGGGCGTCCTGTTCCTGGGCATGGCGGTGGGGATGCTGCTGAGCCTGCTCATGTATGCCCTCGTCCGCCGTCGGCGCGACTACGCATCCGTCATGCAGCTCACCGCCGACCACTATGAGGTCAGGGTCGCGGCGGGCAGCATCCGCAAGGCCCGCGCGGCGCTCGGCGTGGCGGAGGCGCCGAGGCCTGCGCCGCCCGCTCCCAGCGACGCGCCGCCGCAGTACGGCGAACGGGTCACACCGACCGAGCCGCCGGTTCCCGGCCAGCACGAGAGCTGATCGCACCCCCTACGGGATCTGTGCGTCGTTCCGGACCGCGTCAGCGCCGGATGCCGGCCAGCCACGCCTCTACGTCGTCGGCCGTCCGCGGGATGGCGGCGGAGAGGTTGACGGGGCCGTCCGCAGTCATCAGGACGTCATCCTCGATGCGCACGCCGATGCCGCGAAACGGCGCCGGAACCGTCAGATCGTCGATCTGGAAGTACAGTCCCGGCTCGATCGTGAAGACCATGCCGGGGGCGAGCACCCCGTCGTAGTACATCTCGCGTCTGGCCTGTGCGCAGTCGTGCACGTCGAGCCCGAGGTGATGGCTGGTGCCGTGGACCATGTAACGCCGATGCTGGCCGCCGAGGTCGGGGTCGAGGGCCTCGTCCGCCGTGACCGGCAGCAGGCCCCACTCGGCGACGCGACGTGCGATGACCGACATCGCGGCCTCGTGCACCTCCCGGAACAGCGCACCGGGCCGGGCGGCCGCGAAGCCGGCATCCGCCGCCTCTCGCACGGCCTCGTACACCTGCCGCTGCACCGGGCTGAAGGTCCCGGATACCGGGATCGTGCGGGTGATGTCGGCGGTGTACAGGCTGTCGAGCTCCACACCCGCATCGATCAGCATGAGCTCCCCGGGGCGGACGGCGCCGTCGTTGCGCGTCCAGTGCAGATAGCAGGCGTGCGGGCCGGCGGCCGCGATCGTGTCGTAGCCTTCGCCGTTGCCGTCGCTGCGGGCGCGCCGGTGGAAGACGCCCTCGACCACGCGCTCACCGCGGGGGTGGTCGACGATCCGGTCCAGGTCCCCGACGATGTCGTCGAAGCCGGCGGCGGTGACGTCGATCGCCCGACGCAGCTCGGCGATCTCGTAGTCGTCTTTCACGAGTCGCAGCTCCGAGACGAAGCGGGTCAGCTCGGCGTCCTCTCCGACCACGCGGTCGGTATCGGTCGGCACGAAGGCCTCGAGGCGCTCGGTGGCGATGTCGAGATCGGCGGCGACCGCTTGGCGTGAGGGGCGCGGTCCGATCCAGAACTCCCCGATGGCGGCATTCGAGTAGAACTCGGCCGTGGTGCGGTCGGCGCGCTCGCGGAAGAACAGGGTGACGATGTGTCCGGCCTCGGTCGGATCGAACACCAGCACCGAGCCGGGTTCCGAGTCGGATCCCCACCCCGTCAGGTGGGAAAAGGCGGAGTGCGCACGGAAGGGGTAGTCGGTGTCGTTGCTGCGGGTGGCGAGCTCACCCGCGGGCACGACCAGTCGTTGCCCGGTGAACGCGGCGGATACCGACGCGCGCCGTCGTGCGGCGAAGACGGCCTGATCGCGCGGCTGCGGTGCGATGTCGTCACGTTCGGCCCAGCCGGTCGAGATGGTCTCGAGGAAGCCCCGCGGATACGGCTGCCGCCGATTCGTCGTCGCCGATGCGGTCGCGGTGGATGCCTGCTGCTCTCCCATGAGTCCAGTGTCCCACCGCCGGGGTTCAGCCGGCTGGCTCCAGTTGCACGATCAGCGGCCGGTGGTCGCTGCCCGATCCGTCCAGCGAGCGCAGCACGACGGAGCCGGTGGCGCGCCACGCCGAACCGGTCATCACGTGGTCCACGGGGGCCCCGGCCAGCGCCGGGAGCGAGGTCGGCCAGGTCCCGACCGCGCCGTTTCCGGTGTCGGAGGCGGCATCGGAGCACTGGCCTAGGTCACCGCCGTCCACCCCCAGCCGGGCCATATGGTCGAGAGTCGCATTGAAGTCGCCGGCCATGATCACGTCAGTCGTCGCGCATTGGTCGGCGAGCCACTGCAGGTCGTGCGCCCAGTCGGTCATGGCGTCTTCGCGGGGGGCGACCGCGTGCGCGGCGACGATCGTGGGGCCGTCGCCGTCGACCGGCATCGCCACCACGGAGGGGACTGTCGACGTGTTGCTGGAGCCGTCCGTCGAGGATGTTGTGACGGAGTAGTCGCCGAGATCGGGGGAGATCAGCAGCGTGGTCGAATCGGCCGCCCAGCCGTTCGTGCCGTACTCGGTGTGGTACGCCCACATCGGGTGTCCGAGTTCGCGCATCGCCACGGCGACGGCCGTCCCGGTCTCGATCGTGGTCTCGGGCAGCGTCACGATGTCTGCGCTCATCGCGACGGCGGTCTGCGCGATCGTCTCCGCCTGGGTGGCATCGCCCGCGGTGTTCCAGGTCATCACCCGGATGCTGTCCTCGGTCTTCTCCGGAAGCGCGTTGGTGCCGGTCCCGCGGGAGACCAGCACGATCACGTTCGCCGCGACCGCGATCACCGCGACGGCGGCGAAGGACAGCAGGAAGCGGCGGAGCGGACGCGCGAGGGTGAAGAGCACGGCGGCCAGCAGGAGCGCCGCGAGCACCATCGTCATCGGTCCACGGAAGGCGATGATCTGCGTGAAGGGGAAGATCCGCTCGACGTGGAAGAACCCCGGCCAGGTCAGGATCGCGCAGGCGATGGCGAACAGCACGGTGAACAGAATCCCGAGCCGACGCACGCATCGAGCCTAGGATGTCCGCCTGGGAAACCGGCCCATGCGACCGGTCGGCCCCGCGCCGGGCCGCTTCGCTCCGCCTCGGCGCTGTGGCGCTTCGCTAGGCTCGAGTGGTGCCCGGTACCCGGAGGTTCGCGGGCCCGAGCGATTTGCATCTCCACTCCTCCCGATCGGACGGCACCGAGCCGCCTGCGGAGGTGGTGGCGGCGGCGAGGGCGCACGGGCTGCGAACGGTCGCGCTCACTGATCACGACACCGTCGCAGGATGGCAGGAGGCGGCGGTCTCGGCAAACGCCCTCGGCATGACGCTGCTGCCGGGGATGGAGTTCTCGGCGCGGCATGAATGGCGCAGCGTCCACGTGCTGGCCTACCTGTTCGATCCGGACGAGCCCTCCCTCACCGCCGAGCTCGTGCGGATCCGCGACGCGCGGCGCGCCAGGGCGGAGCGCATCGTCGCCAACATCGCCCGCGACCACGACCTGAGCTGGGCGGATGTTCTGGCACAGACCGGCGACGGGGCCACGGTGGGGCGGCCGCACATCGCCGATGCGATGATCGCCCGCGGGCTGGTGCGCGATCGCGGCGAGGCGTTCGACGGCATCCTTCATCCGCGGGCGGGATACTACGTGCCGCATTACGCGCCGGACGTGTCCACCGCGGTGCGCCTGGTCCGGACGGCCGGCGGCGTCCCGGTGATCGCGCATCCGACCACGGCCGGACGCGACCGGATGATGCCGGTTTCCATTCTGGAGGAGCTGATCTCGGAGGGGCTGGCGGGCTTCGAGATCGGGCACCGCGAGAACGTCGAACCCGGAAAGACGATTCTCGCGGAGATCGCCGCACGACACGATCTCATCGTCACCGGGTCGAGCGACTATCACGGGGCGGGAAAGCCCAACCGTCCCGGGGAGAACACGACGAGTGACGAGATGGTGGCCCGCATCATCGCGCAGGGCACGGGGATCGCCCCGTTCTATCCCTGAGCGGACCCCACCCGCGCGCACGGCCCCGGAGCGGCGCGAACGCGCCTCCGAGGCCGGCGGCGGAGGGTCAGGAGAGGATCTTAGCCTTGAGGAGGTCGTACTCCTCGGGGGTGATGGTCCCCGCATCCAGCAGCGCCTTTGCCTTCGCGATCTCCTCGGAGGGGCTGGTGCCGGCGACCTGCTTGATGTAGTCGTCCTGCGCCTGCTGCACCTGCTTCGCCTCTTTCAGCCCGCGCTCGGACATGCCGCGACCGCGGGCGATGAGGTACACCAGCACAGTCAGGAAGGGAACGAAGACCAGGAAGATGATCCACAACGCCTTCCACCAACCGCTGAGCCTGTGGTCACAGAACAGGTCCGCGATGATCGCGAACAGCGCGAACAGGTACGAGATGAAGACGAAAGCCCAGAGGAACCACCAGATGAGATCCCCGAAGGACCCCCAGAACCCGTGATATTCGACCGTGTCGGTGAAGCGCATGACGGCGCCTTTCTAGAAGGAATGCCGGCACCCCTTGCGCCGGCACCGCAACTCTAGCGGTGACGAAACCCGTGGTACGCCGGCGCGTCGGGCCGCGTCATGCGCCGGTCGTCGGTGCGCCGCCTGCGCCCGAACGCCGGCGCCGCCGCCGACGGGCCGTGGTCGGCTTGCCGTCCTGGCGCTGCGCGCCGCCGCCGTCGTGGGTTCCGGCTCCCTCGGTGCGCTCCACCGCCGGTGCCGAGACCGGGGCGGCGGATCCGCCGCTGCGACGACGCCGGCCAGCCGACCGCGTGCCGTCAGCCGCAGCCGTCTTCACGCTCGCCGTCTGCGGCACCGACCGGATGCGGCCCTTGGTGCCGGCCGGGATGTCCAGGTCGCTGTAGAGGTGCGGGCTGGACGAGTAGGTCTCGACCGGCTCCGGCTGGCCGAACTCCAGGGCCCGGTTGATGAGAGCCCATTTGTGCAGGTCCTCCCAGTCGACGAACGTCACCGCGATGCCGGTCTTGCCGGCGCGGCCGGTGCGCCCGGCACGGTGGAGGTAGGTCTTCTCGTCGTCCGGGATGGTGTGGTTGATGACGTGCGTCACGTCGTCCACGTCGATGCCGCGCGCGGCGACGTCGGTCGCGATGAGCACCTCGACCTTGCCTGCTTTGAAGGCGGCCATCGAACGCTCGCGCGACTCCTGGCTCATGTCCCCGTGCACTGCCCCGGCGTTGAAGCCGCGGTCGCTCAGCTCGTCGACGAGCTTCTGCGCCGCCCGTTTGGTGCGGGTGAAGATGACGGTCTTGCCGCGGCCCTCGGCCTGCAGGATCCGCGAGATGACCTCGTCCTTGTCGAGCGAGTGGGCCCGGTAGACCAGGTGCTTGATGTTCGCCTGGGTGAGGCCCTCATCCGGATCCGTCGCGCGGATGTGGATCGGCCGGTTCATGAAGCGGCGGGCGAGCGCGAC
>JAATGR010000084.1 GCA_015654575.1 Actinomycetales bacterium
GACATCGTCATCGGCACACCCGGCCGTATTGAAGATCTGCAGAACCAGGGCAAGCTCGACCTCTCCGAGGTGCAGATCGTCGTCCTCGACGAGGCCGACCACATGAGCGAGCTCGGCTTCCTCGAACCGATGCAGCGCATCCTCCGGCTCGTCGCCGACGGTGCGCAGAAACTGCTGTTCTCGGCGACTCTCGACCGGGAGGTCGCGGCGCTCGTCGACGAGTTCCTGGTCGACCCTGCCGTTTACGAGGTCGCAGGCGAGGATCAGGACTCCGGCACGATCGATCACTCGGTGCTCCTGATCGAGCAGCGGGAGAAGGCCGAGGTGCTCGACTCGCTCGTCGATCGCGACGGGAAGACGCTCGTGTTCACCCGCACGCGCGCCTACGCCGAGATGCTCGCCGAGCAATTCGAGGACGCGGGTATCGCCGCGGTCGCCCTCCACGGCGATCTGAACCAGGCCAGGCGCAGCCGAAACCTGCAGCGCCTGACCGACGGCAAGGTGCGTGTGCTCGTGGCCACCGATGTCGCGGCTCGCGGCATCCACGTCGACGACATTGACCTGGTCGTTCAGGCCGATCCGCCGGACGAGTACAAGACGTACCTGCACCGTTCCGGGCGCACCGGCCGTGCCGGTCGTCGAGGCACCGTCGTCACGCTCATCACGCGGCAGCGGCGTCGCCGCATGACCGAGATGCTGGAGCGCGCGGAGATCTCCGCACCGTTCACCGAGGTCCACCCTGGAGACGACGTGCTCGAGGAGATCACGGGCCGTCAGCCCGCTGACGTCGACGCCTGACCTCCGTCCCCGCCACGCAGGCCGGAATCCGTACCCGATTTCCGGGGCGGGTTCCGGCCTGCGTGCATCCGCGGTGTCGTATGCGGATCGTGCCGGTGTCGGCCTCGGCGCTCAGAACAGGGTCGGCTGCTGGAGCGTCAGGGTGGGTGTTCCGCCGGTGAGGGGGCGGGCACGCGCCGGCCTCTCCTCCCCGCGGGTGAGGCCGTGGGACCGCGCGAGCGGTGCGACGCGTCGGGCGAGCCATCGCCGGTAATCCCTGCGCGCCGTGGCTGCGGCGCCCGGGTACAGCGCGGCGTATGAGGACACCAGCTCGGGATGCTCGCGCGAGAGCCACTGCAGGAACCACTGCTTCGCTCCGGGGCGCAGGTGCAGCGCGCCGTGAACCACCCCGGCCGCACCCGCTTCGGCGATCTGTCGCAGCGCATCGTCGAGGGCCGCGACGGAGTCGGTGAGATGCGGGAGGACGGGCATCAGGAACACGGTCACGCGGAAGCCCGCCTCCGTTGCGGCGCGTACCGTCTGGAGTCGGCCCTGCGCGCTCGGGGTGCCCGGTTCGATCGAGCGCTGCAGCTCATCATCGAACACGGCGATCGACATCGCGAGCGAGACGTCGACGCGTTCACGCGCCCGCTGGAGCAGGGGAAGGTCACGGCGGAGCAGCGTCCCCTTCGTGAGGATCGAGAACGGCGTCTGAGACGACGCGAGCGCCTCGATGATCCCCGGCATGAGTCGGTAACGACCCTCGGCCCGCTGATAGGGGTCGGTGTTGGTCCCGAGCGCGACGTGCTCGTGGCTCCAGGAATCGCGCCCCAGCTCGAGGGCGAGCACATCGGCGACGTTCGTCTTCACGACGATCTGCGAGTCGAAATCGCGCCCGGCATCGAGGTCGAGATAGGTGTGCGTCTGCCGCGCGAAGCAGTAGGCGCAGGCATGGGTGCAGCCGCGATAGGGGTTCACCGTCCAGTCGAAGGGCATCGCGGATGCCCCGGGAACCCGATTCAGCGCGGACTTGCACTACACCTCGTGGAACGTGACGCCGGCGAACTCGGGGGTCGTGACCGACCGGACGAGCCCATCCAGCCGTTCCAGCCCGGGCAGCGCGTCGGCGTCCACCGCTCCGATTCGCTGCCCGTTCCACCGCATGGAAAGAGTAGAACAAAAAGACGACTGTGAGTCAATAATAATGGGAACATATATTCCCATTCAGTCCGAAGCCGCGGCGCTTCACAGTGGCACTCAGCGGTTGTGGTGAGAATGGAGTGATGACCACACGCAGTGAGGCCCCGGGCGGCACTCGTCGGTCGTTACGGCGGGCGTCGTTGCGGCGTCGCCGTATCGGCATCCTCGCCGGCGCCGTGCTGGCGTTCGTCGTGGTCGCCATCGCCGTGCCGTCGCTGATCGTGGCCTCGATGGTGGCCGGGTCATCCGACCTCCCGCCGGGGACGGATGCGCTACCGGTGCCGGAGATCAGCCAGGTCTCGGCGGCTGCATCCATCTGCGACGATCCGGACGTGCAGTCCGCGCTCGCGGCCGGCGACGACGAAGCCGTTGTGGTCGCGGCCGGAGGCGGGGAGGTGTTCCGCGAGGCCGTGGTCGCGGGCACGGCCCCCTGCATCTCCCTCTCCGACGCCTCGCGCCGCTGGGTGGTGGTCAACAAGACGAGAGCGCTGGATCCCATCGACTACGCGCCGTCGTCTCTGGTGTCCTTCAGTACCGTCAGCTCCCTCAATGGGGGGAGCCTGCGGCAGGATGCGATGACGGCCCTGATCGCCCTCGCCGCGGCGTCGAAGGCAGCCGGCGCCGGCGCCATCGCCTCGCTCAGCTCCTACCGCTCCTACACGACGCAGCAGAGCACGTATTCGCAGCATGTGTCGGCCGACGGTCAGGCGAACGCCGATCTTGAGAGCGCCCGCCCCGGCTACAGCGAGCACCAGACGGGCATCGCCCTCGACCTCGTGGCCTGCAGCAGCAGCTGCGGGGGGCTCGACGACTTCGGGTCGTCAGCGCAGGGGCAATGGGTCGCAGAGCATGCGTGGGAGTACGGCTTCATCGTCCGCTACGAGGACGGCTACACCGACACCACCGGCTACAAGGCCGAGCCGTGGCACGTGCGCTTCATCGGCACGGAGCTCGCGAAGGCGTATCACGACGGCGGGTTCCACACCCTCGAGGACTTCTTCGGCCTGCCCGCCGCCCCCGACTACACCGGCTGAGTGTCCACGACACGCGGGCGCGGCCGCGCCGGCATCCGCGTGTCGTGGACACTCAGCGGGTATCAGCGGGGGAGGAAGACGACGAGCGCCGCCGCCGACACCGCCCAGGCGACCGCGACGAACACCACGTCGCGGGCGCGGAAAGGGACCAGATACCTCTCGGTGCGGTCTGGGTAGGCGCCGAAGGCCCGGGCGTCCATCGCGAGCGCGACGCGCTCCGCGTGGCGGATCGCGCCGGCCAGCAACGGCACGACGTAGCCGATCCAGCGGGTGATGCCGCGAAGCGGACCGCGGCCGCTCCCCGATCCGCGCACCCGGTGCGCCTGCCGGATGACCTCCAGCTCATAGGCGAACCGGGGCACGAACCGGAACGCGGCGAGCGCCGTGTAGCCGATTCGGTATGGCACGCGCAGCTGCTGCACCAGCGAGCGGGCGAGGTCGGGTCCGGTCGTGCTCAGCCCCGCCACGAGGGCGAGCGCGATGATGGCAGCCAGCCGCAGAGCGGTCGCGTAGCCGGTCGCGAGGGCACCGGCGCGCAGCGTCCAGGCGCCGATCTCGAGCACCGCCGCCGTGCCGGCGACGCGCGACGGATCCGTCCACAGCGAGAACGTGAGGCCGATGACGGCCACCGCGACGGGGATCGCGAGGCCGAGCATCGCCGCCAGCCGCCGGGTGAAGCGCACCCCGATCAGCAGCGTCGCATAGGCGAGCGCGACGAAGACCAGGGGCGTCCAGATATCACGGACCAGCACGAGCGCCACCGTCGCGGGGAGCACAGCCGCGAGCTTGGACAGCGGGTTCAGCCGGTACAGGAAGCGCAGCGCGCCGGCCGCGGGGGCCGGGGCGAACGGATCGGTCGCAGGCAGGGTCATGCGTCGCCGCCCGGCAGATCGGCGAGCCGGGTGGCGCGGGCGAGCGCGGGATGCTGCGCCAGCCCAGACAGCGCTCGCCGCAGCGGCGGCAGCCGGAGTCCCGCTCGCTCGATCAGCGCGGCGTCGTCGAACACCTCGCCCGTCGTGCCGTCCGCAATGACCCGCCCGTCGGCCATCACGACGACGCGGTCGGCGTATTCGCTGACCAGCTGCATGTCGTGGGTGACGACGACCACGGTCACGCCCTCCGCGCGCAGCCCGGCGAGCAGCCGCAGCAGCTCGTCGGCCCGGGCGCGATCCTGTCCGAACGTGGGCTCGTCCAGCGCGAGCAGCGGGGCGCCGGCCACCAGCGCGGTGCCCACCGAGAGCCGTCGCTTCTGCCCGCCGGAGAGGAGGAACGGATGCTGCCCCGCCTTGTCCGCGAGTCCGAACCGATCCAGCAGGTCGTCGGCGCGGGCTCGCACGTCCTCTTCGCCGAGGCCCTGGCGGCGCAGCCCGTGCGCCGCCTCCTCGAACACGGTGTGCGCGATGAACTGGTGTTCCGGGTTCTGGAACACGAATCCGACCATCCCCGGCAACTGGCCAGGATCCGCCCGGGCGACATCCTGGCCGCCGATCCGCACCGTGCCGCGTGGCGGCTCGATGACGCCGGCGAGCGCGAGCAGCAGGCTCGACTTGCCGGCGCCGTTAGCACCCACGATCGCGGTGAACGAGCCCGCGGGAACGCTCAGCGACACGTCGTGCAGCACCTCGGTGCGGCCGCGTCGCAGCGTCAGTCCGGTGATGACGGCCGCCGGTTCGGCAGCCGGTCGCGGGTCGCGTTCGCTCGCGTCGGAACCCGCCGGTACCGGCGGGTGCTCGGCCAGCGCGTCGCGCAGATCGTCGGGGGTGAGCGGCAGCGGATCCAGCACGTAGCCGGCGCGCCGCAGTCGGAGAGCTGCCAGCGCCGAGGTCGGCAGCCACACGCCGAGCTCGTGCAGCTCTTCGGCGCGGTCGCGCAGCACCGACTCCGCCCGACCGTCGGCGATCAGACGGCCGGCGGCATCGAGTACGATCACCCGGTCGACGAACCCGATCGCGGCGTCGAGATTGTGCTCGACCAGCACGATCGCGTGATCGCCGGCGGCGACCAGATCCGCGAGGGCGCGGTAGACCTCCTCGATGCCGACCGGGTCGAGGTTCGCCGTCGGCTCGTCGAGTACGAGCAGGGGCGATCCCATCGCGAGCGCCGCAGCGATCGCGAGCCGCTGGCGTCCGCCGCCGGAGAGGACGTCGGGGTTCTCGTCCCGACGTTCCCAGAGTCCCACGCGTCGCAGCGCATGCTCGGTGCGGGCGAGCACCTCCGCCACCGGAAGCCGCAGGTTCTCGGGGCCGAACGCGACCTCGTCGAGCAGGGTGCCGGTCACCAGTTGTGCGTCCGGATCCTGGAAGACCATCGCGACGTGCGGACTCAGCTGCGCGACCGAGGCGGACGCGGTGTCCAGACCGCCCGCCTGGACGCTTCCGTGCAGTGTGGCCGGGACCGACTGCGGGATCAGCCCGTTGAGCGCGAGCGTCAGCGTGGACTTCCCCGAACCGCTCGGGCCGAGCACGAGGACGACCTCGCCGAGTCCGACCTCGAAGGACACGCCGGACGGCGTCGCCGCCTCAGCACCGTCGTGGGAGATGGACAGATCGGAGACGCGCAGCAGGGGGAGGGGGATGCCATCGGCGGACGCGGCGGCGTCGGGCGCGGAAGCGGGCACGGGCATCCAGTCGAAGGGGAGCAGGTGTCCTCTAAATTAGTCGACCCTTATCGCCGGCGCGCCGAATCGCGCGGTCAGCGCCTGATCCGCGTGATGCCGGCGCGCGTGAGGCCGGTGCCGACTCCGAGCCCGACGGCGGTCCAGGCGACGGGGCCGACGATGAACAGCGCGACGAAGAGGATCGCGGCCCATCCGCTCAGGCTTTCGGCGGCCAGGAACAGCCACATCGGCACGGCCAGCAGCACGCCGGTCGCCGCCGCGGAGAGGAAGAACCGCCAGGGTTCCCAGTGCCGGTACCGGGTCAGGGCGGACACCCCCTCCTGCACGCCGCCGAAGAGCACGGCGACCATCAGGTAGCGACCCGCCATCGTCGGGACGAACGCGCACGCGACCAGCGCGGCGACGCCGTGCGTGATCAGCGCGACCCAGGGCAGGCGCAGCACCTGCTGGGCGATGACGCCCGGAAGTGCGTGGAAGCCGAGGACGAGGCCGTACAAGGGGAGGAGGCTGGTCGCCACGATGAGGTGCACCACGGTCCATCCCGCCGTGAGCAGGCCCATGGCCACTCCGATGGCCGCGCAGGTCAGCAGGACACGTGTGGAGAGGGCGGCGGAACGGGGCACGGTTCCAGCGTAACCGCCGCAACGGGCGCTGAACCCGGCTCGTCGGGACATCGGCCCACGGTGCGCGTCGGCGGGATGCCGAGTGCCCGGGGTGGGGCAGACTCGACAGGGTGAGCTCCTTCTCCGAGACCGTGCGCGCCGCGGGAGACGACCCGGATGCCGTCTACGACGGGTTCACGGCGTGGGCGCTCGGTCGTGGGCTCACGCTGTACCCGGCGCAGGACGAGGCGGCCATCGAGCTCGTCTCGGGGGCGAACGTGATCCTGTCCACCCCGACCGGGACGGGGAAGTCGCTGGTCGCCGTCGCGGCGCACGCCGCGTCCCTCGCGCGCCGTGGCCGGAGTTACTACACGGCCCCGATCAAGGCCCTCGTCAGCGAGAAGTTCTTCGCCCTCGTCGAGATCTTCGGCGCCGATCAGGTCGGGATGGTCACGGGTGACTCCGCGGTGAACGCGGATGCGCCGATCGTGTGCTGCACGGCCGAGATCCTCGCCAACCTCGCGCTGCGGGAGGGGGAGGACGCCGACGTGGACCTCGTCGTGATGGACGAGTTCCATTTCTACGGCGACCCCGACCGGGGCTGGGCGTGGCAGGTGCCGCTGCTGCTGTTGCCGCGGGCGCAGTTCCTGCTCATGTCGGCGACGCTGGGCGACACCGCCCAGATCTCCGCCGACCTCTCGCGTCGCACCGGGCGGCCCACCGTGGAGGTCACCGGCGTCGAACGCCCGGTGCCGTTGCTCTATTCGTACGAGCGCCGTCCGGTGCACGAAGTCGTCGCTTCGCTCCTCGACGAGCGGGAGGCTCCGATCTACATCGTCCACTTCTCGCAGGCGGCCGCGATGGAGCGCGCCCAGGCGCTGGGCAGCATCCAGATCACCAGTCGTGCGCAGCGCGACGAGATCGCCGAGGCGATCGGCGGGTTCCGGTTCACCACCGCATTCGGGAAGACCCTGTCTCGGCTCGTGCGCGCCGGCATCGGCGTGCACCACGCCGGGATGCTGCCCCGCTACCGTCGACTGGTCGAGACGCTCGCCCAGCGCGGGCTGCTGCGGGTGATCTGCGGCACCGACACCCTCGGTGTGGGGATCAACGTGCCGATCCGCACGGTGCTGATCACTGCGCTGAGCAAGTACGACGGCACCCGGATGCGGCAACTCACCGCACGCGAGTTCCATCAGGTCGCCGGCCGTGCCGGGCGTGCCGGTTTCGACCCGCACGGGAACGTGGTCGTCATGGCGCCGGAGTGGGAGATCGAGAACGCGGTGTCACTGGCCAAGGCCGGGGACGACGCCGCCAAGCGCAAGAAGATCGTGCGCAAGAAGGCGCCGACCGGCGTCGTCAACTGGGGGCAGGGGTCGTTCGAGCGATTGCGGGATGCCACGCCGGAACCGCTCGTCCCGCACCTGCAGCTGACGGCCGCGATGCTGTTGAACGTGATCGCTCGCGGAGGCGATGTGTTCGCCCACGTGCGCGCGCTCGTGTTCGACAATCACCAGACGCGTGCGCAACGGTATGCGCTGGCGCGGCGGGCGCTCGCGATCTTCCGCACGCTGCGCGTCGCCGGCGTGGTCGAGGTCGGTGCCCCGGCGGGAGGGGGCGGGACGATCCGGCTCACCGTCGACCTGCAGCCGAACTTCGCGCTCAACCAGCCGCTATCACCGTTCGCGTTGGCCGCGATCGGGTTGCTCGACCCGGAGGAGGAGACCGGGCATCCGGCCGCCGACGCCCGTCCCGGTGAGAACATGAGCGGGACGGCGACGGCAGCTGAGACCGCGACCGCGACCGAGAGCACCGCAGCGGCCGCGACGCCTCGCGGCCCGCGGGGGGTCGGGACGGGCCACTACGCCCTCGACGTCGTCAGCATCATCGAGGCGACCCTCGACGACCCGCGCGCCATCCTGTCCCAGCAGGAGTTCAAGGCCCGCGGGGAGGCGGTCGCCGCGATGAAGCGCGACGGCCTCGACTACGACGACCGGATGGCGGCCCTCGAGGAGATCACCTATCCCCGGCCGCTCGCCGACCTCCTGGGGCAGGCCTTCGAGACGTTCGCCTCGGGCCAGCCCTGGGTGCGCGACTTCGAGTTGCATCCGAAGGCGGTCGTGCGTGACATGTTCGAGCAGGCGTTCTCCTTCGCCGAGTTCGTGAACTGGTACCAGCTTGGCCGCAGCGAGGGTCTCGTCCTCCGCTATCTCAGCGACGCCTACCGTGCGATTCGCCAGACCGTCCCGGCCGAGGCCCGCACCCCGGAACTGCTCGATCTGATCGCCTGGCTCGGCGAGCTGGTGCGACAGGTCGACTCCAGCCTCGTCGACGAATGGGAGGCGCTCGTCAATCCGGCGGAGGAGGGTGCGGTCCTCGTGCCGCCTGCGCCGCCCTCAGTCGTGGCCAACCGGCGGGCGTTCACGGTGCTCGTGCGCAATGAGCTGTTCCGCCGCATCCGGCTCGCCGCGCTTCAGCGCGACGATGACCTGACCGCCCTCGACCCTGGAGTGGATTGGCCCGTCGCGCTCGACGCGTACTACGCCGAGCACACCGAGATCCTCACTGGCGCCCCGGCCCGCTCGACCGCGCTCTGCGTCATCGACGAGAAGGATGCTGCTAGCGGCATATGGCACGTGGAGCAGACGATCGACGACCCGGCGGGAGACCACGACTGGCGCATTCGCGCCGACGTGGACCTGCTCGCGTCCGGCGAGACCGGGAGCGCCGTCCTGGTCGTCACCGAGGTCGTCCGTCTGTAGCGGGCTTCCCCGGGCGACGGGGATGCGCCAGGCTGTGCCCATGACCGTACGACGATGCCCGGGGGTCCTGCTCGTCATCGCCGCCCTCGCTCTGACAGGCTGCACGAGCGCGGCGTCCCTGCCGGCATCGACATCGACGCCCACGAGCGCGGAGGCCGCCTACACTCCGGTGCTCGCCGAGGCGCTCGCCGAGCCGGCCATCGCGTCGTCCACCGACGGCCTCGTCCACCTCGCGTACGAGCTCGAGCTCACAAATGTGCTGAGCGAGCCCGTCACGCTCGACGCCCTGACCGTCCTCGCCGACGGCGTCACCGTGCAGACCCTGTCCGGCGATGGCCTCGCCGCGCGCATGACCGAGATCGGGAGCACCGATCCGGCGACGACGACGTTGACGGCGGGTCGGTCCGTGATCGTCTATCTGGATGTCGCCGTCGCCTCGAACGAGGTGCCCTCGACGCTCAGCCACCACCTCGACATCGCGCCGGAGACCGGGCATCCGCCCGTGTTCGACACCCCGATGTCCGAGACGGTCGCAACGCTCAGCGTCGACACCGAGGAGCCCGTCGTCGTCGGGGCTCCGCTCGCGGGAGACGGATGGTTCGACGCGAACAGCTGCTGCGACATGACCGCACATCGGCTCGCCGTCAACCCGCTGAACGGCTCGTACTACGTGCCGGAGAGATTCGCGATCGATTTCGTGCAGCTCGACGCGCAGGGGCGGGTGTTCGACGGAGCGGTCGACGATCTCTCCAGCTACGCATACGAGGGCGCGGAGGTGCTCGCCGTCGCCGATGCGACGGTCGTGTCGGTGACCTCGGACCGGGAGGAGCAGGTCCCCGGAGCGAACCCGGCGGGCGGGCTGACGCTCGACGAGTACGGCGGCAACTACATCGTGCTGGACATCGGCGGCGGCAACTATGCGTTCTACGCCCATCTGCAGCCCGGCAATCCGATGGGCCTGACGGTCGGGCAGACCGTCAGCAGAGGGGATGTGATCGGCTATCTCGGCAACTCGGGGAACTCCTCCGCGCCGCATCTGCACTTCCACATCATGGATTCGGCGTCGCCGCTCGCGTCCAACGGCGTGCCCTTCGTCTTCGATCAGTTCACCCTCGCGGGGACGGTTCCGAGGTCCGGCGACGACGCCTGCGTTATGGAATCTGTCGCGTGCGAGCTTGACACCGCGGACGCCGGCGAGCGCACGGAGGAGAGCCCGCTCAACGGCGACGTGCTGGACTTCGGCTGAACGCCGATCGCGGGGGACGATAGAGGCATGGACATCGCGATGCGACTCCGCTGCGCGTCGGTGGCGCTGATCGCGGCCATGTGCGTGCTCGTCGTCGGCTGCGTCGCCGAGCCGGCTGCCCCGACGTCCGGCGCGGATCCCGCCACGTCGAGCACGACGCCCGCTCCGACTCCCGACGATCCCCTGGCGGGGATGGACCTGGCGGCGCGCGTGGCGCAGCTCTTCATGGTCGGTACCTCCGTCGACGGCGCGGACGCGGTGACGCTGGCGGCCGTCGCCGATCCCGGCATCGGCGGTGTCTTCCTGCACGGACGTTCGGAGGCGGGGACGGCGTCGATCGCCGCGCTCGTCTCACAGTTCCAGGGGGAGCGTCCTGCGGACGCGCCGGCGCTGTGGATCGCGACCGACCAGGAGGGCGGCGACGTGCAGGTGCTCTCAGGGCCCGGATTCGATGACATGCCGACGGCGCTCACCCAGGCTCGGGACGGATGCGATCCGATCGGGGCCGAGGCGCTGCGCTGGGGCGAGCAGTTGGCACAGGCGGGGGTCACCATGAACCTGGCGCCCGTGGCAGACATCGTCACGAGCCCATCCACCGCCTGGGACAACGCTCCGATCGGCCGGTTGAACCGCAACTACGGCTACGACGAGCCCACGGTCGTCGCCTGCGCCGGCGCCTTCGCGCAGGGGATGCGGGCAGCCGCGGTCCTGCCGACGTTCAAACACTTCCCGGGGCTGGGCCGCACCACGGACAACACCGACAACAGCGCAGATGTCGTGGACACGCAGGTGACGGCCGACTCACCCGATGTGGACGTGTACCGGGACCTGCTCGCCCAGGGCCCCGCGGTCGTCATGATGTCGACGGCGGTCTACCAGCAGATCGATGCCTCGGCGCCGGCGGCCTTCTCCTCCGCGGTCGTGACCGGCCTGTTGCGCGACCGGCTCGGTTTCGATGGCGTCGTCATGACCGACGACCTCTCGGCGACCGCGCAGGTGGAGCAGTGGTCGCCGGGGGACCGCGCCGTCCTCGCCGTCGAGGCCGGCGTCGATGTGCTGCTCGTCTCCGCCGACTCCTCCGTGTTCGGTGAGATGTACGCCGCCGTGCTGCAGAAGGCGGAGTCCGACCCTGCATTTTCCGCACAGGTGGATGCGGCGGTCAGCCGCATCCTCGCCCTCAAAGAGCGCCTCGGCTGAATTCCCGGCCGCGGCCGATTTCTTCCGGTCCGCGATCCTTCTCCGCCTCTGCGAACGGCCTAGCGTGTGGGATGGGTGGCATGACCATCGACGGGGCCGACGCCCTCACCTGGGGCGCTCACCGCGCGAAGCGAAGAAGGAGTCTGTGATGAAAGCTGCGCGATATTACGACCGGGGGGACATCCGCATCGAGGACATCCCCGAGCCGGGTCTGGAGCCGGGCACGGTAGGCATCGACGTCGCCTACTGCGGGATCTGCGGCACCGATCTGCACGAGTACCTGGATGGGCCGATCTTCGTGCCCCCGGCCGGCCACCCGCATCCCATCTCCGGAGAGTCCGCGCCGGTCACCCTCGGCCATGAGATGTCGGGCGTCGTCTACGCGGTGGGCGAGGGCGTGACCGATCTGAAGCCCGGGGATCACGTCGTCGTGGAGCCGTACATCCTCCGCGATGACGTGGACACGAGCGAGGCGAACAAGGCCTATCACCTGTCGCCGGACATGAACTTCATCGGGCTGGCCGGCCGTGGCGGTGGACTCGCTGAGAAGATCGTGGTGAAACGGCGCTGGGTGCACCCGATCGGCCCTGACATCCCGCTCGACGAGGCCGCGTTGATCGAGCCCCTGTCGGTCGGTTACCACGCCTACCAGCGCTCCGGCGCCCGCAGCGGGGACTTCGCCCTGATCACCGGCGCGGGACCGATCGGCCTGCTCACCGCGGCCGTCCTGAAAGCGCAGGGGATCACGGTCGCGATCTCCGAGCCCAGCGCCCTCCGTCGGAAGAAGGCGCTCGAGACCGGCGTGGCCGCGTACGTCTTCGACCCGCGCGAGGTCGATGTCGTCGCCGAGACCAAGGCCCTCACCGGCGGTGCCGGTGCCGATGTCGCCTTCGAGTGCACCTCGGTGCAGCCGGCGCTCGACACGCTGTTCGATGCGGTCAAGCCCACCGGTGTCATCGTCGTGGTCTCCATCTGGGGGCACCCGGGGTCGCTCGACATGCAGAAGCTCGTGCTGAAGGAGGTCGACCTGCGCGGCACGATCGCGTACGTCAACTCGCATCCCGAGACCATCAAGCTCGTGCAGGCGGGCAAGGTAGACCTGAAGCCCTTCATCACCGGGAAGATCTCGCTCGACCACCTGATCGACGGGGGCTTCGACACGCTCATCAACCACAACGAGACGGCCGTGAAGATCCTCGTCGACCCGCACCTCTGATCCCCGCTGCCGCTGCTCGCATGGCGCTCTTCTGCTTCTGCGTCACCGTTCTGTGCCGCGTAGGAAGGTGGCAGCAGCGCGAGCGGAGTCAGCCCGGGGTGTGCGGGGGCCGGGTGCGTGTCGGTGGATGTCCGAGCGCGTCACTACCCTGGATGGGTGAGCGCACCGTATCCCGACACGTGGCCCGAGCCCGGTGTCGGGTCCGGCGACGCATCGTCTGACGGAGCGCCCGACGAGTGGGCACCGCCCGCGGACTGGGTGCCGCCTGACGACTGGGCCCCAGAGGAAGACGGCTTCCTCCCGCCCCCTGAAGGGCAGGCGCCTCCCGGGCCTGCCGCCGGTTTCGCGGCAGGCCCGGCCACGCCCGTGCGCCGTGACCTGACCGGATCCGCCCCGCTCGCCGTGCTCGCCGAGGTCTACGGCTACGACGCGTTCCGCGGCGATCAGGCCGCGATCGTCGACCACGTCGTCGCCGGCGGCGACGCGATCGTGCTCATGCCCACCGGCGGCGGGAAGAGCGTGACCTATCAGGTTCCGGCGCTGGTGCGAGAGGGCACGGGGCTGGTCGTCAGTCCGCTGATCGCGCTCATGCACGATCAGGTCGACGCGCTCGTGGCCAACGGCGTCCAGGCCGGCTACCTCAACTCGACGCAGACCGCGCCCGAACGACGGCGGACGGAGCAGCTGTTCCTCGACGGCGAGCTCGACCTTCTCTACGTCGCCCCCGAACGTCTCAACCTGCCCTCCACCAAGGAGCTGCTGCGACGCGGCACGCTCAGCGTCATCGCCATCGACGAGGCGCACTGCGTGTCGCAGTGGGGGCACGACTTCCGCCCCGACTACCTGCAGCTCGGCGAGCTACAGGCCGATTTCCCGGGAGTGCCGCGCATGGCACTCACCGCCACCGCCACCCGCGAGACCCACCAGGAGATCGCGGAGCGGCTGCGCCTGCCTGAGGCGCGGCACTTCGTCGCGAGCTTCGACCGGCCCAACATCCAGTACCGCATCGAGCCCAAGGTCGACCCGCGCCGCCAGCTGGTGGCGTTCATCCGCAGCCAGCCGGAGGGTGTGGCGGGCATCGTCTACGCGCTCAGCCGCAAGAGCGTGGAGCAGACGGCGGAGCACCTGCGCACCCAGGGTATCGCCGCGCTGCCGTACCACGCCGGGCTTCCGGCAGAGGTACGAGCGGCGAACCAGTCGCGGTTCCTCCGCGAGGACGGCGTCGTGATGGTCGCCACCGTGGCGTTCGGCATGGGGATCGACAAGCCCGACGTGCGCTTCGTCGCCCACATCGATCTGCCGAAGTCGGTCGAGGGCTACTACCAGGAGACCGGGCGTGCCGGCCGTGACGGTGAACCCTCGGTCGCGTGGATGGCATACGGCCTCGGCGACGTCGTGCAGCAGCGGCGCTTCATCGACCAGTCCGACGGTGACCTGGCCCACAAGCGGCGGATGCAGCAGCACCTCGATGCGATGTTGGCCCTGTGCGAGACGGTGGGCTGCCGCCGTCAGAACCTGCTCGGCTACTTCGGACAGGAGTCCGCCCCCTGCGGCAACTGCGACACCTGTCTGATCCCGCCCGAGACCTTCGACGGGCTCGTGCCCGCGCAGAAGCTGCTGTCCACGGTCGTGCGGCTGCAGCGGGAGCGTGGCCAGGCCTTCGGCGCCGGACACCTGATCGACATCCTCCGCGGCGCCGACACCGAGCGCATCCGCCGGATGGGACACGAGCAGTTGGCGACGTACGGGATCGGGAAGGATCTCACAGACGCCGACTGGCGTTCGGTCGTGCGTCAGCTGCTGGCCCGCGGCATCCTCGTCGCCCAGGGCGAGTACGGCACGTTGGCCCTCAGCGATCAGGCCGCCGGCGTGCTGAAGGGCGAGACCCCGGTGCCGCTGCGACGCGACGTGATGGGACGTTCCAGCACACCGCGGATGCGGAAGCCCCCGGCCTCGGCCGACGTCGCCGAGGCCGACCGCGACCTCTTCGAGGCGTTGCGGTCCTGGCGGGCCGAGACCGCGCGCGAGCAGGGCGTCCCGGCCTACATCGTCTTCGGCGACGCCACGCTGCGCGCGCTGGCCGAGCATCGACCGCAGCAGGCCTCCGAGCTTGAGGGGATCACCGGCATCGGGGCGAAGAAGCGCGAGGCGTACGGCGACGGCGTGCTCACGGTCATCGCCACGCACTGACCGGTCATCGCCGGGGGAGCACGTCGTCCAGGTGGGCGCTCAGGTGCGCGGCGACGTCGATGTGTTCGCGGTCGTAGAGCCACTGGATCTGCAGCCCGTCCCAGAGGGCGACCAGCCAGACCGCCTCGTGTGCGGGGTCACGGTGGGCGGGCAGGTCGCCGTCGCGTGCAGCGGCGGCGAACAGTGCGCCGAACACGTCCAGCGCTGTGTCGAAGCGCTCGCGGAAGTAATCGTGCGCCGGGTGCCGCGTCGCCGTCGCCTCGCAGCACAGGACGCTGTAGACCTCGACCAGGCCGGGCGCGCTCTCCGTGTTCGTTGTGGCGCCCCGCGGCAGGTCGCGCAGCAGCTCGGCAGCGGATGTCGCCTGCGGCTGCCTCCGCTGAGCGATCTCGGAGTCTCGTGCGGCGAGGACCGCGCGCAGCAGGTCTTCCTTCGTCGGGTAGTGGTGGAACAGCGTCGACTTCGAGACGCCGACCCGTTCCGCGATGGTGCGCATGCTGGTATCGGCATAGCCCGTCGCCGCGAACAGCGTCATCGCGTCCGCGACGATCTGATCGCGGCGAGCGCGACCTGCGGTGTTTCCGGCCGGCTCGGTCGCGTCGGACGCCAAGGTGCGCAGCGGCGGGATCACCCCCGATGCATCGTCGGATCCGTGGGTGATCGCCCAGGCGTACGGGCGGGTGACGGCCTGTTGGTGCGCGTCGAGCTCGCGTACGACCTCGACGCGGTCCGGAAGGTACAGCTGCAGCACCTGTAGTCCGTCCCAGCCGGCGACCAGGCGGATGCTCTCCGCCGAGACATCCCGTCCCGTCCCGAGCCGGAAGTGCGGCCGTGTCGACCGGGCGGCCTGATCCGCGTAGGAGCGCATCTGCGCGTATCGATCCGCCATGTGCCCGTGTGCCGGATGGGTCGTGGTCGTCGCCTCTCCGGCAAGGGCGCTGAACAGGGCGAGGTATCCGGGATGCTCGGCATTGCGGCGGGCGATGTCCATCACAGTGACGGGGTTGGCGGCGTCCTCCTGCGCCTGGATCCAGAGCTGATTACCGGTCTCGAATCGCTCCACCAGCTCCCGGAGGACGTCGTCCTTCCCGGCGAAATGGCGGAGGAGCCCCGGATGGCTCATTCCGGCGGCGGTGGCGATGTCTCGCAGCGAGGTCGCCCGGTAGCCCGGATCGATGAACAGGCCGGTGGCGGCGTCGAGAATCTGCTGCCGACGGCGTTCGCCGCGTGCCGTACGTGCCGGCGCCACCCGAGTCGTTGTGGTCATCAGATCCTCTTCGTCGAGCGTATCGCGGCGCTGCGACGGTTCAGAACCTACCACTCGGTCGAGAAATGGTTACCAATCGGTCGATAATTGGTGTAGCGTGCTGCCGACGCCGCGTCATCGTCGATGCGCGGGGGGCGTCGGACGTGAAAGGACACGACATGACAGAGCTGTCACCGAGTGCGCGCGAGGCGGTCATCGGCACTCGAGGATTCAAGGCGCCGGGGACGACCCCGTCGCGCACACCCCGCTTCTACACGCCGGGCCTGGCCGCCGTGAACTTCTGCGTCTACATTGCCCTGCTCACCCCGGTGATGGTCTCGATGGCGTTCAAGGTCGAGCACATCTCCGCCGAAGGCGAGTCGACTGGAAACCTCGGTCTCGTGCTGGGTATCGGCGCCCTGTTCGCCCTGGTCGCCAACCCGCTCGCCGGGCGGCTCTCCGACCGCACCACCTCCCGCTTCGGCATGCGTCGGCCATGGATCCTCGGCGGTGCGATCGTGGGCCTCGGCGCTTTCGTGCTCATCGGCGCAGCGACCTCCATCTGGGTGGTGCTGATCGGGTGGTGCCTCGCGCAGACCTCGATGAACGCGCTGCTGGCCGCCGCCAACGCGACCCTGCCCGATCAGGTCCCCACCGCCCACCGGGGGAAGGTATCGGGAATCATCGGTATCACGACACCGATCGGCATCCTCGCGGGCAGCTTCCTCATGAACTTCATCTCCGACGACTTCCTGCGCTTCGTCGTTCCGGCGGTCATCTCCCTGGCGCTCGCCGTGGTGTTCGTCCTCACCCTAAAGGATCGACGTCTCGCTGAGAAGCCGGCGCAGCGCTTCACGGCCGGTCAGTTCTTCGGCTCATTCGTGTTCAACCCGGTCAAGCACCCCGACTTCGGCTGGACCTGGCTCACAAAGTTCTTCGTGATGTTCGGCTATGCCGGGATCGCCACCTACCTGCCCTACTACCTGGTCACGAACTTCGGCCTCGACGAGCAGGGAGCGATCAGCACGATCCTCATCGCGAACCTCGCCTCGATAGCGGGGATGATGATCTCCAGCCCGATCGGCGGCATCCTCTCCGACAAGATCGGAAAGCGCCGTCCGTTCGTCGCCGTCGCCGGCGTGATCATGGTCGTCGGTCTCGTTCTGCTGGCCGTCGCGCCCAGCATCCCCGTGCTCATCGTCGCGCAGGCGATCATCGGCCTCGGCGCCGGATCGTTCCTCTCCGTCGACCTGGCACTGGCCACGCAGGTGCTGCCCAACCCCGACGACGTCGCCAAGGACCTTGGTGTCCTCAACATCGCCAATGCACTTCCGCAATCGATCGCGCCGGCCGTCGCCCCCGCGATCATCGCGGTCGGCTCGGCGACCGCCCTGGGCGGCTACACCACGTGGTATCTGTTCGGAGCGCTCGTCGCGCTGCTCGGCGCAGTGTTCGTCTATCGCATCAAGGGAGTGAAATGACCATGTCGGACGCCGTGACCACCGCTCGACTCTGGCTCGACGTGAGCCTGCCCGTCGAGGAGCGCGTCGAGCTGCTCTTGGCGGAGATGACGGTCGAGGAGAAGGTGGGGCTCTTCTTCCACACGATGATCATGATGGGACCCGACGGCGAGCTGTCGGAGGGCGTGTCCTCCTTCGGCGTGTCCTCGACGGAGGAGTACGTGCGCGGCCGTCACCTGAGTCATTTCAACCTGCTCGGCGTCGCGCCCAGCGCAGAAGCAATCGCCCGGTGGCACAACCGGCTGCAAGAGCTGGCCGCGACCACGCGGCTCGGCATCCCGGTGACGATCTCCACCGACCCGCGCCATTCGTTCAGTGAGAACCCGGGCGCGGCGATGATGGCGGGGCCGTTCTCGCAGTGGCCGGAACCGCTGGGGCTGGCGGCGACGCGTGATGCTGAGCTGGTGCGTGCCTTCGGCGACATCGCCCGGCGCGAGTATACGGCCGTCGGCATCCGCGTGGCCCTGCACCCGCAGGTCGACCTTGCGACCGAGCCGCGGTGGGCGCGGGCGCTGCAGACCTTCGGAGAGGACGCCGACCTCACGAGCGAGCTCGGCACGGCCTACGTGCGCGGCTTCCAGGGCGAGCGGCTCGGACCGGACTCGGTCGCCACGATGGTCAAGCACTTCCCCGGCGGCGGCCCCCAGAAGGACGGCGAGGATCCGCACTTCCCCTACGGCCGTGAGCAGGTGTACCCCGGCGGCGACTTCGAACTGCACCTGAAGCCCTTCGCCGCGGTCTTCGCAGCGGGTGCGAGCCAGGTCATGCCGTACTACGGGATGCCGGTGGGCACCGCCTACGACGAGGTCGGGTTCGGCTTCAACAAGTCGGTGCTCACCGGGCTGCTGCGCGAGCGGCTCGGCTTCGACGGCATCGTCTGCACCGACTGGGGACTGGTGACGGACGCCGACATCTTCGGGCACACCTTCCCCGCCCGCGCCTGGGGCGTGGAGGGGCTGTCGCGGCCTGAGCGGGTCAAGAAGATCCTCGACGCGGGCGCCGACCAGCTCGGCGGTGAATCCTGCACCGACGTGCTGCTCGAGCTCGTGCAGACGGGTGCTGTCTCCGAGGAGCGCCTCGACGTCTCGGCGCGGCGGCTGCTGCGGGAGAAGTTCGTGCTGGGGCTGTTCGAGAACCCCTTCGTGGACGTCGAAGCGGCGGCGCGGATCGTCGGCGCGCCGGAGTTCCGAGCCGCTGGGTTCGCCGCGCAACAGGCCTCGATCGCGGTGCTCACGAACGGGAATGGCCCGGCCGGCGCACCGGTCCTGCCCTTCGCCCGGGGCGCGAAGCTGTACGTCGAGGGCATCGATGCCGCGGTCGCGGGCGCGTACGGCGAGGTCGTGTCGACGCCCGCCGAGGCGGATCTCGCCATCCTGCGCATCGCGGCGCCCTACGAGGAGCGCGGCACCGCATTCGAGAACTTCTTCCACGCGGGCTCGCTGGACTTCGCGTCGGACACCGTCGCGCATGTCGTCGAGGTCTCGGCATCCGTGCCGACCGTGGTCGATGTGTTCCTGGACCGGCCCGCGATCCTTGCTCCGGTCGCCTCCGCGGCTGCCGCTGTGACCGGCAACTGGGGCGCGAGCGCGGAGGCGCTGCTCGATGTGCTGTCGGGAGCGGTGCCCGCGCGCGGGAAGCTGCCCTTCGACGTCCCGCGGTCGATGGCCGCCGTCGAGGAGTCCCGTCCCGATGTGCCCTTCGACACCGCGGATCCGCTGTTCCGTTTCGGTCACGGCCTGGAGCTCTGACCGGGCGCCCTGCTCGCCGCGTCCGCAGTGGGTGTCATCGCCGTGACGTGGCACATGCCCGCCGCGTGGCAAACGCGTGCCGCGTGCCCATGCCCGCCGCGATTCTGAGGAGATGCCGGATGCTGAGGACCGCGCATCCGGCATCGTCCTCATCTTCGAGACTCTCCTCAGAATCGCGGCGGCCGTCGCCGCTGGGACACGGTGTCCGCAGTAGGTAAAGGGCTCCTCCCCAGCCCGGAGCAAGCCTCCTTCTCTCCACAGGACGTGCGTCGGCGCATTATCGGATGCGGCATCGGAGTCATCGTGGGCGGGTGAACCCGACCCGAGTCTCTCCGCGCATGGCAGCGCGCGGTTCGGATGCGCTCGCCCTGACACGCGGTGAGGGAGGCGTCGTACGCACGCGCCTGCTCGCGGCGCGCGGTTGCAGTGCTCACGTGATCGCATCCGCGCTGGACGCCGGGCTGCTTCGGCGGGTGCGCAAGGGATGGGTGGCGCTCGCCGACGCAGATTCATACCTGATCGCCGCCGCGCGGGCGGGCGTCGTCCTCACCTGTGTGACCCAGGCGCAGCGCCGGGGACTGTGGGTGATCTACGACGGCGAGCCCCACGTCGGTGCGTCGCCGCATGCCGGCGGCGTGCGCGCCGAGAAGGGCCATGTGCACTGGGCGACGCCGCCGGTGCCACGGCATCCTGACCGGCTGGAGGATCCCCTCGAGAACGTGCTCGCGCTGGTCGCCGCCTGCCAGCCGTACGAGTCGGCGAAGGCGATCTGGGAGTCGGCGCTGCGCCGCGGAGACATCGAGCTGCCCGCGCTACGACGGCTTCCACTCGGGCCGGCCGCGCGGAAGCTGTGCGCCGACGTGATGCCGTGGTCCGATTCCGGCCTCGAGACGATCGTCGTGTCACGGCTGAGATGGCTACGGATTCCGATCATCCCGCAGGCGTGGATTCTCGGTCATCGCGTCGACTTCCGCATCGGCAAGCGCCTCCTGCTGCAGATCGATGGTGGCCATCACGTCGGCGCCCAGCGAGCATCGGATGTCGCGCACGACGCACTGCTCGCGCTGCACGGTTATCACGCCATCCGCATCACGTATGGACAGATCATCGATGACTGGCCGGCCGTTCAGGACCTCATCATGCGCGCGGTTGCCCAGGGACTCCACCTCGAACGCTGAGCGGTGATGCCTCTTCGATTCCTGCGCCGCGGGTCGCCCGCGTCGAGTGCATACCCGGTGTCGGCCGCATCGAGGGCCCGGTGTGAGGCCGGGATGCTGAGGAGATTCACGATTCTGCGGAGGATCCACCACTGCGCCACCTCAGGATTCGATATCTCCTCAGAATCGCGGGCGGGACCGTAAGGCGCGGAGGGTAAGAGGTGGCGCAGGGGCGGGCGCGAGCCCGCACCGCATGCGGGCGGGAGGAAGAGGTGGCGGCGGGAACAGGGCGGATGTGGAGACGGCACAATCCCATGGTGCGCCGTGCGACGCGCGAACTGTGCTGCTCGAACAACCTGTTTGAGTGTCCGTTGTCAGACTTCTACCGTTCATAGTGTCTTCCTCTCCCCGAACACCGAAAGGTGACGTCATGGCCGACGCCCTCATCCGCTCGAAGAAGCCCGCCACCAGTGCGCGCACCCCGGCAGGCGGAGCCCCCACCGTGCCGCACAGCGCGGCCGAGGCGGCCGACCCGCGGATCGACGTGTCCGCGGTTACCGATCTGTTGCTGGGGACCTGGGCGCAGACACGGCGGCAGGCCCGCGACATGATCAAGGACCCGGCATTCTGGGAGGTGGACGGGCAGAGCGTCGCCGATCACCGCGAGCGCGTCCTCGGGCAGCTGCGGCTGCTGGTCGAGCACGGTGCCGCCGCCCGCGCCTACCCGACGGAGTACGGCGGACAGAACGACAACGGCGCCAACATCGCCGGATTCGAGGAGCTCGTCCTGGCCGACCCCAGCCTGCAGATCAAAGCGGGCGTGCAGTGGGGCCTGTTCGGCGCCGCGATCCAGCAGCTGGGGACCAAGCGCCATCACGACGCCTGGCTGAAGGATGCCGCTGAACTTCGCCTCCCCGGCGCGTTCGCCATGACCGAGACCGGGCACGGATCCGACGTGGCCGCCATTGGCACGACGGCCACGTACGACGCGGATACCGAGGAGTTCGTCATCCACACGCCGTTCCGTGGCGCCTGGAAGGACTACCTCGGCAACGCCGCCCTGCACGGTCGCGCTGCCACCGTCTTCGCGCAGCTCATCACGGGCGGCGTCAACTACGGCGTGCACTGCTTCCTCGTCCCCCTCCGCGACGAGGACGGAGATTTCCTCGCGGGGATCGGCGGGGAGGACGACGGCGTCAAGGGCGGGCTGAACGGCATCGACAACGGCAGGCTCCACTTCGATCACGTGCGCATCCCCCGGTTCAACCTCCTCGACCGGTACGGGCAGGTCGCTGCCGACGGCACCTATTCGAGCGACATCCCGAGCCCCGGTCGACGCTTCTTCACGATGCTCGGCGCGTTGGTGCAGGGCCGGGTGTCGCTCGACGGCGCGTCGACGACAGCGGCCGCGCTCGCCCTCAAGATTGCGGTGACCTATGCCGGTCAGCGGCGCCAGTTCGACTCCGGATCGGGCACGCCCGAGGTCGTTCTGCTCGATTACGGTAACCACCAGCGGCGGCTCATCCCGCGCATCGCGACGGCCTACGCGCAGGCGTTCGCCCACGACGAGTTCCTGCGTGCCTTCGACGGCGTGTTCAGTGGGCGCACCGACACCCCCTCCGAGCGGGAGGATCTCGAGACCCTCGCCGCGGCGCTGAAGCCGCTCAGCACCTGGAACGCTCTCGACACGATCCAGGAATGCCGCGAGGCGTGCGGCGGATCCGGCTTCCTCGCCGAGAACCGGCTCGTCGGCCTCCACCACGACCTCGACGTGTACGTGACCTTCGAGGGCGACAACAACATCCTGCTGCAGCTGGTCGGAAAGCGTCTTCTGGGCGATTTCTCCGGACAGTTCAAGGGCGCGAGCACGGGCCGTCTCGCCCGTTACGTCGCCGCGCAGACCGCGGGCAAGGTGTTCCACGGTGCGGGGCTGCGCCGGCTGGGGCAGACCGTCGCCGACTTCGGGTCCACAGCCCGTTCCGTCGGACTCGGATTGCGCGAGGAACAGCAGCACCAGCTGCTCGCCGACCGGGTGCAGCAGATGATCACGGACCTCGCGATGCGGCTGCGTCCCGCCTCGAAGCTGTCGCCGGCCGCCGCGGCTGCGCTGTTCAACGAGAACCAGGCCGAGCTGATCGATGCGGCCCGCGCCCACGGCGAACTGCTGCAGTGGGAGGCGTTCAGCGACGCTCTGCACACGGTCGGCGACGACGGCACCCTCCGGGTGCTCACCTGGCTGCGCGATCTGTTCGGGCTCTCGCTGATCGAGAAGCACCTGGCCTGGTATCTCCTCCACGGGCGGCTCTCCGCGCAACGGGCCGCGTCCGTCTCGCGCTACGTCGATCGTCTCTGCGCGCGGCTGCGGCCCCACGCACAGGACCTCGTGGATGCCTGGGGGTTCGAACCCGAGCATGTGCGGGCACCCATCGCCTCCGGCGCCGAATCGGCGCGTCAAGAGGAGGCCATCGCCTATTACGCGGAGCTTCGCACCTCCGGCGCCGCCCCGGTGCCGGAGAAGAGCCTGAAGAAGAAGAGGTGACCCCCGCGCCGCTCCCGTAGGGTGACGGGATGATCGATGTCCTGACCGGGGCCGACGGCCGGAGGCGGTGCGGTTGGACCGGCGACGACCCGGACTACCTCCGCTACCACGACGAGGAGTGGGGCCGGCCACTGCACGGCGACCGCGAGCTCTTCGAGAAGCTGAGTCTGGAGGGCTTCCAGGCGGGGCTGAGCTGGATCACGATTCTGCGCAAGCGTCCCCGGTTCCGTGAGGTGTTCGCGGGGTTCGCGCCGCAGGCGGTCGCCGCGTTCGACGAGAAGGACGTCGAGCGGCTGCTGGCGGATGCCGGCATCGTGCGCCATCGGGGGAAGATCGAGGCGGTCATCGGCAACGCCCGCGTCGTCGCCGAGATGGCCGTCGGTGAACTCGACGCGCTGCTCTGGTCGTTCGCGCCGTCTCGGCGGGCCGGGCATCCGCTGTCGTTCGCCGAGGTCCCTGCGACGACGCCCGAGTCCGCCGCGATGAGCAGGGAACTGCGCCGTCGCGGATTCCGGTTCGTGGGCCCGACCACGCTCTACGCGTTGATGCAGTCCTCCGGAATGGTGGACGATCATCTCGACGGATGCTGGCGCGCCGCCTCAGCGGCGTAGGCGGTGCGGTGCGCCGCCGGGCGGGGGATCAGCGTCCGGCGTCGAACAGGTGCGTTCCGCCGTGGCCGAGGACCTTCACGACGACACCGCGTCGCCGCAGTTCTGCGACGGTGCGCGTCTCCTCCTCGATGTCGCGGCCGAGCGCGTGGACGCTCGTGACCACGACGACGTCGCCGGCGGCGAGACTACCGAACAACCGGGTGAGGCGCTGCTCCCAGGTCTCCAGCGTCTCCGGCGCGGGATGGCGGAACCCGTGGATTGGCACGCCGAATCGTGCGAGCTGCTCACGCTGCTCGACGACCGACGGCATCCCGTCGCGGGTGACGACCACTCCGACGAGTCGTGCGCCGGTCGGTCGGGCGCGCCACCACTGATGGTCCTGCTCGCGGAAGCACTCCGGGCACTCGGTGGCGAGGTGAGACGGTGCCGGGACGCCGTCCGCCGCGGCAGCGCCGTCGGCCGCCGAATGTATGTGCGTCGCCGTCATGATCGTCCTCCTCGTCCGTCCATTCTCGCCCATTGCGACGAGCGCCGGTTCAGTCCAGCATGCCGCCGGAGAGCTTGAGCTCAAGGCTGATCTGATCGGCGTCCAACCCTGCCAGCGTACGGCGCAGCAGCGCTGTGCTGTAACGCCCCGACGCGGTGACGTCCACGAGGCGGCGGCGTTGTGCCTCGATCAGGGCCAGCCGCAGCCGTAAGAACTCCTGCGCGTTCGCGGTCGCGTTCTCATCGGGAGGCTCCAGCAGCCGACCGCTGGCGCGGCGCACGACCTCGGGATCGAACTCGTCGCCGTCGTGGCTTCGGAGCGCCGGATCGCGCAGCGCTGCCACGGCCGCCTGACGGAGTTCGTCGCGCAGCTGCTCCTCCTGCTCGTCATCGACGGTGTCGACGGCGTCCGGATCGCGGATGCCGAGCAGCCGCACGAGTGGCACCAGGGTGACGCCCTGCACCAGCAGACTCACCGTGGCCAGCATGAAGGCGATGAACACCAAGAGTGCGCGGTGGTCCGTGTCGGTCGGCAGCGTCTGGGCTGCGGCGAGCGTGACCACGCCACGCATCCCTGCCCACACGATGACCGTGCCGTGCCGCCAGCCCAGCGGCGAATCCCGGTAGTAGTCGAGGTCGGCGGTAATGCGCGCGAGCCGTTTCCGCACCCCGGACAGTCGTCTCTCTCGCCGGGCCGGGTCGGCCGGCAGGCCGAGGCTCTGCCTGCCGGGTCCGACCGGTTCGGCTGGCGGGTCTCCGCGTTCGAGCGCGTCCAGTCTGTTGCCGATGCTCTCGAGATCGATGCGGGCGAACCGCCTCGCTCTTCGCCCCTGCTGCCGGAGAAGGATGGCGACATAGGCGCCGCGCACCACGACGATGATGCCCAGTGCGGACAGCGCGAGCCAGGTGCCGTGCCAGAGACCGTCGTGGTCCTCGAAGTTCTTCCCGACCACGTCGCTGAGCTCGAGTCCCATCACGAGGAACACGCCGCCCTCGAGGATGAGCTCGATCGTGCGCCAGTTGAGCTTCTCGCTCAGGCGCTGCTCGGCGGTGAACCATCGGGCGGCGCTCTGACCGGTGACGATGCCCGCCACGACCGCGGCGACCAGCCCGGATCCGCCCAGAGCCTCGGTGGGGAGGTAGGCGATGAACGGGATGACGAAGCTCAGCGCCGTGTTCGCGGCGGAGTTGGCCACCCACGCCCGCACGCGCAGGTTCACCCAGCCCACCACGGCGCCGATGACAACGGCGATCAGCACCCCCCACAGGAATGCGCCGACCGCCATCGGGACGGAGAAGCCGGCGGCGATCGCCGCGGTCGCCGTGCGCAGGACGACCAGGGCGGTCGCGTCGTTGAGGAGGCTCTCACCTTCCAGCAGCGTGACGACGCGGGGCGAGATGCCCATGCGTTTCACGATCGAGGTGGCCACGGCATCCGTCGGGCTCAGGATCGCGCCGAGGGCGATGCCCAGGGGCAGGCTCAGGCCCGGGATCGCCCACGTGAAGAAGAAGCCGAGCGCCACCGCGCTGATCACCACCAGCAGCACCGAGAGACCGGCGATCGGGGTGAAGTCGCGACGGAACTCGACGGCCGGCAGGTTGATCGCCGAGGAATACAGCAGCGGCGGGAGGACGCCCACCAGGATCCAGTCCGGATCGATCGTGCCGAGGTTCGGGATGAACGGCGCGAGCGCCAGCAGCAACCCGATGGCGACCAAGACGAGCGGAGAGGCGATGTTCAGCCGTTTGCCGAGCGCCGTCACGATCGCGATCAGCGCAATGCCGAGGACGACGATGATCAGGTGCTCCATGTGTTCCGCTCTCTCCGCCGGTCGGCTTTCGCGGGAGGGGAATCCCGGTCCGGGCCTGGTCGGCACAGTACCGTGTGCCTATGACGGTGAGCGAACTCGACCGGCCCTATGGGCAGGGGAGAACCCGCTGAGTCGGAGAGTCCCCGGGCGCGAAGACGCGGGTGCCGTCTCGCCTCGCAGGGGGACCCGCGGAAGAGGGAGAGGACACGAAGATGGATGACGAACTCGCCACGGACATCGAACGGCGGATGACGGAGCGTTCCCTCGCCCGGCACCGCCTCGGCGCCGAACCGATGGCCGCTCAGTCGGCTTACCGGATCGTCCACGACGAAGCCCTCCTGGACGGCAACGCGAGACTCAACCTCGCGACGTTCGTCACCACCTGGATGGACGACGAAGCCGACCGGCTCTACTCCGAGACGTTCGATAAGAACATGATCGACAAGGACGAATATCCGTCGACAGCGGCCATCGAGGACCGCTGCTGGCGGATCCTCGCCGACCTGTGGCATGCGCCCAACGCGGAGGAGGCGATCGGCACCTCCGCGACCGGATCCAGCGAGGCCTGCATGCTCGCCGGTCTCGCCTTCAAACGTCGCTGGCAGCATGCGCGGCGCGCCGCGGGCAAGGACGCATCCCGTCCGAACCTGGTCATGTCGGCGGCTGTGCAGGTGTGCTGGGAGAAGTTCTGCAACTACTGGGACGTGGAGATGCGGCTCGTGCCGGTCACGGCGGAGCATCCCGTTTTCGACGGTCACGGCCTCGATGCGTACGTCGATGAGAACACGATCGGCGTCGTCACGATCATGGGAGTGACGTACACCGGCGCATACGAGCCGGTGCATGAGATCTCACGGGCGCTCGATGCGATCCAGGAGGCGTCCGGCCTGGATGTGCCGATCCACGTCGACGGCGCCTCGGGCGCGATGGTCGCGCCGTTCCTGCAGCCCGACATCGAATGGGACTTCCGCCTCGAGCGCGTGCACTCGATCTCCACCTCCGGCCATAAGTACGGCGGGGTGTATCCGGGACTGGGATGGATCGTCTGGCGCGAGAGCAGATGGCTGCCCGACGATCTCGTCCTGCGCGTCTCGTACCTCGGCGGTGACATGCCGACGTTCGCACTGAACTTCTCCCGCCCCGGCGCGCAGGTGCTGCTGCAGTACTACATGTTCCTGCGGCTCGGCGTCGCCGGATACACCGCGGTGCAGCAGGGAGCTCAGGATGTCGCGCTGTACCTCTCGCACGCCATCGGGGCGATGGCGCCGTTCCGATTGATCAGTGAGGGGCGCGACATCCCCGTGTTCGCCTGGACGATGGTCGACGGCCACACGGACAACTGGGATCTGTATCACCTGAGCGATCGCCTGCGGATGCGGGGCTGGCTGGTCCCCGCCTACCCGCTTCCCGCCGATCTGGAGCAGATCACGGTGCAGCGGATCGTCGTGCGCCGCTACCTCTCGATGGACATGGCCGACCGGCTGCTCGCCGACATCACGGCGGAGGTGGCCTACCTCGATCGGCTCGAGGCACCCATGCCCAAGGAGGGCAGGGCGCCCTCCTTCCACCACTGATCCGCCGCACCGGCCCCGGATGTCACGGCATCGTGGCCGGACGACGGCGACGGGCCGGCGCACCGGAGCGCAACGGCGCCGGTCAGATGAGCGCGAGCTCGCGCAGCTTGGCCTCGACGTCGGCGTTGCTGGGCTCGACCTGGTGCGACGCGTCCGGATAGAGCACGACCGGGATGTTCGTGCGACCGGAGATCTCGCGGGCGACCTCGGCAGCGGCCGGATCGGCCTCGAGATCGATGTATTCGTACGCCACGCCGAGCTCATCGAGCTGCGCTTTCGTGCGGCGGCAGTCACGGCACCACTCGGCGCCGAACATCTTCAGTGCGGAATCATCTGTGCTCATCTCCCCAGCGTAGAAGCTGTCGGGACGCCGTGGGCGGCGGATGTGGACGACCCACGCGTTATCTAACGGATTGCTGAGACTTGTGAGCCGAAGGGGTGTCAGCGGGGACGTACATGCCACGATGGAAATGTCGTTCGGTCCCCGAGCGCTCGTTCCATGCACGCGGAGGCGGATGCACATGCAGGTCACGGTCGTCGTGCCGACGTTCAATGAAGCCCCCAATGTTGCAGAGCTGGTCCAGCGCGTCGCGGCATCCGCCCACGGCTACGAGGTCGATGTCCTCTTCGTCGACGACTCCACCGACGACACGCCTCGCGTGATCGAGCAGGTCGCGGCATCCGCATCGGTTCCCGTGCGCGTGATCCACCGGACGAACCCGGTCGGCGGTCTGAGCGGCGCGGTCACCACAGGGCTTTCGCATGCCACCGCCGACGTCTGTGTCGTGATGGACGGCGATCTGCAGCATCCGCCGGAGGACATCGCACGCCTGGTCACCCGCTATCGTCGCGGCGACGTCGACATGGTCGTCGCGTCCCGCTACACCGAAGACGGCCACTCCGACGGCCTGGACGGCGGATCGCGAGTGCTCGTCTCCCGCGGTTCGACAATGGTCACCAAGGCGATGTTCCCCATCCGCTTGAAGGACGTCACCGACCCGATGACGGGCTTCTTCCTCGTGGACCGTCGCGCGATCAACCTCGAGCAGCTCAAGCCCCGCGGCTTCAAGATCCTGTTGGAGATCCTCGCCCGCGAGCCGTTGCGCGTCGCCGAGATCCCCTTCACCTTCGCCTCCCGGCATGCGGGCGAGTCGAAGGCGACCTTCGGGCAGGGGCTGAGCTTCGTCCTGCAGCTGACGGCCCTCCGGTTCGGCAAGATGTCGCTGTTCGCGCTGATCGGCGCGTTCGGCGCAGTCGCCAACCTCGCGATCGTCTGGCTGCTGTCGCATAACGGCGTCGGCAACACCATGTCGATGATCGTCGCGGCGGAGATCACGATCCTCGCGAACTTCCTGCTGCAGGAGCGCTTCGTCTTCCAGGACATGCGTGCAGAGGCATCCGGGGTCATCAACCGGTTCGCGAAGTCGTTTGCATTCAACAACGTCGAGTTGATCATCCGCATCCCGCTGACCGCCCTGATGATCTCGAGCTGGCATCTCTCCGTCGTCATCGCCACGGCGATCACCCTCATCGCCGCGTTCGTCGTGCGGTTCCTGTTCCACTCGCTCGTGGTCTACGCGCCGCGCCGCGCTGCGCGCAAGACGTCCCCGGCGTCGCGGCTGGTCGAAGAGCTCGACCGGCAGTCGTATTCCCCCGGCGAGCTCTGAGAGCACCGCGCTCGCGCGCCGCGACAGTCAGCCCACGCGGGAGATGAACTCGCTCAGCGTCGTCCCGTAGTTAATCCGAATGCAGGGCAGCTCGAGTTTGTTCGTGCCGGCTGTGACATATCCCTGGTTGATCGTCCGGGCCATCTCGTATCCGGCCTCGCGCAGTCCCTCCTCCGCGGTCGCACTGTAATCCCCGAAGGGGTACGCCATGACCTCCTTCGCGCCGAGGATCTGCGAGGAGATGTTCATGTCGGCGACAATCTGATCGACCGTGTCGTTGACCATCCGTCCCTTGCCGTTGGGACCGGCGTCGTGCATGTCGTTGGTGTGCGAGCGCTGCAGCACATACGTCGACGGTGACCCCTCGCTGCGCCATTTGGTGATCACGAAGGAGGTCGACAGCAGCCGGTACGTGTCGATGATCGGCACGCCCTCCGTCAGCCAGGTGATGTCGGCGTCGTCGTCGGTGACGATGACTGACCTGTGCGGGACCCACAGCCTGCCGTCGATGAACGCGCTGAGCTCGTCCCAAGTGGGCAGATAGAACTGGTTCTGGGCCAGGTAGGACATCTGCGCGTCGAAGTCGCCGGTGTAGACGTAGTTCAGCCGGAGCGAGTTGCTCTCCCCCTCGGGCTTGGTCGTGAACTGGTGGTACATCAGGATCGGCACGCGGGAGGCCTCGGCGGTGACCTCGGGTGTGGTCTTCCAGGCGCCGTGCAGGGTGATCTGCTGACCGGTGCAGGCGACGACGTCGGCGCCGTTGACACGGTTCGGGATGTCGTACGCCGCCGCGGCTGCCGCTGTCGCGTACCAGCCGGCGAAGACCTCGCCGGCGCGGGTGGGGATCGGCAGGTAGGCGTAGAGCCGGCCCTGCGTCTGCAGCTGAGGGGCCTCGGCGATGCCATCGCCGTCGAAGCTGACCGCACAGGCGTCGGGGTCTGTCGTGGTCGCGAGCAGCTGTTGCGCGGCGGTGCGCGGTGTCTGCGTCGGGGTCGGTGTGGCCTCGGCGGATGTCGGAGATCCGCCTGCCCCTGCGGTGGCGTGGACGACACCGACCACGCCGACCAGGCCGACCGCGAGCGCCACGACGGAGACGATCGTCGCAGTCATCCGCCGTCGGCGCCGTGTCGAGAGGCGTGTCGTCCGCCGGGCGCGCCGCGTCGGCTCCATGTCGTCCCCCCAGGTGTGCGTCCGGCCCCCGCCGGTTCGGGTCGCGGCGTCGGCGCCGCACCGGAGTGATCATAACCGGCTGAGAGGGCGCGCACGTAGACTGATGCGGCCCCGCCGCGATGCGCGCGCCGCCGCCGCATCCTCGAGTCGAATGGACCGCGCCATGTCCTCTGCCACCGATGCCTACCGTCGCGCCCGTGACCTTCTGCTGGACCGGGCGGGCGATCCTCGGGCCGCGCACGCCGAGTTCCGCTGGCCGGACGTCGGCGACCACTTCAACTGGGCCGTCGACTGGTTCGACGAGATCGCGACCGGCAATGACCGGATCGCGCTGCGCGTGCTCGAAGAGGACGGCTCCGAGGCCACACGCACCTTCGACGAGATGCGCCGGGCGTCCAATCGGGTCGCGAACTGGTTCACCTCGCTCGGCGGGCGCCGCGGCGACCTGGTCATGCTGATGATCGACAACCGGGTCGAGCTGTGGGAGACGATGCTGGCGGTCATGAAGCTCGGCGCGGTCATCCTGCCGACCTCCATCGTGCTCGGGCCGGAAGATCTGGCCGAGCGCATCGAACGCGCCAACGTGCGCGCGGTCGTAGCGGACGGCGTCGACGCCGCCAAGTTCGACCAGCTGGAGCCGGCCCTGATCCGGGTCGTGGTCGGCGGGCACCGCGACGGGTGGAGCTCCTTCGCGGATGCGGACGCCGCTTCCGACGCCGCGCCGGGTGTCGTCGTCGACTCGACCGACGCCGCGATCGTCTACTTCACGAGCGGCACCACGTCGCGCCCGAAGATCGTCGAGCACACGCACGTCTCATATCCGGTCGGGCATCTGAGCACGACCTACTGGATCGGGGTGCGTCCCGGTGATGTGCACATGACGATCAGCGCCCCCGGCTGGGGCAAGCACGCCTGGAGCCTGTTCTTCGCGCCGTGGATCGCCGAGGCGACCATCTTCGTCTACAACTACCGACGGTTCGACGCGGTCGCCCTGGTCGACAGGCTCGACGAGGCGGGGGTGAACACCTTCTGCGCACCCCCGACGGTGTGGCGGATGCTGATCCAGGCCGACCTCGAACGCCGGCCTAGGGCGCTGCGAGAGCTGCTGTCCGCCGGCGAGCCGCTCAACCCGGAGGTCATCGCGACGATCGAGCGCTGGTGGGGCATCCAGATCCGCGACGGCTATGGCCAGACCGAGCTGACCGCGGTGATCGGCAACACTCCGGGGGTCGCGCTGAAGCCCGGTTCGATGGGGCACGCGCTCCCCGGCGTCGACGTCATCCTGATCGACCCGCTCACCGGCGAGCACGGCGACGAGGGGGAGATCTGCCTGCCGTTGGCGCCGGTGCGTCCGCTGAGTCTAATGACCGGCTACGTCGGCGAGCCCGACCGCACCGCGGACGTGGAGCACGACGGCTATTACCATACGAGCGATGTCGCCAGCCGCGATGCGGACGGATTCCTGACCTTTGTCGGGCGCACGGACGATGTGTTCAAGGCGAGCGACTTCAAGGTGTCTCCGTTCGAGGTCGAGTCGATCCTGCTGGAACACCCGGCAGTGGCGGAGGCCGGCGTGGTGGGCGCCCCCGACGAGCTGCGCTTGAACGTCGTGAAGGCGTATGTGTCGGTGGCGGCGGGTGCCACCGCGGACGCGGCGACGGCGCGGAGCATCCTCGCCCACGCCCGCGAGCACATGCCGCCGTACATGCGTGTGCGGCGGGTGGAGTTCTTCGACTTGCCGAAGACGATCTCCGGCAAGATCCGACGGGTCGAGTTGCGCGAACGCGAGACGGCGGCGGCGGGCACGCGGATCGAGACGGAGTTCCGTGAAGCCGATTTTCCCGGCCTGAAGGGCTGACCCGGCGGTACTGTGGCGGTGGTGCGAGGTCTCCTGATCCCACCGATCGTCGGTTGGAGGAGGGGAGTCGGATGCCGCATCCGCGCTCTGCGCACGAGGCGACAGCCAGCGAGGTCGAACTCGTCATCGGGGCGTGGCGTCACGAGCTCCCCGACGTCGACTTCTCGCCGCTGGAGATCTTCTCCCGGCTGCGTCGCCTCGCCTGGTCTCTTCAGGCGGAGCGTGCGCGCTCGTTCGAACGGGCGGGGCTCGAGACCTGGGAGTTCGAGATCCTGTCGAGCCTGTGCGTCGCCCCGCACGGGATGTCCACCCCGTCGGAGCTGAGCGCTCTGACCCGGACGCCGTCCGCGACGATGGCGAACCGCGCCGACCGGCTGGAGCAGCGCGGATACGTGGCCCGCCGGTGGAACCCCGATGACACGCGCAGCCGGATCGTGCGCATCACGCCTGAGGGGCGTCAGGCCGCGGAGCGTGCGATGCGCGAGCTCGTCGCGGCCGAGACGCGGATGCTGGGCGCGCTCACCGCGGGACAGCGCGAGCAGCTCGCTGAGCTGCTGCGCGTGCTCGGCGCCGAACGTGACCTCGAGAAGGTCCGGAGACCCTGAGCCGATGCCGGGGCGCGTTACTTCGGCTCGTGGTACTCGGCGGTGCCGCGCTTCCAGTACCCGCGGATGGTGACCTGATCGTTCGACAGGCCCCAGCGATCCAGGAGCAGCGCGCGGCCGGGTTTCACCGCGGAGGCCTCGGCGGCGACGAAACCGAAGACGGAACCTGCCGGCCGGGCATCCGCCGGGATGCCGTTGAGCCTTGCCGCCAGTGCGGTGCCGGCGGCTGCGCCGTCGCGGTGCACGTACTCGACGCGGATCCCTGCGGGCGCCTCGACGGGGACGTCGTGCTCCGCGTCCGCCGTCTCGATCAGCACGAGGCCGGTCGCAGCAGGACCGGCGAGGGCAAGGAAGCGTCGGATCGCGGGGATCGCGGTCTCGTCCCCGGCGAGGAGCCAGGAATCGGGGCTTCCGGTCAGGACTTTCGAGCCGCGGGGTCCGCCCTGGCCGATCATCGCCCCGAGGGGTGCGGTGGCGGCCCAGGGGGCGGCGATTCCGGCATCGCCGTGCACGGCGAACTCGAGGTCCAGCCATCCTTCGTCCGCGTTCCACGCGAGCGGCGTGTATTCGCGCGACGGCGCCTCACGGAAGCCCGCGACATCCGCGGGGTCGATCTCGCCAGCTGGGAAGAACAGGCGGATGTGGTCGTCCGAGCCGGTGGAGGCGAAGCCGGAGAGGTCCGCGCCTTCCAGCCGCACCCGCACATAACCGGGCGCGACCCATTCCCGCGATGCCAGGCGCAGGACACGGAAGCGAAGTTCGTGCCCCTCGCGCTCGAAACCGAATTCTGATCCTGATGTCACGGGAATGCTCATAAACGCAGGCTAACCCGGATCCCATGACGGTGAGGCGATGCAGACGCCTCACCGTCATGGTCGGTCGCTCAGAAGACGACGACGGGCTTGAGGACCTCGCCCGACTCGCTGTCGGCGAAGGCGGTGTTCAGCTCGTCGAAGGGGTAGGTCTTCACGAGCTTGTCGAACGGGAACGCGCCGGCGCGGTTCAGCGCGATCAGCTCGGGGATGAACAGCTGGGGCACGGAGTCGCCCTCGACGACCCAGGTGATCTTGATCGCGCGGGCCAGCGCGCTGGGCAGGTCGATGACGCCCTCGCTGCCCGCCTTCGATGCGCCGAGCGCGCCGGCATGCCCGGACGGGGCGACCGCGTCGATCATCTGGCGGAAGACGCGGGCGTTCCCGGTCGTGTCCAGCGCGGTCTGCGTGCCGCCTCCGGTGATCTCCAGAATGCGTGCGACGGCATCCTCTTTCGCGCTGTTGATGACGTGCGTGGCTCCCAGCTCGGTCGCCAGCGCCAGGCGGCCATCGTTGATGTCGACCGCGATGATCGTGCCGACGCGGCTCGCCACCGCGGCCAGGAGCGCCGAGAGTCCGACGGCGCCGGTGCCGAAGACCACGAAGCTGCCGCCCGGGCCCGGCTTGAGGACGTTGAGGACCGCGCCGGATCCGGTCTGGATGCCGCAGCCGAGCGGGCCGGCGAGCTCCAGCGGGAAGTCCTCGGGGATCTTCACGACGCTGCGCACCGAGGCGTTGACCAGCTCGGCGAACGAGGACTGGCCGAAGAAGTGCGACTTGACCGGCGAGCCGTCCGGGTAGGAGAAGGCGGTGGTGCCGTCGGGGCGGCCGCCGGCGAAGTTGTGCACGTAGAGGTTCTGGCAGTACGAAGGATGCCCGGTCAGGCACTGCGCGCAGGTGCCGCAGCTGTTCACGCTGAGGACGACGTGATCGCCGGGCTGCAGGTGGCTCACGCCGGGGCCGATCCTCTCCACGATCCCCGCGCCCTCATGGCCGAGCACGATCGGTGGCTGGGTGGGCATCCACCCGTCGCGTACGACGGCGTCGGTGTGGCACACGCCGGTGGCGACGATGCGGACCTGCACCTCGTTCGCCTCCGGTTCCCCGATCTCCAGGTCACGGATCTGCAGCGGTTTGCCGAACTCTTCGACGACGGCGGCCTTGATGGTCATTGCGTGCTCCTTGTCTTCGACGCGCCCTGAATGCCGGGCGTTATGTCCTCTGGAAGAATACGTCGGCACGGCGGCCGTGCGTCAGTCGTTCGGAGTGTTCCGCGGCGGGCTCATCCGACTCGTCCGGGGGGAGTGCGTACCCTCATGTGCGGGCTCTTCGGCCTCCTCCGGAACGGGGGTTCGTGCGGGCGTCCGTGCGGCGGGGATCCGGGGCTTTCGACGCTGTGTCCAGGGCTGTGGCCGTGCCGGGGGCCGTCTCGGGGGACGTCAGCGCGTGGCGTCCAGTGCGGCTGCGGCCATCCAGGGACCGGTCCACCAACTCCGCCAGCCGAGCCGGACGGGCCCGGCCACGGTCAGGCCGAGTCGGCGGAGCTCGTCGGCGAACTCGCGGGTTCGCTGGATGTCGAAGATGATCAGACGACCGTCCGGGGCGAGGACCCGGACCGCTTCCTCGATCGCGGTACGGCGTCCCTCTGCGGTGGGCAGGTTGTGGATCGACAGGCTCGCGGTAACCAGCGCGAATCTGCCATCGTCGTAGGGCAGGCGGGTCATGTCGCCGGTATCGAAGCGGATCCGGTCGTCGACGTCGTTCAGCGTCGCGTTGTCCGTCGCGGCTTCGCGGGAATTCCCCGATTGGTCGACGGTGCGCCAGAGGTCGATACCGGTGACTCGGACGTCGGGGAATCGAGCCGCGATCATGATCGAGACCGCGCCGCGTCCGCAGCCGAGGTCCAGCGCCTCCTCACCGGGTCGGAGGGAGGCTCCTCGCAGCCGGCGATCCCATATCACGAACTTGCCCCGCAGCGACGCGTACCAATAGAGGGCGGCGCCGAGCAGGTTCAGCACGGCGCACGCGGCGAAATACGCGGACAGTGCGGTCATCCACCATCCACCGTCCCAGACGGCGAACGCCACGCCGACCGCGATCGATGCGGCGGAGATGCCGATCCACAGCCACGGCACCCAGGGCGCATCGATGCCGTAGTCCCCGCGTGGCCTCGCCGGCATTGCGACCTCCTGATACTAAAGTTTGAGTAAACACTACGACGGAGGGGCTCGATGGGGAAGCAGACCACGCGGATCATGGTGCTCGGCGCCATCTCCTATCGTCAGCCGATCAGTGGGTATGGCGTAGAGAGGGTGCTCAGCGAGTGGGCCGTCGACCGCTGGACGACCATCGCCCCGGCCTCCATCTATCAGCAACTCCGCTCTCTGCGTTCCGCCGGTCTGATTGAGCCCGTCGACGCGGGTACCGGTCGCGCCATCGACTATCGGTGCACAGAGACCGGAAAGGCGGAACTTCATCGCCTGCTGCGTGCTCTCCTCGACGAGCAGGATTTCCAGCCGCTCAGCCTCATCCCGCTCCTGCACTTCACACCGTCGCTCTCCAGGCGCGAGTTGACGGAAGGGCTTGCTCGACGAATATCCCTTATCGACCAGGCCGTGGCACACGAGACCGATGTCCTCCAACGGGCCGCGACGTCCGGGCCCTCGCACGTCACGGAGATATTCCGGCTCATCTGGCACGGCTATCGCGCCGACCGCGACTGGTGCCGGGATTTCCTGGACCGTCTCGAAGCCGACGCGGAGGGCTCGGACTGATCGGGGCTCCGACGCTTCGGACGGGCTGAAAATGTACAGCGTGCACGTTGGGTCGGGAGGACTCGGCGGTGATCCGCGTCGAGCGGACGAAGGCGGTCCCGACAACCGTTGATGCCGCGGCTGCCGTCGTCAGGGGCAGAGTTGCCGTGGACCGGGGTTCAGGGTGGAGGCCGACGGGCATGAGCGCATCGGGTGAAACGATCGGTATCTCGGACGTCGCTGCGCGGCTGGGTCTGCAGGCAGACACATTGCGCTATTTCGAGCGTCGAGGCGTCGTGCCGCCGCCGGCGCGTGATGCGACCGGCCGTGGCGTTCTCTGGGGTGGTGTCGTTCTCGGTTCTGGGTGTCACGTCGTTGACGTGGTGAGCCATCGTTCGATGGTCAGTGAGAACTGATCGAAGCTACTCACGGAAAGACGCAACGCACGATGGCTCTAGACAGTCTGTCCTCCTCGAGCTCCTTGGGGAACTGAAACTCACCGACGTCACCGGCCGGATCCGGGTCGCGACCGAAACGCTCTACCAGGAGCTGATCGACGCGGAAGCTGCCGCGTTCATCGGCGCCGCCCCATTCGAACGCACCCCGGCTCGGACGACGGTGCGGAATGGCCCGTTCGCCGAGGAGCGCCCAGACCGCCGCGTTGCCGGCCGTGAACGGGTAAAGAAGGTTCTCACAGCTCGGTCACCGCGCCTTCTCCCGACGGCCTGCCCGCTCAGCGAATCGGTCGAGCGCGGCGAGTACCTCATCGCTCCGCCAGAACGGTCCAAGCTGGTGCTCGGCTTTGGATCTGAGAATGCCGGCGTCCACGAGCGCTTGGAGCGGTGGGTACACGTTGGGCTGTTGAACCCCGATGGCCGCGGCGGCTGTTGTGGAGTCGATGACGGGGCGCTGCAGGATGATGTCGATCAGGCGCCACGCATTGCTCGATCTGCGGACGTGTAGGCGGTCGTTCCATGCGGCTTTTATACTGTCCAGCTCAGCGACGAGCTCGCGAGCGTTGGCCACGGCTCGGAGCGACGCGTTCGCGAAGGCGCGGATGATGGGGGAGATGTCCCCATCGCGGTAGGCGGTGAGTGCGCGGTGGTATCCCTCGACGTCGGCGAGGAGACCTGCGGACACGGGGACGGCGACGTTACGGGTCGTGCCGCGGTAGCGCAGCATCGCCTGTGCGAGTGCGCGGCCTGTGCGTCCGTTGCCGTCGCTGAAGGGGTGGATGGTCTCGAACTGGGCGTGCGCGACCGCAACCGCGGAGAGCGCGGGGATATCTGTGCGCCGTGCAAACGCGAGAACGTCTTCGACGAGACCGTGAACCTTCTCGTGGTGCGGTGCGACAAACTCGGCACCGCTCGGGGAGTCCGTGCGGGTGCCGACCCACACTGCGACATCGTGCAAGACGCCGGGCGTGTGTCGGGGCTGATCCTCAAGGAGAGTCGCGTGTATGGCGAGAACGGTCGAGACGGAGAGCTCTTGTGCCAGATCGAGTGCTGTGCGCATGGCGCGGGTGTTGGCAGCGACCTCGGTGTCATTGCGGCTTCGTTTCGCGCCGAGTTCTGCGCTGAAGATCGCGCGTGCGCTGGCCGTGAGGTTTTCTATCTGTGATGATGACGCCGCCTCAGAGCGCAGGAGAACGGGGGCGAATGTCGCGATGCGGTGTCCGAGCTCGCATCGAGTCGACCGATTTCCTGGGTTGCGTCATCTGCTAGCGTGGCCGTTTCGCGGTCGGCCGTGGGGGTCAGATCGGCGATCATCGCCGGTACCGCGGCGCGGTAGCGCCGGGGGCCGGAGACTGATGGGCGTGCCTGCGTGGCTGGCTCCCATACCAGCTCCTCCGTGCTGATGGCCGGCCAGTGGAATTCGGAGGCTGGAGGGCCGCCGGAGGGCACATTACCCATAAGGAGAACTCCCGCGATTATGAGTAACTCACTCTACTCATAAGTCTAGTCGCAATCGATTATGGCTTGATGGTTGGACTTGCAGACGGTTGTCATACGCTGCCGAAGTCGGGTGGTAGAGGCGTCCCAGCGGCTGACACCACTGACCTTGCTGACCGTCACGACCCGAGGACCCGGAGAACCGCCCCGCAGCGCCACGCGTCGCTCTGTCACACCCTCATGCCAAAATCAGGCTCAAGCGGGCGCGCCGACGCTCAACCGACCGAGCTCAAGAGGCCGACGAAAGATCGAGGCTAAGGATGGTAAATGTGTGGCCACACTGTCGGGAGTAACGTTGCGCTCTTATGACTTTACGCTGGCGAGCCCGCCCATACATCGTGACTGTGCATCCCGACGGTCATTGGTGGCATATCCAGGTCCCGGAACTCGGGACCGCTTCTCAAGTGATCACTCTGCGTGAAGTGCCTACGCAAGCGCGAGATCTCATCGCTGTCTGGTTGGATATCGATCCGAAGCGGATTCGCATCATCGTTCGGCGGCGCAGCGGAATCCGCGCTGGATGGACGTGATGCGTCGAGCGCATCCGCATTTCGAATGCCCAAGGTCAGTGGAAATGTGAGAGCAAGGAGGATTACGCAGCGATCGTGTCTGCTGTTGCCTCTCCGGCGGACCGATAGATGAACGGATCAGCATGCACCAAGCTCGCAGAGGATGGCGCCGACGTTGCGTCTACCTCGTTCGGACCGTCGGTGCGTCTCGATGATGGTGAATCCGGCTGCCTCGAGCTCGGCGCTCAGCTGGTGCACCGGCCAACGGTAGGCGCGAACGACTGTGTGGTTGAAGGGCTCGATGTCGGTGCCATCGAAGTATCCGAGCAGCAGAGTCCCGCCGGGGCGAAGAACTCGCGCGAACTCGTGTAGCGGTACGCCTATTCGCGACGGTTGGTGATGGATCGTTGAGAACCAGGAGAGTATGCCGCCGAAGGAGTCGTCGGATTCGTCGATTGCGTCGATAGTGCCGACGTCGAACCTGACGGCGGGGTAGCTGGCCCGGGCCCTATCGATGAACTCCGGGATGATATCGACCCCGCGAATGTCGACGCCGCAATCATCGAGGTAGTTGGTCCAGTGACCCGGTCCGCATCCTGCGTCGAGCACCCGGCCTGATACCTTACTCGCCCACGTGTCGACGAACTGCCTATCGCTCGGATGGACCGTGCTCATGGAACCGAGAGCGTCGGCATACTCGGCGGCACGGGCGGCGTACGCAGTCTCGGCATCGGTCGCATCAAGAGGATATCGACGTGGGCTCGGGGATCGACTCGGCCCCCGGCTTTCGAGGCCGACCGGCCCCAGACCGGCCCAAGCCATCAACGAGGCGTGTGAATCGGCACCCATCGGCCGCGTTTCGTCTCGCTTCGCTCGCTCAATGATTGGGGGTTCGGAGTGCCGCGCGTGTGCGGAAAAATCGCCCCTCACCAGGGCAAAGCAAAACCCCCGCCATGTAGAAGCTAGGCGAGGGTTTCTGGGATGACTGTAATGATCATCCGTGTGGCTCCGACGGGCGTCGATCCCGTGACCTCACGATTTTCAGTCGTGCGCTCTACCAACTGAGCTACAGAGCCGCGCGGCATGTGGCATGCCGCATCCCAGACGAAAGGCCCTCTTCGAGAAAAGGGCCCGTCGCTCGGAGCGACCCTGACGGGACTTGAACCCGCGACCTCCGCCGTGACAGGGCGGCACGCTAACCAACTGCGCTACAGGGCCATGCTTGTTCAATTATGTCGGAATCGGTGACCCCAACGGGATTCGAACCCGTGCTACCGCCGTGAAAGGGCGGCGTCCTAGGCCGCTAAACGATGGGGCCGAGCGAACCCGCGGGCTCACGCTTACCGACGCCCAAGCATACGTGACGGCGAAGCTATTCGCGAATCGGTGCAGCACCGGATCGCGGATGCCTCCGCGCGCCACCGGGGCTGAGCCGCGATCCGGGATGAGGATGGCCGCGGTGCTCCGCACCCATCGTTCGCGTTGACGCGTTGCAGATGTGACTGATGTTGTTAGTGTTGTTCGAGTTACGAGACCGAAGGGTATTTCCGTGACGCACACCGAGACCGAGCACGCGCTCGACGCGCACGAATGCGGTTGCGCCCCGACGCCGCGCGAACGACGTCTGCTGTGGCATCCCGTCAACCGTCGCACCGCACTCGGCATGGGGGCGCTCGGCGCTATCGCGGTCGCCGGTCTCGGCGCGACATCCTTCTCCCCCGCGTACGCGATCGACGGATACCCGTCGTGGAGCGACGTCGAAGCGGCCAAGGCGGATGAAAGCGCGAAAGCCGCCGAAGTCACCAAGATCCAGCAGATCATCGCTGACCTGCAGGCGGACGTCGCGAACAAGCAGGCCGTCGCGGACCAGAAAGCCGCCGACTTCTACGAAGCCCAGCAGGCGTTCTACGACGCGTCCCAGAAGGCGGACGACCTGCAGTCGCAGGCCGACACGCAGTCGGCGGCTGCGGTCGAGGCCGCCAACGCCGCTGGTCGGGTCGCCAGCCAGCTCTACCGCAGCGGCGGCGACGACACCGCGATGCAGCTGTTCCTCGCCGGATCCGCCGCCAGCGCCGACGATCTTCTCGCCCGGTTGGGCACGATGGACAAACTCCTCGAGCGAAACCAGGCCGTCTACGCGGCCGCGGTGAACGCCCGCAACACTGCGCAGAGCCTCAGCGATCAGGCGCAGGTCGCCCGCGACGAGCGCGACAAGCTGCAGCAGGCCGCGGACCAGGCCATGCAGGACGCGCAGGACGCTGCGACCGCTGCGCAAGCGGCGCTTGACGAGCAGGACAACAACCTCACGACCCTGCAGGCGCAGCTCGCTGCGCTTCAGGACACCACCGCGAAGACCGTCGCGGACTATCAGGCCGGTGTCGAGGAAGCCAAACGTCAGGCCGCGGCCGCTGCCGCGGCGGCTGCGGCAGCCGCAGCTGCGGCAGCGGCCGCGGCGAACAGCAGCAGCAGTGCCAGCGGCGGTGGACAAGCCTCTTCCACCAGCAGCGGATGGGTGCGCCCCGCCGGCGGCTCGGAGAGCTCGGGCTACGGCGCACGCACGTCGGTGTGCGTCGCGAGCGGCTGCTCCAGCAGCTTCCACTACGGCGTCGACCTCGCCCCGGGATGCTACGCCAACATCTATGCCGCGTACTCCGGAACCGTGAAGTATTCCGGCATGACCAGTGGCTACGGCAACTACATCAGCATCGACCACGGCGGCGGCGTCGGCACCGGATACGGTCACGCGGCGGCCCGCTACGTCAGCACCGGACAGTATGTCACCGCGGGTCAGGTCATCGCCGCGGTCGGGAACACCGGCATCTCCACCGGCTGCCACCTGCATTTCGAGGTGTACAGCAACTGGTCGCCGATCAACCCGACCCCGTTCATGGCCGCGCGGGGCGTCTCCGTCTGATCCCGGAGACACAGAACCGGCAACGTCCGGAGGGGTCAGCCCTTGTGCTCGGTGAGACGGTCGAACGCCTCGGTCACGAGCTTCTCCGCCGTGGCGGCATCCGCCCAGTCGTCGACCTTGACCCACTTGCCGGGCTCCAGGTCCTTGTAGTGCTCGAAGAAGTGGGTGATCTCCTTCTTGGTGTATTCGGGGATGTCGTCGACGTCCTGGATGTGCGCCCATCGCGGATCCTTCGCGAGCACTGCCACGACCTTGTCGTCGCCGCCGGCCTCGTCGCTCATCTTCAGCACGCCGACTGGTCGCACCGAGGCGCTCACACCCGGGTAGAGATCGTGGTCGAGCAGAAGGAGCACGTCGAGCGGGTCGCCGTCCTCGCCGAGCGTGTTCTCGAAGAAGCCGTAGTTGGCGGGGTATCCGAACACCGTGTAGAGGATGCGGTCCAGTGCGACACGGCCGGTCTCATGGTCGACCTCGTACTTGACGCGGCTGCCGCGGGGGATCTCGATGACGGCGTCGTATGCGCCCATGCCTTGCTCCTTGCTCGTTCGACGGATGCCGCGGACCAGCCTAGTGCGCGCATGTCTGAGATCACCGGGCCGGGCGGCGGTCGGTTGGTCGCGGGCCGCCTCCGGATACGGTGGGGCGCATGAGTCCCTCGCTCGACCCCGCCGTCGCGGAGATCCGTCGCCACGTCCGCGAAGCGCTGGAATCGATCGAGGGAACGACCGTGATCGTCGCCCTCTCCGGTGGGGCCGACTCGCTCGCCCTCGCCGCCGCGGTCGCGTTCGAGGCGCCTGTGCTGGGTCTGCGTGCCACCGCGATCACGGTCGACCACGGACTGCAGAGCGGCTCCGCCGAGATCGCGGAGCGCGCCGCATCCGCCGCCCGCGGCCTCGGCCTCGCGGCGCGCGTGATCCGTGTCCGCGTCGGGGAATCGGGCGGCCCGGAGGCGGCAGCGCGGGAGGCCCGTTACGCCGCGCTGCGAGAGGCGTCTGTGATGGCCGATGCGGTGCCGGTACTTCTCGCCCACACCCTCGACGACCAGGCCGAGACGGTGCTGCTGGGTCTCGCGCGCGGCTCGGGCGCCACCAGTCTTGGCGGCATGTGGCCGGACCGCTCCGAGTCGGGCGTGCGGTGGCTGCGGCCACTGCTGCATGTGCGCCGGGCGACGACCCGAGCAGCCTGTTTCGCCGCGGGGCTGGATCCCTGGCAGGATCCGCACAACGCCGACCTCCGCTTCACTCGGGTCCGGGTACGCGAACGGGTACTGCCGGTGTTGGAGGCCGAGCTCGGACCTGGCATCGCGGACGCTCTCGCCCGTACGGCCGAGCAGCTGCGGGAGGATGCCGCCGCGTTCCAGGAGATGATCGAGGAGACCATCGAGGACATCGTGGAACCGGCCGAGGCCGGGATCGCCGTCTCGGTCGCGGCGCTGGCGGCGAACCCGCCCGCGCTGCGCAATCGCGTCATCCGTCTGGTCGTGGCCAGCGAGTTCCACGTCGCGCTGACCCGCTCCCAGACCATCGAGGTCGCACGCCTGGTCACCGACTGGCACGGTCAGGCGTTCATCGACCTCCCGGGGTGCCGGGCTCGCCGCGTCGCCGGTCGGATCGAGTTCACGGCGGAGCACTCCTAGACTCGAGTCATGCGCGCCGCCGACCTCGCCGCCGACCTTCTGGACGTGCTGGCCACCGAGGAACAGATCCACGCCAAGCTCGACGAGATCGCCGCGAAGGTCACCGCCGATTACGCCGGCAAGGATCTCGTGCTCGTCGGGGTCCTCAAAGGCGCGGTGATGGTCATGGCGGACTTCTCCCGGGCGCTACCGATCCTCGTGCCGATGGACTGGATGGCGGTCTCCTCCTACGGCACCGGTACCCGTTCCAGCGGCGTGGTGCAGATCCGCAAGGACCTCGATACTGACATCCACGACAAGCACGTGCTCATCGTCGAGGACGTCATCGACTCGGGCCTCACCCTGTCCTGGCTGCTGGACAACTTCGCCGCCCGCGGCGCTGCGTCGGTCGAGGTGTTCGCGCTGCTGCGCAAGCCGGAGGCCGCGAAGGTGCACATCGACTGCCGCTACGTCGGCTTCGACATCCCGAACGAGTTCGTCGTCGGCTACGGCCTCGACTACGCCGAGCGCTACCGGAATCTCCGCGACGTGGCCGTGCTCGCGCCCCATGTCTACAGCTGACCACGCTGCCGTCCCTCCCCGCCCCCTCTTTCCGCTTGCCGAGTGTCCACGACACGCGGATGTGGCGGCCCGCGAGCCCGCGTGTCGTGGACACTCGGCAAGCAGGGAGTGTGGATTCCGCCGTGGGCGAATGCACAGACGGGCCATAGCGGGCCCGCGCTACCCTGAGACGATCCGCTGCGCGCGAATCCGTCGACGAAAGGGCCGGGGAAAGTCCCCGCACAATGGACTTCAAGAAGATCACTCGCAATCCGCTGATCTATGTGCTGTTGATCGGGCTGCTGCTCATCGTGGGCTTCTCGCTGATCTCCAGCCTCGGGGCGGCCAAGCAGGTCACGACCCAGGAGGGGCTCACACTCCTGCAGGGGACGACCGTCTCCAAGGTCACCAACACCGACGGTGATCAGCGGGTCGACATGACGCTGTCGACGCCGTACGACGGTGCGACCGACGTGCAGTTCTATTACGTGTCTGCCCGCGCGGACGAGGTCGTCTCCGCGATCGACGCCGCCACCCTCAGCGACGGCTACGACGATATCGTGCCGCGGACCACCTGGTTCGACAGCGTGCTCTCGTTGCTGCTGCCGATCCTGCTGCTGGGCATCATCTTCTGGTTCCTGTTGTCGTCCGCCCAGGGCGGCGGCAGCAAGGTCATGCAGTTCGGCAAATCACGCGCCAAGCTCGTGACCAAAGAAACCCCGACCGTCACCTTCGGCGACGTCGCGGGAGCCGACGAGGCCATCGAGGAGATGCAGGAAATCAAGGACTTCCTGAAGGATCCTTCGAGGTTCCAGGCACTCGGCGCCCGCATCCCGAAGGGCGTGCTGTTGTACGGCCCTCCGGGAACCGGCAAGACCCTGCTCGCTCGCGCCGTCGCAGGCGAAGCGGGAGTGCCCTTCTACTCGATCTCCGGCTCGGACTTCGTCGAGATGTTCGTCGGTGTCGGCGCCAGCC
>JAATGR010000257.1 GCA_015654575.1 Actinomycetales bacterium
AGCCCCGCGCAATCAACGCCACCCGCACCGTCCGGATCGCATTCACCACCCCGAACAGCACCATGAGTTTCCGCTGCCGGCTCGACGCCGGCCCGTGGGTTCCGTGCAGATCGCCCTACGTCCTCGTCGGCCTGCACTCCGGCGACCACCAGCTCTTCATCCGAACTGTCAACAGCGTCGGCGTCGCCGGACCGACCGTCAGAACGGTCCGCTTCCAGGTCAATGTCTACGCGCCCGGGATCGTCGTCCGCAACCCCTCCGTGATCAGGGTCGATCACGCTGGGAAGCTGACCCTCCGGGTTCTCTGCTCACCGCGCGAAGGCGCCGGCCATGGCACCTGCGCGGGCACGATCACCATCCACGCCAGGACCGGTCCCGCAACGGCACTGGCTCGCGGCACCTTTCACACCCGAGCCGGCACGACCGCCCACACCACCCTCACCCTCGGCGCCGTCGCCCGCAAACTGCTCACCAGCAGCCGCCATCACCGACTGCAGGTCGCGATCCAGATCACCGCACACGACCTCGCCAACAACCACACCGCCCTCACCGCCAACCGCACCCTCGCCTACTAGGTCCCCCCCCCGGCGCACAGCGGCAACGACACGCGTCGAATCGCGCCCGCAGAGCGTCGATGCCGGCGGCGGCCAGCACCAACGGCCATCCGGCCACCAGAGATACCCCCGTTGAGAGATAGTTGTCGCGAACCACCCACCTCCCGCAATCGCCCGTGACAAAGGGGATCACGGACCCTCGGCCGCTGCCGGCATGCGAACGGCATTTCAGCCTTATTAGGCCGGTTGCGACCCGTGAGACGACCGATGGATTCGACCTTGGTGACGAACCAAGCGCCGAACAGGGCGCGAACCGTGAGCCGACACGATCGCCGCGCAGCACGACGGCCATATCGGCCGAGCCATCCACAGGCTCTGACCATTGCTCGTCCCCTCGTGCACCAGCCTCATCCGGCCAGCTGCTCAAGCCAGCGTTGGTTGACCTCGATCAGCCGATGCAGCCTCAGCTGGAAGTCTGGATCGGCGCGACGCGCCGCCAGCTGGGCGTCGATCGCGGCGCGGATCGCCTCGCTGACCGACACCTCATCGACTCGGGCCATTGCCTCAAGCAGCGCGGCTTGATCGTCGGCCAACCGCAGCGTCATCGACTTCGACAAGGCTCGCTCCCTCGCACGGGCGTGGCCGTCAGCAGCTCGGTCTGCCGGAAGAGGCTCAGCAAGTCCCCGATCCGGCGGTGGTGGCGTTCGAGCGCTGGCACGTCGTTGGCGCCGGTCGGGTAGCCCTCGCATGCTTCGTGGAGGGACCGGATCGAGTCGACCATCACGTGCAGCACGGCGCAGCTGAGGATCTGCCGCTCAGCGGTCAACCACACGTCGGCTCCATCGAGGACCGGGACGCTCCCGTCGTGCAGCGCCTCGGCCATCTCGGCGAGATCGGGATCGATCTCGTGCAGCCGCGTCCGGCCCGCGCGACCGGACGCCGCCTCGATCGTCTCGGCCGAGACGTGGTGCCATTCCGCGACCGCGATGATCACCGGCCGCGCGAGCGCAGGCGGGACCGGAAGGCGGATGCGCATCGCTCAGCCCTCGTGCTCGTCGCGAGCAGCCAACCCGACGCGCGCCATTCGCGCATCCTCGCGCGTGCGCGGAGTCGGGATCTCGTCGTAGGCGCGGATGATCTCCGCGAGCGTGCATCCGAGGCCCTTGGAGAGCTTGAGCAGCACCCGAAACGTGAAGTTGATCTCCCCCCGCTCGATCGCCCCGACGTAGTTGCGATGCAGGCCACTGCGATCACCCAACTCCTCCTGCGAGAGCCGCAGCCGACCCCGGAGACCACGGATCACAGAGCCGAGCCGCAGATGCTCGGTGCTTTGCACAACGCTCATGACGCGATCTCCTCCGCACGCTCGACCAGCATGTGCGGCCGCACGCCGAGCGCGTCCGCGACGCGACACAGCAGCGCGAACGTGACCGGGACCTCGCCCGCCTCCAGTGCCCCCAGGAACGCCGGCCGGATCTCGATCTCGCCCGTAAGCACGACCACCGGGCGCTCCCCGCGGAACTGCTTGACGGCGCACCCCAGCGCGGGCACGCGCGGATCGTGCGCCCGTGGACTTGAGACCCACGGCATGACTACCGCCCTCCCTCGTCCGGCCGAGCGGCCCGCTCGGCGGGCGCGTCGCGCGGGTCGTCACGATCAGCCGCGCCCTGCACCATCCGATCGAGCACGCCCACCGAGACCTCAAGCGTGTCCAGCGCAGCGCCGACCAGCGTCCGGTCAACCTCCTCAGAGACCTCCACCACGTCCCGGAACTCGCGGCAGATCCGCACGGTCAGGTTCGCCAGCGTCCGCGAGAGCACCGAAAACGAACCCGACAGCGGAAATTCCGTCCCCTCCCATCCCTCGACCCCGTGCGTCCGGTCGGGATCGATATCCGCCCACAACCGCCGCGTATCCTCACAACGCCGCTCCGCGAGCGCCCGTTCCTCGTCGCTCGTGAAGTCCCGGGTCTGGAGCGCGACCTCTGCCTGCTCGACCTCGGCGCGCAGCACCCAGCGCACGTCTCCGATCTGCTCCTCGTGCACCACCGCCGGTCGCATCCACGGCATCGCCGCCAGCACCCGTCCCATCCGCCGGGCGAACTCCGGGTCCTGCGGTGTCTTCGGTAACGCACTCCTCGCCGCCCCGCGTACCGCCGCCGTCGAGATCACCACGAACCGCTGAGCCACCGGATCAAC
>JAATGR010000135.1 GCA_015654575.1 Actinomycetales bacterium
GGGCCAGGATCGTCCGCAACGGAACTGTCTGTCGTCGCCGGCGCCTCGCCCTGCACCACGCTCCGCGTCTCGAGCGGAGCGCGGTCACGCAACCTTCAGCGCGGTCTCGCGATGACCTCCGCCTGCGACTCACCCGCCGGGGCAGTCGCAGTCGCTGCCGCTGACGCACTGACAGGGCAGCGGTCGCTCGTCGGTCACGGGTGGCGGTGAGATGAGCTCGTCGACCTCGCGGTGACGGCGCTCATCGAACTTCCTCAGTGGTGATCATCGAAAGTCCCCAGGTCGCGGGGTCAGGTTAGCGCAGGTTGGTGCCGGTGGTGACGCGTCGGAGTTCGTCGGCTGCGGCGGCGTGGTTGCGGAGCCGGTAGGACGCTCCGTCGAGGGTGACGACGACGCTGCGGTGCAGGAGACGGTCGAGCATTGCGGCGGCGACGGTGGTGTCGCCGAGGATCTCGCCCCATGCTCCGACGGGCCGGTTCGTGGTGAGCACGATCGAGGTTTTCAGGTAGCGCTGGTTGATGACTTGGAACAGTGCGGACGCAGCTTCGCCGGGCAACGGGAGGTAGCCAAGCTCGTCGATGATGAGCAGCGTGGGGCCGGCGAAGAACCGCATCATCGTCGCCCATTTCCCTTCGATCGCGGCGCGGTGGCAGCGGGCGGCGAGGTCCGCGGCGCTCGTGAAGTAGACCCGGTAGCCGGCCGTCACCGCGGCGTGCCCGAGGCCGGTCGCGATATGTGTTTTGCCGACTCCGGGTGGGCCGATCAACAGCACGTTGGTCGCGGTCTCGATGTAACGGCAGGTGCCTAGCTCGGCTAGCAGCGACCGGTCTATGCCGCTGGCGGAGTCCAGGTCGAAGTCCTCCAGGGTCGCGCCGGTGGGGAGGTTCGCGAACCGGAACCTGCCCGCGAGGCGTCTCGCGTCGGTCGCGGTGACCTCGATCTGCAGCAGCCGCTCCAGGGTATGGGTGAGGCTCCAGCCCTCGGCGGTCGCCTGATCCAGCACCGCGGGGAGGGCGTCGGCGGCGTCGGCGAGTTTCAGCTCGGTGAGGTGGCCGCGCAACTGCTGGTAGACGGTCGCCGCGGACTTGGCGGTGGTGGTGGTGTTCATCGGAGGGTGTTCCTGTTCTTCGCGGCCTGCTCATAGGCGGCCAGGCTGATCACGGTCGAGATGGGTTCGGCGGTGCCGGTGAGGACCGCGGCAGCGCGCCGCGCGGCCGCCCCGGGTGGGATGCGTTCTTTGCGGCGATGCGGGCGTCCCGGCGGCGCCGATGCGAGGGCGATCGCCTCCAGCGCGGTGACGTGTCCGGTGTCTCGGACCGTCACGCCCAGGCCCGGTTCCGCGACGCGGTGTCGGGCGACCACGGCGCCGGAGACCGTGGCGATATCGATCACTGCCGCGCCGAGACGTTGCTGGACGATGACCTTCGCGGTGGCCAACTCCGGCGGGACGGAGTACCGGTTCCCGCGCCAGTCGATCAACGCCTGCCGTGTCGCTGTCCGCTCCTCCGTGATCATGACAGGGAACACCACCGGTGGCAGCGGGCGGAGTCGTTCCGCGGCGAACATGTCCGCTGGGGTGGTCGTGCCCGCCGTGCCCTCCCGGTCGCGGTCGTCTTGTCTGCGGGCGAACGCGTCGAGGCTGGCTTGGGCCTGCTCGAGGGTGAGCTCGTCGGGCATGGTCCGCCACCAGCGTTGCGCGGCGGTGTGGTTGTTCTTCTCGACCACGCCCTTCCGGTTCCCGGACCGAGGCCTGCAGGCGATCACGGTCACGCCGTGGTGTTTCGCGAACGCCGCGAACACCTTCGTCAGGTCCCCGGTCGCCGGATCCAGCACGGTCCGCATCCGGTCGAACCTCCAGTCCCGGGTCACCCCGCCGAGCAGACCGAGGAGTGTGGTCATCGCGGCCAGCAGGTGCGGGATGTCCATCGATGGAGAGATCACTCCCCGCCAGACGCCGGAGTGCGCGAGGGACCCGACCAGCAGGTACGCCTTCTTCGTCGAGAACCCCCAATGTGCGGGCTGATAGGGCAGGTCGAGCCAATCGAACTGGGTCTCCTCACCAGGCGGATGCGGGATGACCGCGTTGGGCCGCTCCGTGACGTGCGCGCAGCTCTCGCAGAACGGACGCAACCCCCGCGCCCGGATCTGCCTCGTCAGCGTCGGGTACGACGCCGTGAACCCGAGCGGCAGCAGCTCATCGAACAGCGTCACAGCCCAAAGGTGCGGGTCCTCGGTCAGCCGCGCTCTGACGTACTCGGCGAACCCGTCGAACACGTCGGGCGCGGCACGCTGACGAACCCCTGGGGCGCGTTGCCCGGACAGGTACGCCCGGATCGTCTTACGGTCATGGTCGGTGCGGCGGGCGATCTCGCTGATCGTCATCCCCTGCCGCTTGAGCGCGTGGATGTCCACGTCGTCCTCCTCTGAAAGCATGAGAAGAGGGCCTCCCTCGAGCTGGTGTGTGGTCAGAGACCATCAGCATCGAGGGAGGCCCGCCCTCACGAACGGGAAGCGACCCGGAGTGGGGAATTTCGATCAGCACAACTGAGGAATTTCAGTGAGCGCCGTCAGCGGTAGATTCCGGCAGCTAACATCCCTGTGCCGAGCGCGAGGACCACGCTGAGTGCAAACGCCACCCAGCGACGAGCGACGAGCGCCGCGATCGCGGCGACGGTGAGAATCGCGGCCAAGGCGATGAATCCCCAGAAGTGGGGAACCCGATCCTCGGCGTCTGGATTCGCATGCAGAGCCTGACCGAGTCCCCAGGCGAATTCTTGCCCCAGGAGAGCCAGGGCGAGTAGCGCTCCACCTGCCGCCACCAGCCAGACAGCGATTGCGACGTGCCGTCGCCAGCGATGCCCGGCCTGCTCTGACGCATCCCCCGATGTGGTCAAGTTCCGAACCTACTCAGCCACCGGCATCACCACCGGAATCCCGCGCCCAGTACGCTGCCAGTCGCGTTGTCGCTCAGGGCTCGATCTCGGCAGTGATCCGGCTGATGGTGCGCGTCTCGCCGAGGGCCTGCGTCGATGCGTCCAGAACGGCGGTCGCCCGGCCGAGGTGCCGGAACTCGGCGCGGGCCTCGATGCGCGCACCGATGGGCGTGGCGCGCGGGAAAGCGATGTGGATGCTCCGGACCGTGAGCGCGGGCAGATGAGCGGCGAGCGCCGCGGTTGCGGCGAGGTCGGTCGCCGCCAGGCTGATGCCGCCATGCAGGAGCCCCGCGGGGTTCGCGACGATCTCCGTCGTGTCGAGCAGGATCTCCCCATCCTCGGCACGCATCCCAGCCAATGCCGGATACGTCGCGCCCGAGACGTCGAACATGGGCTGTGCACGGAGCGGATCGCGTAGTCCCGCCAGCGGGATCCATCGAGCGCGTTGCCGGATCAGCACGATCACACGGCCCACGGCGTCCCACACCTCGCCGCTGGCGTATGCGCCTCCGGCATCGGCACGGCGCACCGTCGCCGTGCAGCGCACCGCCTCTCCGGGACCAGGCAGTGTCCCGAGGGCGTCGAGGGCGATCTCGGTGCTGACGCACCACCTGTCGGCAGGCCTCGCCGGGGAGCTCGCGACGGCGTAGCCGAGGACGTCGTCGGCTAGCACGCCCAGCGCACCGAGAGCGGTACGTCCGTCGAGCCCGGTCGACCACGGCCCGAGTTCCATCCGCGCCGACGCGTCGCCGCTGCCGACCGTGATGCCGTGGACGCGCAGAAGCTGCTCCGGTCCGGCGTAGACGGCCGCCGTCATGAGCGGGTCAGCAAGAGCGACACGTTGTGACCGCCGAAGCCGAAGGCGTTCACAAGAGCCGCCTCCGCGTCGACGGCGCGCGGACCGCCGGTGACGACGTCGAGCGGGATCGCGGGATCGACCCGGGACGTGTTCGCGATATGCGGCACGATACCGGCGCGCAGCGCCTGCGCGGCGACCACAGCGCCGAGCGATCCCGCGGCACCGAGGAGGTGACCCACCGCGCCCTTGGTCGAGGTGACCGGGCTTCCGGTGCCGAAGATAGCCGCTATCGCGGCGCCCTCGTTCGCGTCGCCCACGACCGTCGAGGTGGCGTGCGCGTGCACCAGCCCGATCCGTTCCGGATCGACGGCAGCGGCCCGCAGCGCGAGGCGCATCGTGCGCTCCTGGTTTTCGGGGTCGGCGTTGACGATGTCGCGGGCGTCGGAGGTCACCGCGGCCCCGGCGAGCACCGCGATGGGTGTCGCACCCCGACCGCGGGCGTGTTCCTCGCTCTCCAGCACGACCATCGCTGCGCCCTCGCCGAGCACGAAGCCGTCACGGTCGACATCGAACGGTCGCGACGAGGTCGCGGGGTCGTCCTGACGGTGCGACAGCGCACGGGTCTGCGCGAGCGCGGCGAGGGTCAGCCCGGTGATGCAGGCCTCGGTCCCGCCGGCGAGCACAATGTCGGCGGACCCGGCCCGGATCATCTCCCAACCCATCATGATCGCCTCCGACCCCGAGGCGCAGGCGCTCACCGGCGTACGGGCTCCGGCCTTCGCGCCCAGCTCGATCGACAGCCATGCCGCGGCGCCATTGGCCATCATCATCGTCACGGTGTGCGGTGACACCCGCCGGGGCCCCTCCTGCAGTTTGGCTTGCTGCGCCAGGGTCGTGGTGAGGCCGCCGATGGCGGAACCGACGACGACCGCGAAGCGCTCCGGATCGACCGCGACGACGCCCGCGTCCACCCAGGCTTCGCGGCCCGCGACCATGGCGAGTTGCTCGGCGCGGTCGAGCCTGCGCAGCTGTGCCACGGGCAGCCTTTCGGCCAGATCCGTGCGAACGGTTCCTGCGATCCGCACCGGCAAGGGTTCGGCCCAGTCCTCCTCGACGAGGCCGACGCCGGAGCGTCCGGCCAGCAGGGCATCCCACGACGTGGGGGCATCGTCACCGAGCGGCGTGACGGCGCCCAGCCCGGACAGGATCACGCGGGGAGCATTCATCCCTTCGATCTTCCCACCGCTACGGTGGAGTGGTGCGTGCTCTGCTGGTCCCGAGTCTGGATGGGCCCTCCGTAGCCCGCCTCGTAGAGGACGCCCCGGAGCCGGTCGGATCACACCACATGGCCTGGGGCCGGCGGGTGCTGGTGGAGGTGCGCGCCGCAGGGCTCTCGGTCATCGACGCGCTGCAGGCCTCCGGCGCCTACCAGTACGGCCAGCCGCCGCCCTACGTCGCGGGGAGCGAGATCGCCGGGGTCGTGATCGAGACGGATGCCGACAGCGGCTTCGCTCCCGGCGACAGGGTCGGCAGCATCGTATTCTGGGGCGGTCTGGCCGAGCGCGCGGTCGTCGCACCGGACTACACCGTGAGACTGCCGGACGACGTGCCGTTCGAGACCGGTGCGGCGGTATACCTGAACTGGTCGACGGCGTGGTTCGCCTACGAGCGGGCCAGGGTGGAGCCCGGCCAGACGGTGCTGGTGCAGGGCGCCGCGGGAGGTGTCGGCACCGCCGCGCTCGACCTTGCGGGCACCTTCGGCGTGCGCGCGATCGCCGTGGTCTCCTCCGCCGAGAAGGAGCGCGCGGCGCGGACCGCCGGCGCGGCCGAGACGGTGCGCTCCGATGGTCCGTGGCTCGACGAGGTGCGCGAGTTGACCGGCGGTCGCGGCGTCGACGCCGTCCTCGACCCGGTCGGCGGCGACCGCTTCACCGACTCGCTCCGGGCGCTGCGGATCGGCGGCGTCCTCGTTGTCATCGGCTTCGCCGGCGGCGCGATTCCGGAGGTGCGGGTGAACCGGCTGCTGCTGCGGAACCTCACTGTCACCGGCATCTCGATGGACACCATGGACCGCGAGCACCCCGGCACCCTGGTGCGGGTGCGGGATGCCGTGGAGGGGCTCCTCGCCGCAGGCCGGATCCACCCGACCATCGGGGCGATCTACCCGTGGGAGGAGGCCGGTGCGGCCCTCGTCGCGTCGGGCGAGGGCCACACCGCCGGCAAGATTGTCGTCCGCGTCAGGAGCTGACCGAGGCGTTCCGCTCTGACTCCAGGATCTCGGCGATCCGCTCCCGCAGCACGTTCTTGCGCACCTTGCCGACGGCCGTCATCGGGAGCGCGTCGACGACCTCGATCCGCTCCGGATGCTTCTGGATCGCGACGCGATGCTCGTGCAGGTATGCCGAGACGTCCGGGAGGGTGAGGTCGGCGTCCCCGGCGAGCACAACGAACGCGCAGGAGCGTTCGCCGAGCCGTCGGTCCGGCATTGCGACCACCGCGACGGCCTGGATCGCCTCGTGGCCGATGAGGAGGTCCTCGACCTCTCGGCTGGAGATGTTCAGTCCGCCGCGGATGATGATGTCCTTGACTCGGCCGCTGACCCGAACGAAACCCGCGTCGTCGCCGATACCGAGGTCACCCGACCGGGAGAAGCCGTCCGGCGTGTAGAGCGCCGCCGTCTGTTCCGGGTCGCGGTAGTACTCGAGCATGTGCGAGGGGCCGTGGTAGGCGACGTCCCCCTCCTCGCCGGCGGGCAGCACGGCACCGTCAAGCCCGACGACGACGACCTCGGCGTCGGGTAGAGCCCGGCCGTCGGAGGTCACCGAGCGCTCGGGCACGTCGTCGGGCCCGCACATGGTCGTGGTCATGTTCTCGCTGCGGCCGTAAAGACCGAGTACGGAGCAGCCGGGGAACAGCGAACGCGCCGCCTGCACGACGGCCCCCGGGATCGGTGCGCCGGCGCAGACCCAGAAACGTATCGAACCCATGTCGTGGCGGTCGGGGTCGTACGCCTGCATGAGCGTGGAGATGAACGTCGTGGCCGTGTAGGTGACGGTGCAGCGGTATTGCGCGATCCGCCGGAGTCCCTCCTCCGGGTCCCACGATGGCTGGAAGTGCGTGCCGCCGCCGGCGACCAGCGGCATGATGAGCCCGGTGACCAGCCCGGTGGAGTGCGCGACCGGGGAGGGGTTGAAGAACACGTCCTCTTCCGTGATCCCGAGCCGCCGCACCATCGCGACGGCGCTCGCGTGGACGGTGTTGAAGGTGTGCAGGCAGCCCTTCGGCCGCGACGTGGTGCCGGAGGTGTAGACGATCAGGAACGGGTCGTCCGCCCCGGCGCCGTCGCCGAGGGAGGCGTCGAGCTCGGCGAGGTCGCCGTCGACGGCCAGCTCCTCCAGCGAGGACTCGCCCTCGCCGTCGCCTGCCTCGCTACGCACGACGACGGTGTGGCGGAGGGTCGGGACCGCAGTGCGCACATCGCGGAACATGCCGCGGTAGTCGAACTTGTGGAAGAACTCCGGGGCGACCGAGACGACGGCGCCGGAGTGCTCGATGGCGTACGAGACCTCCTCGTAGCGGAAGATCGGCATTATCGGCACGAGCACGGCGCCGAGGCGGGAGATCGCGGCGACCACCGCGGCGAACTCCGCCCAGTTGGGAAGCTGCACCGCAACGCGGTCGCCGCGCCGGACGCCGAGGTCGCGCAGGCCCGCCGCGATCCGGATGCTCCGCTCGTGCAACTGCCCGTAGGTGAACGTCTGGTCGCCGTCGGTGACGAACACGCGGTCGGGGTGCGCCGCGGCCTGCTCGGCCACGAGCTGATGCAGCACGCGATCCTGCCATGCTCCCGAGGCGTAATAGCGGGTGATGTCGGCGGGGGTGTGCGGCCCGAGGGCCACAGGCGATGATGCCATGACTTCCTCTCGTGTGGGGATGAGAAGGAAGATGGTCGGGCTCGCGGTCAGCGTCGTCACGGACGGGAGTCCGGCACGTCTTCGGTGGATGTTACGTTAGCAGCGGCCCGGAGGTCCCCGGCCCGCCACACGATTCCCATGACGACAGACACCGCCACAGCGCTCGACCCTCGCCGGGGCGCGCGCCGATGAGCACGAGTCCCTTCCGGGCCGACCTCCTAGCCGGCTCCCGCATCGTCGTCACCGGTGGCGGCAGCGGCCTGGGCCGGGCGATCGCCGGTGTGCTCGCGGCCCACGGCGCCACGGTGCACCTGTGGGGCCGGCGCCCCGACCCGCTGGCCGACGCTGCGATGGAGCTCGACCGCATCCGCCCCGGCAGTGGGGTGCCGCGGTCGGTGGACGTCCGCGACGCTGCCGCGGTCGAGCAGGCGATGGATGCCGCCTGGGCCGACGGGCCGCTGACGGGCGTCGTCAACGGCGCAGCCGGCAACTTCCTCGCGCCGACCGCGACGCTCAGCCCGCGCGCCTACGAGGCCGTCACCTCGACTGTGATGGACGGCAGCTACTTCGTCACCCACGCCGCCGGCACGCGCTGGATCGCGGCGGGGCTCGCCGGGTCTGTGGTCTCGCTCCTGACGACCTGGGTGTGGACCGGGTCGGCGTTCGTCGTGCCGTCGGCGATGGCGAAGGCGGCGGTGCACGCGATGACGATGTCGCTCGCCGCGGAGTGGGCACCCCACCGCATCCGGCTGAACGCCGTCGCGCCCGGTCCGATCCGCACCGACTACGCCTGGGACGTCCTCGACGCCGGTCGCGACGACCTCGTCGGCGCCACCGATCCGCGCGGCGTCCCGGCAGGCCGCCTTGGCACCCCCGACGAGGTCGCGCACCTTGTGACTTTCCTGCTGTCCGACGCCTGCGAGTACCTCACCGGCGAGACCATCGCGATGGACGGCGGCCAGAGGCTCGCCGGCCCCGGCACCTTCGCGGCGCTCGGCGCGCTGTCCGCCGAGGACTGGGCAGGCCTGCAGGCCCGCGCCCGTGCGGCGTCGGAGGCCAGCAAGGCGCAGCGCCGCGCCGAGTAGCCGGTGCCGTCGGGGGCGGATCAGCCGGCGATGATCAGGCGACGGGCGGCGTCGAGGAACTCGGTCACGTGCGCGGGGTCGGCGTAGTAGGGGTCGCCACGGCCGGCCTCGACGCGGCGCCGGTTGTACTCCCACAGCACCGCGAGCTTCCACTCCGCCAGCACGACGTACCAGGTCAGGTCGCCGACATCGCGGCCGGAGGATGCCGCGTACGCTGCGACGAGGTCGGCACGGGTCGGGAATCCGGCGGCCGTGGAGGCGGCGCCCAGCCGCTCGATCGCCGTCGCCGGCGCATGCCCCGGCTCCGCCCACGCCGCCACGAGGTAGCCGAGGTCGACGAGCGGGTCGCCGACGGCGGCGAGTTCCCAGTCGAGCACCGCCTCGACCCGCGACGGCTGCTCACTCTCAATGGTCTGGGGAGCGGTGCCCGTTTGCGCAGCAGCTGCCTGCGCCGCAGAAGCTTGAGCTCGTAGAGCAGACGCAGGCGAAAACAGCAGAACAGCGAGAAGTGCTGCGGAGGCGGGCTTGATGCACATGGGGA
>JAATGR010000165.1 GCA_015654575.1 Actinomycetales bacterium
CGACCCGTCTGCTGGCCGCCCTCAACGCCGGCACGGCCTGGCGCGCGACCACGGGCGGTTGCCCGGCGACCCCGGCCGCCGCCCAGCTGACCACCGATGCCGGTGCCACCTGGAAGACCACCGACGTCACCGGGCCCACCAAGGTGACCGCGCTGCAGCGGATCATCGCCACGGGCAAGGGCCAGGCGACCATGGTCGGCCTCACCGAGTCCGGGTGCTCCCCGCAGCTCGTGAAGACCTTTGTCGCCGGCGACAACTACTCGACCTATCCGAAGGAGCTGGCCGCCACCTGGTACGCCAGCCCCGCCTATCCGAGCACCGTGCACAGCCCGAGCGGTGAACTCGCGGCGCCGTGTGCGGTGATCGCCCTGGCCCCGCGGGATTCGAAGTCGGCCGCGGTGCTCTGCGCGGATGACACGGTGCACGTCACCGCGGATGCGGCAAAGACGTGGGCCGTGTCGGCCTCGCTGCCGGGGGCGATGAATCTCGCGACCTCCGGCGACGGGTACCTGGCCGCCGTGGCCGGTGCGAAGGACTGCGCCGGCGTGCAGATCGTCGCCCTCAGCGCGGGTCTCGTGCCGAGTGTGTCCGGTTGTTACGCGACGGTCACCCCCTCGGCCGGCACGGTCGCACTCTCCGAGGCGGCCGGAACCCTGTGGCTCTGGGCGGGGGATGCGCTGTCGCGCTCCACGGATGGCGGCGCGACCTGGCGATGATCCCGGTATATCGGGGTACCGCTGCCGCTAAGGTGAGGAGATAGCAGCGAGCGTTTCCCGATATCTTCATGGCGTGGAGTGACATGAGCACTGGTTCCACCCCACGGCCGGGTGCCCGCGATCGGAACCCCCGGGACTGGCGTCGCAGGTATGCGATCGGCCTCATCGTGACCGACCTGATCGTGCTGGTCTTGGTGATCTTCGGGGTGCAGATCGCCTGGTTCGGCTTCGACTCCAGCAACGTGACGTTCCGGGGGAGGCCCGTCGACCTCGCCGTGAGCTACACGGCGATCTCGGTGATCTTGATCGCCTTCTGGATGCTCATCCTCGCGGTGTACGGCACGCGCGGCTACCGGGTGCTCGGCACCGGCCCGGAGGAGTACAAGTTGATCGTCAACGGCGCCGTGCGCCTGTTCGGCCTGGCCGCGATCGTCGCCTACCTGTTCCACATCGATCTCGCCCGCGGATACATCCTCATCGCCTTTCCCCTGGGCACCATCGTGCTCTGTCTCTCGCGCTGGCTCTGGCGGCAGTGGCTCAACGTGCAGCGGCTTCAGGGCCGGTATTCGGCGCGGGTGGTGCTGGTGGGGTCCGCCGCGTCGGCGACGCGGATCGCCCGCGAACTCGAGCGGCAGACCTCGGCGGGCTATCTCGTCGTCGGCGCCTGCGTGCCGAACGGCGAGGCCGGAACACAACTGGCCGGGACGACCGTTCCGGTGTTGGGCGGTCTTGACGAGGTGACGGCGGCTCTTCACACCGTGCAGGCGGATACCGTCGTGGTGACCAGTGGTGGCGAGATCTCCCCTCGACGGATGCGCGAGCTCAGCTGGGGGCTGGAGCCGGGCAAGCAGCATCTGGTGGTGGTGCCGAGTCTGGTGGATATCGGCGGTCCGCGCATTCACACCAGGCCGGTTGCCGGACTGCCCCTCATCCACGTGGAGACACCGCGCTACGAGGGGCTCAAGCTCTTCACCAAACGGGCGTTCGACGTGGTGATGTCGGCCCTCCTCATTCTGGTGCTGTCACCGGTGATGGCGGTTGTCGCGCTGATCGTGCGCTGGGGCAGCCCCGGCCCGGTGCTGTTCCGCCAGGAGCGGGTGGGTATCAACGGCGCCACGTTCACGATGCTCAAGTTCCGCTCGATGGCGTCGGATGCCGAGGCGCGTCTGTTCGCGCTCCTGGACGAGCAGCGCCTCCAGGGCAATACCGTGATGTTCAAGATGAAGGACGACCCGCGAGTTACGCCGATCGGCCGCTTCCTGCGCCGGTTCAGCCTGGACGAGCTGCCGCAGTTGTTCAACGTCTTCGCCGGCAGCATGTCGTTGGTCGGTCCGCGACCTCCTCTCAAGAGCGAGGTGGAACTCTATGAGACCCACGTGC
>JAATGR010000266.1 GCA_015654575.1 Actinomycetales bacterium
ATCGCCGAGGCCTACGACCTCATCCGCCGCGGAACCGGGAAGACCCCGGCCGAGATCGCGGACGTTTTCGCCGAGTGGAACCGCGGCGAGCTGGAGAGCTACCTCATCGAGATCACCGCGGAGGTGCTGCGTCAGACCGATGCTGACACCGGGAAGCCGCTGGTCGATGTGATCGTCGACCAGGCCGGCGCCAAGGGCACGGGCGGCTGGACGGCGCAGACCGCCATCGACCTGGGCGTGCCGGTCTCCGGCATCGCCGAGGCCGTGTTCGCCCGGTCGCTCTCGAGCCACCCGGAACAGCGGGCGACCACCGGATCACTGCCGGGCCCTGCCGAAGGCCTCGCTGTGACGGATGCCGACGCCTTCATCGAGCGGGTGCGCCTCGCGCTGTACGCCTCGAAGATCGTCGCGTACTCGCAGGGCTTCGACGAGATCCGCGCCGGCGCCGCGCACTACGGCTGGGACATCGACCTCGGCAAGGTCGCGGCGATCTGGCGCGGCGGATGCATCATCCGGGCCCAGTTCCTCAACCGCATCACCGACGCGTACGCACAGGCCCCGGAGCTGCCGGTGCTGCTGACGGCACCGTACTTCGTGGACGCACTGGACCGCGCGCAGGAGGCCTGGCGTGGTGTCGTGGCGACGGCGGCAGCGTCCGGCATCCCCGCCCCCGCGTTCTCCTCCTCGCTGGCCTACTACGACGGGCTGCGCGCCGAGCGCCTGCCGGCCGCCCTCATCCAGGGGCAGCGCGACTTCTTCGGTGCGCACACCTACCGCCGTGTCGACAAGCCCGGCACGTTCCACACGCTGTGGTCACGCGACCGATCCGAGATCGAGGCCGAAGACACCCACTGACGCCGGTCGCACGAACGACGGGGCGCGGAGATCATCAGCGGATCTCTGCGCCCCGTCCCGTTCTGGCGGAACGATCCGCGCAACTCACTTCGTGATGTCGCGCACCGTCCCCTTCTCCAGCCGCAGCCGACGCTTGGCCTTGCGGGCGACCGCGGAGTCGTGGGTGACCACGATCAGGGTCAGCCCGCCGCCGTTGAGGCTCTGCAGCACCTGCAGGATCTCGTCCCGCATGCTCTCGTCGAGGTTGCCGGTGGGCTCGTCCGCGAGCAGCACCTTCGGCTGCTTCGCGATCGCCCGCGCGATCGCGACGCGCTGCTGCTGCCCGCCGGAGAGCTCACCGGGACGGTGATCACCGCGCTCCTCGAGGCCGACGTGGACCAGCGCCTCGGCGACGCGGCGGGCGCGCTCCTCCTTGGCCAGCCCCAGCGGTTCCAGCCCCATGTCGACGTTCTCCGCCGCGGTGAGGGTGGGGATCAGGTTGAACCCTTGGAATACGAACCCGATCTCATCCGCCCGCAGGCGACCGAGCTCGGTGTTGGAGGCCTTGGCGATGTCGGCGCCGTTCAGGAACACCTCGCCCTCGGTAGGACGGTCCAGCGCGCCCAGGATCTGCAGGAACGTCGACTTGCCACCGCCGGTCGGTCCCTGGATGGTCACGAAGTCACCCTGGGCGATGTTGATCGTCACCCCGGTCAGCGCCTTCACGACGCGTCCCTTCTGCTGATAGGTCTTGGTGACGCCGACGATGCGGTAGGCCGGAGTGGCGGATTCTGCTGCCACGCCCTCGTGCTCTTCTTTCACGATGGTCATTGCTTTCTCCTGTCAGAGGTTCGGTCGGTCACGCGACCGCGCGGAGGGCCTCGGCCGGGCTGAGCCGTGCGGCGCGCCAGCCGCCGAACGCTCCGGCGACGAGACCGCCGACGACGGCCAGCGCAATGGCTGCCACGATGATCGAGACGGATACGGGGGCGCTCAGCGCGATGTCGGTCGCGGTCTGCGTCGTGGCGCTGATGGTGCCGCCACCACCGGGCATCCCGCCGCCGCCGGCAGGGGCGTCTTGGCCGGTGGTCGAGGCGGACGAGCTCGAGATCGTGGGATGGACAATGTTGATCACGATGACCCCGATCAGTCCGATGACCAGGCCGAGCACCCCACCGATCAGGCCCTGCACCACCGACTCGCCGGCGACCTGGCCGACGACGCGTCCGTTGGACCACCCGATGGCCTTCAGCGTGCCGAACTCACGGGTACGACGCGACACCCCGGAGATCGTGAACAGCACCGCCAGCGCGACGGCCACGATGAGCACGATGATCGACAGCCAGGTGCCGAGGCTCGTGATCAGCGATGAGGCGCTGGACAGCGAGCCCGAGACCGTCGAGGCCAGATCCGACTCCGAGCTGACCGTGGCATCGGGCAGCGCCGACTCGATCGCCGACTGCACGGTCGAGATCTCGCCCGATGAGGCGGCCTGCACGTACACGGTGGAGACGACGTCGCCGGAGCCGGAGAGGGTCTGCGCGACATCCAGCGGGATGTAGACGTCGGATGCGGTGTCCGCTGAGGAGGAGCTGGACGCCACGATCCCGACGATCTCCATGTCGGTCCCGCCGACGTTGATCGTGTCGCCGACGGCGAGGTCGCTGCTGGTCGCGTACGTCGAGTCGACGACGGCGACGTACGCGCCGACGTCGTCGCTGTCGAGCAGGCGGCCTTCGCTGACGGTGACCGACGACATCGGGCCGACCGTGCTGTCGGTCTCGATCCCGAGCACGTCGAACGAATCGACTCCGAAGGACCCCCCGCCGAAGCCGCCGCCGCCGCTGTCACCGGACGGCGCGCCGCCGCCCGCTGCGTCGCCGGTGCCGGTGCTGGAGTCGCTCGACGGAGCCTCGGGAAGCTCGCCGGAGAACGTGGAGTTGGTGAGGCTGAGCGCTCCGGTCGCGTCGGACACGCCGTCGACGGAAAGCACGGTGTCGAGCGTCGAGGCGTCGAGGGTGGTGCGTCCCATCTCCGTCGACAACGTCGACTGGTTCAGGGTGGTCGTCCCGACATCGTCGGTCGTTCCCGCGTCGCTGCCGAAGTCGAAGGACTGTCCTCCGTCACCCTCCCCCGGCTCGGATTGCGCTCCGGTGACGGTGAGGTCGGTGCCGACACCGTAGACGGATTCGAGTGCCGTGGACTGCGCATCGCGCACCCCGGCGGCGAGTGAGTTCACGATGATCACGAGCGCGATCGCGATCGCGAGCCCCGCCGCCACGATGATGGTCTGCTTCTTCCGGCCGGCGAGCTCGCGGCGCAAATACGTCCAGTACATGGGTCTCCTCTTGGCCGCAGTTCCGGCCGTCATCCCGACGGTAAGAAGCAGGCTCAAGCGATTCGTCAGCACGGCTTAAGAGCAGCCTATGAACGCCGCACCGCATAATTCACAGCGCTGGCATAGGTTCTGCCATAGCCTGCTCATAGAAGCCGGGGCAGAATCAGAAACCATGACGACCCCTGCTGCCTCCCCCGCCCTCCACCGTGCCGATGGGAAGCCCCCGCGCGTCCTCGTCGTCGACGACGAGCAGATGCTGACCGATCTGTTGTCGATGGCATTGCGGATGGAGGGCTGGGAGGTCAAGGCGGCGGCATCCGGATTCCAGGCTCTCGCCGCGGCCAGGGAGTTCGACCCCGACGCCATGGTGCTGGATGTCATGATGCCCGATCTCGACGGCATGGCCGTGCTGACCCGGCTGCGTCAGAGCGGCAACGACGTGCCGGTGCTGTTCCTGACCGCCAAGGACGCGGTGAGCGATCGCGTCGCCGGGCTCACCGCCGGGGGCGACGACTACGTCACGAAGCCCTTCAGCCTGGAGGAGGTCGTCGCGAGACTGCGTGGCCTCATGCGGCGCGCCGGCACGGCGCAGGCCGACGATTCCGAGCCCATCCTGCGCGTCGGAGATCTGAGCCTCAACGAGGACAGCCACGAAGTCGACCGCGGCGGCGCCCAGATCGAGCTCACCGCGACCGAGTTCGAGCTGCTGCGCTACCTCATGCGCAACCAGCGGCGCGTCGTCTCCAAGGCGCAGATCCTCGACCGGGTGTGGAACTACGACTTCGGCGGCCGATCGTCCGTGGTCGAGCTGTACATCTCGTACCTTCGCAAGAAGATCGATCAGGGGCGCGAGCCGCTCATCCACACCGTGCGCGGTGTGGGGTACATGATCAAAGCCCCACAGTGACGCACAGCTCCCGGGGACCACGGCACCGTCGCCGCTGGACCCTGCAGGCCCGCCTGATCACGGCCGTCATCGGGATGGTCGCGATCATCCTGATCGCGGTGGGTCTGGCGACCGGCACGATCCTCAGCTCGATCATGCAGACGAACCTGGACACGCAGCTCTACAAGTTGCAGTTCTCGCCGACCTCGCCGTCCAGCGACGCCGCGGACATCCTCACCAGCGGCCGGCAGGAGACCGGAACGCTGCTGGTCTACCAGAACACCCTGTCCTCTCTGAGCGGCGCCTACGTCACGAGCGACGACACGGTGCAGGATCTGACGGACGACCAGATCAGCGCCCTGATCAGCGCTGTCGCCCACTCCAGCGTCGGGACGGTCCTGACCGTCCCGGTCGACGGTCTCGGGGAGTATCGCGTGATGGTGGCGTCGTCCGCGGTGTACGGTCTGCCCACGAGCGAGGTGTCCTCCACGCTGGCGCAGATCCTGACCACCGTGACCCTGGTCACCGTCGGGGGCCTGCTGATCCTCGGGGGGCTGCTGGCGATCATCATCCGCCGCAGCCTGGCGCCGTTGCGCGCCGTCGCCGACACCGCTGAACGGGTGACCCAAAGGCCGCTGTCCGAGGGCGAGGTCCGCATCGCGGAGCGCGTTCCTGCGGCACAGGCCGACGACTCGACCGAGATCGGGCGCGTCGGCGCCTCGCTGAACACCCTCCTGGACCATGTCGAGACGTCGTTGGATGCCCGACAGCGCAACGAGGAGCGGATGCGGACCTTCGTCGCCGATGCCAGTCACGAGCTTAGGACGCCGCTCGCCTCGATCCGCGGTTACTCGGAGCTCTCGCTGCGCGATCCCACGCTCAGCGAGAACACCGAGTCGTCACTGGAGCGGATCCAGGCGCAGTCGCTGCGGATGACCGCCCTCGTCGAGGACCTGCTGCTGCTGGCGCGCCTCGAAGAGGGACAGGAGCTCGTCTACGGCACCGTCGACCTCACGCGGCTGGCGATCGAGTCGATCGGAGACGCGCAGGTGGCGGGCCCCGATCACCGGTGGGAACTCGACCTGGACGAGGAGCCCGTCGTCATCGCCGGCGACGATGGCCGGCTACACCAGGTCGTCACGAACCTGCTCGCGAACGCCCGCACCCACACACCGGCCGGCACGATCGTGACGCTCTCGGTCGTGCGCGAAGGCAACGAGGCCGTGCTCCGCGTACACGACAACGGGCCGGGCGTCGATCCGGCGATCACCGACGAGCTCTTCGAGCGGTTCAGCCGCGCCGATCGGTCGCGCGCCCGCAAGACCGGCGGCACCGGGCTCGGGCTCTCCATCGTGCGCGCCATCGTCGAGGCGCACTCGGGTGACATCTCGGTCGTGTCGAGTCCCGGCGACACGACGTTCATGGTGCGTCTGCCCGCTCGCCCCTCGGATCCCGTCCCGCACGCTAGCGTGGACGAGTGAGCACCCCCATCGATCCCACCACCACCTCCGCCTGGGCCGAGCTGGCCCACCTCCGCGACGGGTTCACCCCCGACCTGCGCGGCTGGTTCGCCGCCGACACCGACCGTGCCGAACGGCTCTCGCTGACCGCGGCCGACCTGCACGTCGACCTGTCGAAGAACCTCGTCACCGACGAGATCCTCAGCGCCCTGGTGCGCCTGGCCGAGCAGACCGGCGTCGCCGATCGATTCGCGCGGATGCTCGCCGGCGTCCACCTGAACACCAGCGAGGACCGTGCGGTGCTGCACACGGCGCTGCGCCGCCCCGCGGATGCCTCCCCCGCCCTCGTCGTCGACGGCCAGCCGGTCGACCACGACGTGCACGAGGTGCTCGACCGGCTGAGCACGTTCGCCGACCGGGTACGCGCCGGCGAATGGACCGGGGTGACCGGCAAGCGCGTGACCCACGTCGTGAACATCGGCATCGGGGGCTCCGACCTCGGACCCGTGATGGTCTACGAGGCGCTGAAGCCCTACGCCGACCACGGCATCGCCGCACGGTTCGTCTCCAACATCGACCCGACCGACATCGCGCAGGCCACCGCCGACCTCGACCCCGAGACGACCCTGTTCATCGTGGCGTCGAAGACCTTCACCACGCTGGAGACGCTCACCAACGCGCGGCTGGCCCGCGACTGGCTCTGGCGGAGCCTCGCGTCCGCCGGTGCGATCGGTGACGACGAGGCGTCGCGCACGGATGCCGTCGCCCACCATTTCGTGGCGGTGTCGACGGCGCTCGACAAGGTCGCCGCCTTCGGCATCGACCCCGCGAACGCGTTCGGATTCTGGGATTGGGTCGGCGGACGCTACTCCGTCGACTCCGCGATCGGGCTGTCGTTGGCGATTGCGCTCGGCCCCGACGTCTTCCGCGAACTGCTGGACGGATTCCACCGGATGGACGTGCACGTGGCCTCCACCCCCCTGGAGCGCAATGTGCCGGTGCTGATGGGGCTCCTCAACGTCTGGTACACGAACTTCCTCGGCGCGCAGTCGCACGCTGTGCTGCCGTACGCGCAGCTGCTGCACCGCTTCCCCGCCTACCTGCAGCAGCTGACGATGGAATCCAACGGCAAGTCGGTGCGCTGGGACGGCTCGCCGGTGACGACCGACACCGGCGAGGTGTTCTGGGGCGAACCCGGCACCAACGGCCAGCATGCCTTCTACCAGCTCATCCATCAGGGGACGCGGCTGATCCCGGCCGACTTCATCGGCTTCGCGAACCCGGCATATCCGCTCGCCGACGGTGACCGTGACGTGCACGCGCTGTTCCTCGCGAACTTCCTCGCGCAGACGAGGGCGCTCGCCTTCGGCAAGACGGCCGCGGAGGTCGAGGCAGAGGGCACGACCGGTGCGCTGGTCGCGGCGCGGACCTTCCCCGGCAACCGGCCGACGACATCCGTCTTCGCCCCGGCGCTGACCCCTGCCGTGCTCGGCGAGCTGATCGCCCTGTACGAGCACATCACGTTCACGCAGGGCACGATCTGGGGCATCAACTCCTTCGACCAGTGGGGGGTCGAGCTCGGCAAGCAGCTCGCGCTGCAGATCGCACCCGCGCTGAACGGCGATGACGCGGCGCTGGCCGCGCAGGACGCGTCGACCCGGTCGCTGCTGGCCTACTACCGCGCGCACCGCTCCCTCTGATCGCAGGATCGGCGCGGGGTCGGACTCTGCGGAGCCGCCGCCCGGTCCCCCGGGCGACGGCGATCCTCAGTATCCGGCGAACGCGTCGGTCGTGAGCGCACGCGCGCGACCGAGGGCGGGTGCGAGGTCGGCGATGAGGGTGGGCGGTCCCGACACGTACGCGTGGCGGCGGTCGAGGTCGGGCACGAGCGCCGTCAGCGAGGTCGAGTCCAGTCGGATGCCGCCAGCCCACCGCCAGCCCTCGGGAAGCGCGCCCGGATCCTCCGCAGTGACGACGATCACCGGGATGCCGGCCGCCACGATGTCCTCTTGGAACACCAGCTGATCGGGGTTCGAGACCACGTACACGAGCACGATGTCCCGCCGAGCGTGCGTTGCGACCAGGTGCCGCAGCTGGGACACGAACGGGGTCACCCCGATCCCGGCGGCCACCAACAGCAGCGGGCGACCCGCCGTGCGAGGCAGCACGAAATCGCCCCAGATGCCGGTCGCCGTGACCACCCCGCCCTCGGGCAGTGAGGCGAGCGCGCGCTTGAACGTCGACGGCGACGACGCATCCCGGTAGGCGATCCGCACGAGTGGCGCGTCCTCGGGGGCGCAGACGATCGAGAACTCGCGGCGCGTGCCGCGGGCGTCGGGACGGCGATGGGGCACGGTCAGCTCGAGGTACTGGCCGGCGGAGAACCGCACCGGGCGACGCGCCTCGAACGTGAGTTCCGCGATGCCGGGAGCGAGCACCCGCCGATCGCGCAGACGCAACCGGATGCCGCCGCGCACCGCCAGGGCGAACGCGACGATGTTTCCGACCAGCAGTGCCGTCTCCGCCCCGAACACGAAGTCGCCGATGACCGGCGGCCAGCCGACCAGTACCGCGACCACCACGGCGACGACGAGCTGCTGCCAGCGCCGAGAGGGGAGCGTCAACGGCTCCGAGAGCATGAATGCACCGAGGAACAGGATCGGCGACGAGGCGATCACCTGCCACAGCACAGTGCCGACGTCGACGGCGAACCCCGCCTCGGCGTACTGCACGAGCGTGTGCAGGACGCTGACGGCGACGGCGAGCACCCAGAACACCGCCGCGACGCGCAGCTTCTCGGTGCGCCAGAGCACCACCAGGCCGATCAGCAACGCAGGGGCGAAGAGCACGTCCGCGCCGACCCACCATGACGTGGTGCACAGCGTCCCGCCGAGAGCGGCGATCACCGCGATCACGGTGGCGCCCACCGCCGCGGGGTTGAGCAGGTGGCGGCCGCGCCACACGATCAGATACTTCGAGGCGGATGCGGCCACCCCGGCCACCGCGATCCCCACCAGCCCGAGGGGATCGAGCGTCGGCCAGACGACGAACAGAAGGATCAGCGCCGTGATGAGGGACGACTCGATGCGCACCGGCAGGTGCGCCAGGAGGTGCGCGACGACGTCCACCGCGACACAGACGATCAGCAGCACCGCGAGAGTGGCGAGCAGCTCCCCCGGGTCGGGGAGCACCATGCCGAGCGCCGACACGAGCAGTGACACGGCTGCCAGCACGCCCAGGGCGCCAAGGGCCAGCCGATACATCGAGATGCGGCCGAGCACGGCGTAGACCCGGCTCCAGGCCGCGGCAAGCGTTGCGATCACAGGAACAACTCTCCGTCCCATCTGGGCGACCATTCCGCCCGTCCGTCCGTTGTCATGCGCACCCATTCCACACCCCAGTCGTGGGCGAGGGCGGGGCCGCCGTCGAAGAAGAGCGCCGTGGCGATCGCGTCGGCGGCCATCCCGGTGGGGGCCAGCGCCCAGGTCGCCGCGATCTGACGCACCGGCTGACCCGTGCGCGCGTCCAGTACGTGGTGCAGCCCCTCTCCCCACGCGCGGCGGTTGACCGCGGAGCCGCAGAGTGCGGCGTCGCGCAGCTCGACCACCCCGACCGCGCGGCGCGCATCGTAGGGATGCTCCAGCGCCACGCGCACCGGCGCACCGACGGCCGCGAGGTCGCCCGATCCGTCGACCACCGCGTCGCCCTCGACCAGCGAGCGGACGAGGGTCAGCATCTTGTCCACGAGTCGTCCCTTCCCGAGCGCGCCGACATCGATCAGCGCCGGCTCGCTCACCGAGAGCCGGCCGCCGTCCCAGCCGACGACGTCCTGCCAGGCCTCCGGCGCCGGCCGGGCACCGCGGTCGACGAACGAGTACGACGCGTCGTAGCCGCGTCTGGCGAGCGTCTCGCCCACGAGCGGGTTGACGGCTCCGTCGGTCGCCGTCGCGAGTTCGACGTAGGCGTCGAGCATCGCGTCGGCGTCCACCGGGGCCGGCACGGCGCCCGCCTCGCGACCCAGCTGCGACACGAGCGAGTCCGCGCGGAACCGCGACCATTCGCGGTCGAAGTCGTCGGCGAGCTCCGCGATCTCATCGCGCACCGCCTGTTCGAGCGGCGTCGCGGTATCGATCTGCCAGCGGGTTCCGATCGCATCGAACGACCAGGAGGCTTCGGGCATGCGTCTACGCCGCCGCTTCGGTCTTGATCTCCTCGATCGCCGAGTTGAAGCCCTCGCTCGTGAGCGACGATCCCGACACCTTCGAGACCAAGATCGCGTCGATGTCCTTCCCGACCACGACCGCGGAGATACCGCTGATGAACTCGCTCTGGTACTGCTTGGACTGCGTCGACGCCGCATCGGCGGTGACGTCGACCGAGGTGATGATGTCGTCGGCGAGCGTCACAGTGACGTTCACCTCCTCGACGCCGCCAGGCGAGGTGTACGACGCCGACGCCGTATAGGTGCCGTCCGTGTAGGTGCTGGCGGCCTGGGCCGCGGCGCTCGAGGACGCCGACGCGGAGGCGCTGGAGGTGGCCGTCGGGGTACTGCTCGACAAGGCGACCGTGTCGTCCTCGGCATCCGCCGCCGTGCTGGCGCAGCCCGCAAGGGCCACGACTCCTGCCACTCCAGCGACGGCGGCGCCCACCCGAACGGGGCGCGGCATGGCGGTCATGCGGATCATGGCTGTCCTCTCGTGTGCGACACCGCACCACCCGAACGGGCGCGATGTCGGCACGACTCTATTCGACGACATACAACATCGCCGGTGAGGAGTCTATGGACCGACTATGCGAGATCGCGCAGCAGGATCAGGCCGCGCCGTCGAACATACTCGTGACGGAGCCGTCCTCGAAGACCTCACGGATCGCGCGCGCCAGCAGCGGGCCGATCGGCAGCACCCGCAGCCCGGGGAAGAGCTTCTCCTCCGGTAACGGAATGGTGTCGGTGACGACGACCTCGTCGACGGCGGCATCCTGCAGCCGCTCGACCGCCGGATCGCTGAAGACCGCGTGGGTCGCGGCGACGATGACGCGCTCCGCACCGTTGGCCTTCAACGCCTGCGCGGCCTTGACGATCGTGCCACCGGTGTCGATCATGTCGTCGACGAGCAGGCACACGCGACCGGAGACGTGGCCGACGATCTCGTTGACGGTCACCTGGTTGGCGACGTTCGGATCGCGCCGCTTGTGGATGATCGCCAGCGGCGCGCCGAGGCTGTCCGACCATTGGTCGGCAACGCGGACGCGGCCGGTGTCGGGCGAGACGACGGTGAGCTTCGCCCGGTCTTCGGCGGAAAGGGTGCGCTGGAAGTGGTCCAGCAGAACGGGCTTGGCGAACAGGTGGTCGACAGGGCCGTCGAAGAAGCCCTGGATCTGCGCCGCGTGCAGGTCGACGCTCATGACCCGGTCGGCGCCCGCCGTGCGCAGCAGGTCGGCGACAAGCCGCGCCGAGATCGGCTCGCGTCCGCGTCCCTTCTTGTCCTGCCGGGAGTACGGGTAGTAGGGGGCGACGACCGTGATGCGCTTCGCGGACGCGCGCTTTGCGGCGTCCAGCATGATGAGCAGCTCCATTAGCCATTCGTTGACCGGGGGGCCGAACGACTGGATCAGGAACACGTCGCACCCGCGGATGGACACCTCGAACCGGGTCAGGATCTCCCCGGACGCGAACGTGCGGTACTCGGTCGGCACCAGCTCCGTGCCGAGGACAGCCGCGACCTCACCGGCCAGCGCCAGGTGCGATCGTCCCGCCGCGACCACGAGCCGCTTCTTGGTCTTGGCCACCAGTCCCGGCGCGATCCCGCGCTCGCGATCGAGGTCAACCGTCTTGTCTTTGCGTGCCATGGCCCGCTTCCTGTGCCGCCCGTGCGCGCTCTGCCGCCGCGGCGGCACCCGTGCCGGGTCTGTTGTTGTCGACCCATCCCTCGATGTTGCGCTGAGGGGCGACGCTCAGGGCCAGCGCGCCGGGGGGCACATCCTTGCGGATGACCGCACCGGCACCGGTCTTGGCGCCATCTCCGATCCTAACGGGCGCGACGAACACGTTGTGACTCCCCGAGTGCACCTGGTCGCCGATGACGGTGCGGTGCTTGGCGATGTCGTCGTAGTTCGCGGTGATCGCACCGGCGCCGAGGTTGACGTCGACGCCGATCTCGGTGTCGCCGATGTAGGAGAGGTGCGGCACCTTGCTGCGGTCGCCGATCGTGGAGTTCTTCGTCTCGACGAACGTGCCGATCTTGCCGTGGTCGCCGAGCCGGGTGCCCGGCCGCAGGTAGGAGAACGGGCCGACCTGGGCGCCCGCGCCGATGACGGCGAGCGTTGCGTCGGTGCGGCGCACCACCGCACCCTCGCCGACCTCGCAGTCGCGCAGTGTGGTGTCCGGCCCGATCGTGGCGCCGCGGGCGATCTCGGTGGCGCGCAACACCTGCGTGTTCGGCAACAGCGTGACGTCCTCGGCCAGGACCGCGGCCTGATCGATCCAGGTCGTCGCGGGATCCTGCACGCTGACACCCGCCAGCTGCCACCGGCGCACCGTGCGGGCGTTGAGGATGCGCGCGGCTTCCGACAGCTGCACGCGGTCGTTCACGCCCAGCGCGGCGCTCGCATCCGGTGCGCGCGAGGCGGCGACGCGCTCCCCCGCATGACGCGCGATCGCCACGACATCGGTGAGGTAGAGCTCGCCCTGGGCGTTGTCCGGGGTGACGACCGCGAGATGGGCCTCCAGCGCAGCGGCGCGGAACACGTACACGCCCGCGTTGATCTCCGCGACGTCGCGTTCATGGTCGGTGGCGTCGCGGTGCTCGACGATCCGTTCGACGTCGCCGGAGGCGTCCCGGAGGATGCGGCCGTAGCCGGACGGGTCTTCCACCGCCGCGCTCAGCAGGGTGACCGTGGCGTCGCGGCCGCGGTGCGCGGCCACGAGCGCCGACAGCGTGTCCGCCTCCAGCAGCGGCACGTCGCCGCTGAGCACCAGCACGTCGCCGGCGAAGCCGGCGAGCGCGTCGACGGCGAGCTGCACCGCGCGGCCGGTGCCCGGTGTCTCGTCCTGGTCGACGATCAGCGCGTCCGGGGCCAGCTCGCCGACGGCGGCGGCCACCCGGTCGCGCTCATGCCGGACCACGACCACGGTGCGTGTCGGGGCGAGCAGCGCGGCGGCGGCCAGCACGTGCCCGATCAGCGGCACGCCGCCGATCTCGTGGAGCACTTTGGGCAGCTCGGAACGCATCCGGGTGCCCGCTCCTGCGGCCAGAACCACCACGGCAAGCTCGGGGTCTCGTGTGTCGGTCATGCTCCGCCGCCAGGATTCGAACCTAGACCTCACAGCTCCAAAGGCTGTCGTGCTGCCATTACACCACGGCGGATCGCGCCACTCGGCGCCGAACCAGTCTGCCATCCGCGCCATGCGCTCGCGCGTCACACCCGCTGCCGGCACCGGCAAAACCTCGTGGAATGCGCCGTCCGGCGACGAATCGGGTCTTTCCGCGGGATGCGCGGAGGCGTTCGCGATAATAGGAGGATGGCGCGCGAGGCAGATGAGGTGGATCGCATCGTCGACGCATGGCGGACGCAACGACCGGATCTCGACTTCTCCCCCATGGAGGTGTTGTCCCGGGTCGACCGGCTGTCGCGGCATCTCGACCGCGCGCGGCGGAACGCGTTCCACCGCAGCGACCTGGAACCGTGGGAGTGGGACGTGCTGTCGGCGCTGCGGCGAGCCGGCGAACCGTTCCAGCTGAGCCCGAAACATCTGCTGCAGCAGACCCTCGTCTCCAGCGGCACGATGACCAACCGCATCGACCGGCTCGTGGAGCGGGCGCTCGTGCGCCGAGAGGACGACCCGGACGACGGGCGGAGCATCCTGGTCACCCTGACCGATACCGGCCGGATCCGCGTCGACGCCGCGCTCACCCGCCTCATGGACTCGGAGTCGGAGCTGCTCGAGCGGTTGTCGCACAGCGAGCGCGAACGCGTCTCCGCGCTGCTGCGCAAACTCGCCATCGGGTTCGACGCATGAGCACGCCCGAGCGGGCGGCGCGCGCACGGCGGGTGCAGGACTGGCTCGACGTCCGCTTCCGCTCGGCGACCGCGATCTACGGCCTCATCGTGTTCACGGCGTTCATCACGCTGACCTCCGACGAGATCGACGACGCCGGGCATCCGATCCACGCCAGCGAGATGCTCGAGGACGCGGTGCCGGCGCTGCTCGTGTTCTACGCGGCGCACGTGTTCGCCCACACCCTCACCGACCACGGCGAGCACGGCTTCGGCCGCTCCCTCCGGCATGCGCTGCAGCATTCTTCGGGCATGCTGTGGACGGCGATCCCCACGGTGCTGATCCTCGTCATCGGCACGCTGACCGGGATGTCGGGCTATGACGCCTACTGGCTGTCGATGCTCGTCGCAGTGCTGATGCTCGGCATCCTCGGATACGCCTCCTACGCCCGCCGTGGATCCTCGCAGGTGATCCGGGTGCTCGGCGCGGTCGGCACGGGGCTGCTCGGCGCGCTGATCATCCTGCTCGAGTACGCCCTGCACTGACCGGGCGGTGACCTGCCTCCGCTGCGGCAATGCCGGTTCGTCTCTGTCCTCCAGCCGGAGGCGGCGATGAACGACAAGGCGACGTTCGCCCGCACGCCGGACCCGGCTCATGACCCGGGCGCGGGCGCGGCCATCGAGCCGGGCTTGTACCTCTGGGAGGACGACGGCGACCTGGACGTCCTCGCCGGACACGAAGCCCTCTCTGAGGACCTCGAACGCGGCCGGCGCCGATTTGCCCGGCCGGACATGCTCCGGCCCGAGGTCAAGGATCGCAGTCGGGTCGGACGGCGGAGGTGGTGGAATGACGTCATGCACACAGCCCTTCGCATATTCACCACATTCGCGATGACATCATCGCGAATATGAATACCAGTGCTCCCAGGCTCTCCCCACTGTTCCGCTCGGACACCCAAGCGGACATCCTCGCGCGCGTGCTGCTGAACCCCGACCGCAGCTACACCACCGCCGAACTAGCCCGGCTGACCGACACCGCCTACGCGACCACCCACCGCGAGGTGCAGCGCCTCGTCAAGCTCGGCCTTTTCCAGCCGGAGCAGGTTGGCCGCGCGACCCGCGTGTCCGCGAACGAGCACGATCCCGCCTATGCGCACGTCGTCGGCCTGCTACGCCTGAGCTACGGGCCGGCCGCCGTCCTGCCACGCGTCCTGGCCGGCATCCCCGGCATCCACGAGGCCCACATCTACGGATCCTGGGCGGCCCGCCGCAACGGCGAACCGGGCACGCCCCCAGGCGACATCGACGTCCTCGTCATCGGCAACCCGCCGCGCGCTGCCGTCAATGACGCCGCAGCACACGCCGAGCACGAACTAGGCCGAGAAGTCAACGTGCGCACCATCAGCAGCGAGACCTGGGCCAATGGCGACGACGCATTCTTGCGCACCATCCGCGCCCGACCGCTGTACCGACTCGACCTCGAGGAGACAACATGATCGTGCGCTGGGACCGAGGTCGAGCGGGGATCGACCGGCTCATCGCCGACTCCCGGCTGACCCGCGTCGCGGCAAGCCGAGAGCTCGCCGACCACTACCTCGCGCAGGCCCGTGCGCACCTCGCGCTGGCCGCGCAAGGGGTGGACGGGGATCCGGCCGGCGCATTCGGCCTCGCCTACGACGCGGCACGGCTGTCACTGGCCGCGGTCCTCATCAACCAGGGGCTGCGGCCCCGCGGCGAAGGAGCCCACGCGGTCCTCCTCGAGGCCGTGCTGGCGCAGACTGAGCCGCCGAAACAGGCCGATTTCCGCGAGTTCGACTGGATGCGCCGCCTGCGCAACGACACCCAGTATCCCGACCTCGACCGGCCCACCGCTGCGGCCGATGACGTCAGGCAAGCCATCCCCGCAGCCCAGGCCATCCTCGAGCGCGCGGCCCGACTGCTGGACCACATGTCCACATACTGAGCCGGTTCATGGCGGTGGCGCGCCAGAGGTAACTCTCGGTCGTGGAGGCGTGTCGAACGGTCGATCCCCGAAGCCCGCATGTGCGTTTGGGCACGACGTGGACAGTTTTCCTCACCGCGGACATATCCGGGGGAGAAGTTTCCCGCGGGATAGATGTCGGGCTACGACGCCTACTGGCTGTCGATGCTCGTCGCGGTACTGATGCTCGGCATCCTCGGATACGCCTCCTACACCCGCCGCGGCTCCTCCCACGTGATCCGGGTGCTCGGCGCGGTCGGCACGGGGCTGCTCGGCGCGCTGATCATCCTGCTGGAGTATGCGCTGCACCGACCGGTCGGCCCGTAACCCAAGACTTCTCCGGGTGACTCTGAGAGAATGGCGAGTGAGGAAAGAGGCATGGTCATGGCGTTCCGGGGTGAAGTGCTCTCAGTTGGGGCATTGCTGGATGCTGCCCTCGACGCCCCAACGACTGTGCCGAACCCGAACCTCGGTGTGCGCCATACGGCGGCGCAGAATGCTGCTGACTGCGACAAGCTCATCCGAGACGGAGAAGCTCTCGACGCGTGCTGGCGATTCGGTATCCTCCAGACGCTGGACGACTACACCTCTGCCCTGCGGCGTGGCGGCCCCAGCCTCGCGGCCGAGGTGTTTTCCGACGAACCGCCCCGTATCGGCTCATCGGAGGTTGATGCCGCGTTCGCGGCTCTCGCCGATTACCTCTCCGAGCGTGACGGCTGGCAGCTGCCCGCGTGGGTCCTTGACCCTTCCCGTCGCACCACCGCCTGGTACCCGGCAGTTCCGGCAATCTTCCGTGATGAGGCGGATCAGGAAAGCCCTGATGCGTTCCGACGGCGCGGAATTCTCATCACCTCGCGCTCTCTAGCGAGAGCATGAGCCACCGCGGGCAGCTCGACGCGGACGGGGTACGGTCCCTGTTCCGAGACCTGTCCGACCGTCTCGCGGAGGCCGGAGTATCTGCGCAGTTGTTCGTGGTCGGTGGGGCGGCGATGGCACTTGCGTACGACCGGGATCGGATGACCCGTGACGTGGATGCGCTGTTCACCCCGGCGCCCGAGGTTCGGCGGATCGTGGAGGAGATGAGCGGCCCACACGGGCTCGAACCGGACTGGCTCAATGATGCAGTCAAGGGGTTCCTCCCCGGCGCCGATGAACACCCCCGCACAGTGTTCGAGTCAGACTCGCTGCTCGTGCAGGTACCGTCGCCGGGATATCTGCTGGCGATGAAGCTGCACGCCTCGCGCGATGAGCGGGATCTTGAGGACGCCGCGTTCCTGTTCAACCGGCTCGGATACACCTCCGCGCAAGATTGTATTGATCTGCTTACCGCGACCTACCCGACCGGTCAGCTCTTACCACGTCACCGCTACATCGCCGAAGACGTCGCGGCCCGCGCGCACCGGGATACGCCGAAGCCTGCGCCCACGAAACGTCGCCGATAACGTTCCGCCAGACAGACAGAACGGATCATTTCCCAGCGGCCCTCCTCGATGGCGGCTGGGTACGTGCAGCGTCCGGACCGGCGAGCGCCCAGACGCGCGGGGCAGCGTCGCCCGCGGCGGAAGCTTTCTCGATCGCTGCGTCCGACTGGCTTGTCGCTTCGGGCGCCGCGCGATGGTCGCGGTGATCGGTCCAGCGATGAGCGTTGCATCAACCCCGTCTGCCACGACAAGAAGGAACAGCCGCAGACCGCTGCCTCCCTGAGACAAGGACCACAGTACGACCACACCGGCGGAGAGGACGCGGAGGGGCGCGGCGCCAGGCCGCATCCGCGTACGCTGGAGCGGACATGGCGCATCTTCTCGGGGCAGAGTCCCTCCACCTCGAATACCCCACCAAGGTCGTCTTCGACGCCGTGACCATCGGCGTGAACGAGGGCGACCGGATCGGCATCGTCGGCCGCAACGGCGACGGGAAGTCGAGCCTGCTGCGGATGCTGTCCGGGCTGGTGGAGCCGAATGCGGGGAAGGTCACACGTCGGGGCGGCGTCCGGGTGGGAGTGCTGGACCAGCAGGACTCCCTGGACGATGCGGACACGATCGGCCGGGCTGTCGTCGGCGACACGCCGGAGCACGAGTGGGCCGGCGACGCGCGCACACGGGACGTCATCGCGGGGCTGCTGGCCGACCTCGACTGGGGCGCCCGCATCGGCACCCTCTCCGGAGGGCAACGCCGCCGCGTCCAGCTCGCCCAGCTGCTCGTCGGCGACTGGGACCTGATCTGCGTAGACGAGCCGACCAACCATCTCGACGTCGAGGCGATCACGTGGCTCGCCGGGCACCTGAAGCGCCGGTGGGCGCCGAACACCGGCGGGCTCCTCATGGTGACCCACGACCGGTGGATCCTCGACGAGGTCTGCACCGCCACCTGGGAGGTGCACGACCGTATCGTCGAGCCCTTCGACGGCGGCTACGCGGCCTACATCCTGCAGCGCGTCGAACGCGACCGGATGGCCGCGGCGACCGAGCAACGCCGCCAGAACCTCGCCCGCAAGGAGCTGGCCTGGCTGCGCCGAGGAGCCCCGGCGCGCACCAGCAAGCCGAAGTTCCGCATCGACGCCGCGAACGCGCTGATCGCCGACGTGCCGGCCCTGCGGGACACGGTGTCGCTGCAGTCGCTGGCGGCGACCCGGCTCGGTAAGGATGTCGTCGACCTCCTCGACGCCGGCGTTGCCTTCGACGACCGCCCGGTGCTCCGCGACGTGGAGTGGCGGATCGCGCCCGGCGAGCGGACCGGGATCCTCGGTGTCAACGGCGCGGGGAAGTCCACACTGCTGGGCCTCATCGACGGTTCCGTGTCCCCCACCTCCGGACGGGTCAAACGCGGCAAGACGGTGAAGGTCGCCGCCCTCTCGCAACGACTGGACGAGCTCGATGAGATCGCGAACGAGCCGGTGCGGGTCGTGCTCGGGAGCCTCCGAACGACGTACGCCGTCGGCTCCGGCAGCAAGAAGGCCGAGCTCACCCCGGCGCAGCTGCTCGAACAGCTCGGCTTCACCAGCGCGCAGCTCTCGACACCCGTCAAAGACCTCTCCGGCGGGCAACGGCGGCGACTGCAGCTGCTCCTGATCCTGCTCGACCAGCCGAACGTGCTGATCCTCGACGAACCGACCAACGACCTCGACACAGACATGCTCGCAGCGCTGGAAGATCTGCTGGACTCCTGGCCGGGGACGCTGCTGGTGGTCTCACACGACCGGTACTTCCTGGAGCGGGTGACAGACCAGCAGTACGCGATCCTCGGGGGGCACCTGCGGCATCTGCCGGGCGGGGTCGACGAGTATCTGAAGCTGCGGACCCTCGAGCAGAAAGCCGCACCAGCCGCGACGAAGTCAGCCGTTCTTCCTCAGGAGACCGTCCTGTCGGGTGCAGCATTGCGCGCTGCGGAGAAGGAGCTCGCCTCGTTGGAGCGACGCATCGAGCGCCTGCAGCAGCAGGCCGCCGACGCGCGGGCGGGGCTCGCTGACCTCGACCAGAGCGACTATCAGCTCCTTGGCTCCGAGACGGCCAAGATCACCGCACTCGATAATGAAGCGTCGAGTCTCGAAGAGCGGTGGCTGGAACTGAGCGAGGCTCTCGACGTCTGAACACGGACGCGTCTCGTAAGCAACGCCGCGTGCCGCTTCGCTCCGGCTCCGGCCTGCCCCCCGATAGTTCTCCCCTGTGACATCAGCTGATGCCGTGTTCGTTGACCGCATAGCCGGCGCCGGTCGACGGCGAGTGCTCTGCGCAGTCAGAGCGACACGTCTTTCCGGTGTGAGGGTGGCTCACACCACGCCGATGATGTCGGCGAGGGCGGTGGCTCCGTCACCGGGGTTCGAGCCCCGTGAGGTGCCGTGCCGCCCCTCAGTACCAGTAGCTCAACCGCGCCGGTGCGTTCGAGCCGAACATGTCCGCCACGGCACCCGGATCCGTCGCCTGCAACCGCCCCGCCGAGGCGAGCGTGAGCGCGGACACTTGACCGGGCAGCAGCGCCGACAGCGCACCGATGTCCGCGGTGAGGGTCACCGGCGCGGTCGCGCGCGCGGAGGCCACGGCGACGGCCGCAGACCCGTCGTCGTCGACCGTGAGCACGAACCGGCCGCCGGCGATCCCGAGCGGATCGTCGATCTCCAGCAGCAGCCGGCCGGGGCGGCGGTAGCGGCGCGCCTGCAGCGCAGCGGTCACGTCGAGGATGCGGAGGTAGTGGTGGTCGCGCAGCGTCACGGTCGCCGCCCGCCGGTCGGAGATCATCCACAGCACGGGCTCGTCGATCGACTGCTCGGTGGCGACGACGGTCTGCACCAGGTCTAGCTCGAGCAGGAACCGCCACAGCGCCGCGTAGGCCGCGTCGTCCGCGGCGACCAGCGCCGTGACATCCACCCGGGCACCGGCGAGGTCGGCTGGGTTCTCCGTCACCGTGTAGGCCGCCAGTCCACGCACCGCACCGCCCTCGTCGGCGTACCTGACGGTGCGGATCCGCTCGGGCCGGTCGGCATCCGAAGCGGTGCCGGCAACCTCGTCCCAGTAGCCGTCCGACGCGGCCAGCTCGCCGGGTCGACGGGCCAGCACGCCCGCGGACAGCTCCCCCACCTCGCGGCGCCACTGCTCCCGCGCCACGAAATCGACCCGCCCCGACGGAACCGGGCCCGTCCAGACGCCCCGCCTGGTGTCCACCGAGATCGTCGCGGCCGACACCGCGGGGGCGAACCCGTACCGCCCGTACAGGGGCGATTCGCTGACGGTCAACGAGGCCACCGGGACGCCCGCAGCGGCAGCGGTCCGCAGCTCTCCCTCCAGCAGCGCGCGAGCGATCCCCCGCCGCCGATGGGTCGGCGCGACCGTCACCGACGAGATCGCGCACGACGGA
>JAATGR010000158.1 GCA_015654575.1 Actinomycetales bacterium
CCCCGACGGCACCGGAGAGCTCACCACCACGACCGTCTCCACCAAGGGCCTGCCGAACGACTGCCGCGTGCCCGTGCGGATCAACGAGGTGGAGTCCAGTGGCGGCGACCCGGGCGACTGGGTCGAGCTGGTCAACATCGGCGTGCAGACCGTGGACCTGTCCGGATACCTGCTGGGCGACTCCGAGGCCGAGCACCGCTACCCCGTCCCCGCGGGCACGACGCTCGCCGCCGGCGCCTACCTGGTGCTCGACGAGGCAGACCTCGGCTTCGGTCTCGGCGGCGGCGACACAGCTCGGCTGCTCGCCCCGGACGGCGCGACCGTCGTCGACGAGTACACCTGGACCGCGCACGCCGCCACCAGCTACGGCCGCTGCCCCGACGGCACCGGCGACTTCACCACCACGGCCGCGGTGACCGAGGGCTCCCGCAACGAGTGCGCCGGCATCCTCACGCCCACGGCGTGGCCCGGCGGCTCCGGCGTCACCGCCCTGGACGCCGAGGGCACCTACGCCGGCGACCTGAGCGGCATCGACTACGAGCCGTCCGGCACGTCCGCCCCCGGCACCCTGTGGGCCGTGCAGAACGGCGACGGCCTGCTCTACCGGATCGTCCCCGACGGCCGGGGCGGCTGGGCACCCGACACCACCGCGGGCTGGGCCGCCGGCAAGACCCTCGCCTACCCGGCGGGCACCAGTGTCGCCGGCTCCGTGGTCGACGCCGAGGGCGTCACCATCGTCGGCGACAGCAGCACGGGCGGCCTCTACGTCTCCGCCGAGCGTGACGGTGGCGCAGCCAGCGGGGTCAGCCGCCCGTCGGTGCTCCGCTACGACGTGACCGGCACCGCCACCACCCTGACCGCCACCCAGGAGTGGAACCTCGCCGCCGACTTCCCCGGCCTCGGCGCGAACGCGGGGCTGGAGGGGATCACCTGGATCCCCGACACCTTCCTCGTCGCGCAGGGCTTCCGGGACACCACCACCGCGGCGGCCTACGACCCGGCCGACTACCCCGGCCACGGCACCGGACTGTTCTTCCTCGGCGTCGAGGGCACCGCGTCCGTGTACGCCTACGCCCTCGCCTCCGACGGCGGCTTCGACCGCGTCGCCACCATCGCGACGGACTTCGCGCTGGTCGCCGACGTGCAGTTCGACGCCGACCGCGCCGCCCTCTGGGTGGTCTGCGACGAAGCCTGCGACGGGCGCACGGCGCTGTACGAGATCGCCCAGGACGGCGCCGACGCGGGAACCTTCACCACGCGAGCGGTGTACGACCGGCCGGCCGGGATGGCGAACCTCGCCAACGAGGGCTTCGCGGTCGCCCCGCAGGCCGAGTGCGTGGCGGGGACCGTCGCGACGTTCTACGTGGACGACGCGGCGACCGACGGGCACTCGCTGCGTGGCGGCACGCTCGCGTGCGACCCGACGGGGGCCCCGGTGGACCCGGTGGACCCGACCACGCCGGTGACCCCGGCCGACCCCACGCCGCCGGCCGATCCCGGTCCGACGAACCCCACGGTCCCCGGCGGCACGGACGGCGGCACCCCGGTCGCGTCCGAGGCCATGACCACCGCCACTCGCGGCGGTGTGTCGGCGCCGGCATCGGCGACCGCGGGCCGGCAGATCGCGATCCTGGTCGGGCTCCAGCACGCCGGGGAGACCGTGGACCTGTGGCTGCACTCCACGCCGGTCTTCCTCGGCCGGGTCGTGGTCGGCGCCGACGGGTACGTGCGGGTCACCCTGCCCGCCGACGCACCGGCAGGGGCGCACCGGATCGCGGTCGTCACCGCCGACGGGACGCTGATCGGCTGGGACGACGTCGCGGTCGCGGCGGCCGGCGGGTCGGCCGCGCGGCTCGCTGCCACTGGGGTCGATGCAGGGGCAGCGGTCGCGACGGGTCTGGCGCTGGTGGCGCTCGGCGGGGTGCTCGCGGGCGCGCAGCGAGTGCGGCGGCGGGCGGTGTAGCAGGCGAAGTGGAAGTGGGACACGGGTCCCGAATCGCCGTCGGTGAGCAGGAAGTCCGTTGAACGGGTCGGCTCGCTCACCGACGGCGCCGCCCGATCACGGAAGTCACCGCAAGGTCGACGCCAGATCCCTCCACCGGGCGCGCGACGCGGCGTAGTGGTCCGCCACTAACGCCTTGTCCGGCAGGGCAGCTTCGGTCACGGCGATCGGCAGCCCGTCGAGTGGGACCAATGATTCGTACTGATGCAGCAGCGGCGGAGCAACGCGGCTGCTCCAGCTCGCCGGATCGAACGTGATGAGCAGCCGGTCGAAGAGACGATGGATATCGGACCGCAACAGCAACCCGCCGTCGTATCGATGCTCAGGCCGGACCGCGAAACTGTAGAGATGCGCTGCGTCGAGTACATCCGCGGGCTGGCTCCCCGTCACCGCGCAGACCGAGCCGAACCGCGCAAACATCGCCTCGCGGAACTGCATCTGGCCGCGCCGCACGTGAGCCAGTGCGTCGGTATGACCTCCGGGAATCACGCCGGTGTGGGCCAACAGCTCGAGGTTCAGAGCGCTTTCGAGATCGGCGTGCATGCGAAGGAAGGCTGCGGCGGCCGACGCATCGAGTTCTCGGATCGCGTTGGGGAAGTCGCCCTTCGCGTACACCGCTTCCTGCTTCAGCGCTCCCGCGGGCACCGCTGAGCCCAGCGGCGACCAGGTGGCATCGTAGTGCGCGACGTACCGCACGACGTCCCGTGACGTGACGTCAGGATCATCGAACTCGTGGTGGCAGTCCGGACAACGATAGGTGGGCCTCTTGACCTGCCGACGCCTGACATCGGCGGATCCGCACTCCGGGCGGGGGCAGCGCTCCATCGCCTTGAGGGCCGGGGCCGCATCGATGCTCTCCACCACCCCGTATCCCCGCACGAGGTGGGGATCACGCAGCACGAGCACATCGCCGATCCGGATCCGCCTGGAGTTCACGACGAGCGAGTCGTAGACATACCTGCTCTCCAGTACGTCGTCGTAGACCGACCCTCCGAGCCCCGACACCTCGTGCGTCTGGCAACTCCAGAACGTCGGTTCCGCAACGACATCGGCAACCGTGGTGGCAGGCATGGACCGAGCTCAGCAGATGCGCTCGACACCAGACAAGCACACGCCCCGATGCCACCCGAATGCCTCACCCAGCGGGTCGGTCGAATCCGCTCCGTGTCACCCAGCGCTCTCCCCGTCCGTCGACCCCTCGTACAGCCCGATCTCGTTGCCCTCGGTGTCGATGAACGACGCCCACCAGCTCGTCGGGCTGATCTCGGTCTTCGGGGCGACCTCCCGCCCGCCGAGCTCGGTGACCTTGCGCAGGGTGTCGTCGATCGAGTCGACCTCCACGTAGGAGCGCGGCGCCTGGAAGCTCTCGC
>JAATGR010000238.1 GCA_015654575.1 Actinomycetales bacterium
CCGCATTTCACCCGGAGGTGACGGGGGAGGACCGCTTCCACCGGTTGTTCCTGGAGTCCGTCCGCGGGCGCTGACCTGTGGTTGCTTTCGGTGGGCGCGAGCTGTCGCGTGCGCATCCGACGCTGATGTCCCAGTCCGGACGTGGTGACCGCATCGGTGCGTCGCAGGATCACGCGAATGTCGCAGAGTTTCCGCGGAATTCTGCGACCGTGGCGTGATCCTGCGACCGCGGACAAGGGGAGAGGGCAAGGGGCGGGAGACGCGGGCGGGGCGGTAGCGTCACGATGTGACTTCGTCGACGGACCATGCCACCACCTGGGTCGCGCTGCTGCGCGGGGTCAACGTCAACGGCATCGCGATCCGGAGCGCGGAGCTTGCGGCGCTGTTCCGGGGCCTCGGGTTCGACGCGGTCACCACGGTGCTGGCCAGCGGAAACGTGAGGTTCGCGGCGGAAGCCGAGCGCGCAGAGCTCAAGGGGATGATCGAGATCGCGCTGCGGGACCGGTTCGGCTACGACGCGTGGATCGTGCTGATCACGCACGACGAACTGGAGCAGGCGATCCGCGGCTTTCCGTTCGACGCCGACGACGCCTCCCGGCAGCCCTACGTCATCTTCTGCAGCAGTGACGCGTCGCGTGCCGAGATCGTCGCGGCGGCCGGGCAGCTCGATCCCGCGGAGGATCTCGTGCGTGACGGCGTCGGCGTCGTCTACTGGAGTGTGGAGAAGGGCCGCACGCTCGACACCCCCTTCGGCAAGCTGCTCGGCAAGCCCCGCTACAAGGCCACGACCACCACGCGGAACCTGCGGACGCTGGTGAAGATCGCGGGCTGAGCGGGGTCCGGGCCGCGCCTCCGGGCCGCGCCGTCTCATCCTTCCGGAGGAAATCGGCTCGCCGAACCCCGTGTCGGGCGGGCATCGCTCGTAACGTGACAGCCATGAACGCTCCGCTTCGTCTCCTCCGCGCCGCCTCCTGGGCGTTCGAGCCCGTGGTCGCCGCCGTCTTCCTGCTGCTGTGGATCGTCGCGGAGATCGGCCGTGGGGTGCCCGGCATCGGATTCATCACGGGGATCGCCGTCGCTCTCGCCCTTGCGCGCGTCGTGCCCATCGTGACGATCGTGCTCCTGCCCGCGGTCGTCCTGGCCCAGGCGCTCGGCGTCCTCGGCCAGCCCGGCTCGACCGATTGGCCGGCCTACCTCGGAATCGCCATCGCCACCTGCCTGCTGACGGTGCACGCGGGATGGAAGCTCTCCTTCTGGGTGCTGGGATCGGGCGGTGCGGCGGCTGTCGGAGCCGCGGCCCTCCTGGCCTTCCAGAGCGACGACTGGACGAGCTGGACGAGCATGTTCCGGGTCGCGGGGGCGACGGGATTGGAGGGGCAGCTCACACCGTTCCTCATCGTCGCGGTCGGCGGACTGCTCATCGTGGGCCTGTTCTGGGCCGCCGGCATCGCGGTGCGGGTGTCGGGGCTGCTGGCTATCACGACGAGGGAGACGCGCGGAATGGCGGACCGGCTCGCGAAATCGGAGATCGAGCTGGCGGTGGTGCAGGAGCGCAACCGCATCGCCCAGGAGATGCACGACGTGCTCGCGCACTCCCTCGCCGTCATCGTCGCCCAGGCCGACGGCGCGCGATACGTGCGGCCGACCCGACCGGATGCCGTCGACCAATCGCTGACGCGCATCGCGAATACCGCGCGCGGCGCGCTCGTCGACGTCCGCGGCGTCATCGACGACCTGCTCGACGGCGTCACGCCACCGCAACCAGGGATCGAGGACCTGCCCGACCTCGTCGAGAGCGTGCGGAGCGCCGGAGTCGAGGTGGCCGTGACGGAGGCCGGCGAGCGCGGCTAGCTCGCCCCGGGACAGCAGCTCGCGGTGTACCGCATCGTGCAGGAGGGGCTCACCAACGCGCTGCGTCACCGTGGTCCCGGCAGCGCGGTGGCGCTCGTGTTCGACTGGCGTGGCCCCGGTCTCGCGCTCCAGCTGGTGTCCTCCGTCGTGCCCGCCGACGGCGAGACACCAGCCGCAGCCCCAGCGCGCGCGGATGCAGCGGTGAGCACGGACGCGCCGGCGCGCACGGACGCGGCAGGAGAGGCGATCACCCGGACCGGCCTCGGGATCGCGGGAATGCGGGAGCGGGCACGGCTCGCCGGGGGCTGGCTCGCGGCAGGAAGCGACGAATCAGGCGACCACCGCATCACCGCCTTCGTGCCGTACCGCCTTCCGGCCGAGGTTGGGGCCGCAGGTCTCACCGGGCTCGCGGCATGACCTCCGCCGAAGGGGACGTTGCACCGGCCCCTCGCATCCGGGTCGTCGTCGCCGACGATCAGGAGCTGTTCCGCGACGGCATCGCGATGCTCATCGAGTCCCAGCCGGATCTCGAGCTGGTGGGCCTCGCCAGCACGGGACGTGAGGCCGTGGAACGGGCGGAGACGGCCCGGCCGGACGTCGTTGTCATGGACATCCGGATGCCGGGCGTCGACGGACTCGCGGCGACGCAGCTCATCCTGTCGCGCCACGAGGACCACAAGGACTGCCAGTACCCCCACGACGCCCAGTACCCCCACAGCACCCGCCCGCCGCGCATCCTCGTCGTGACGACCTTTCGCCGCGACGAGGCCGTCGATCACGCGATCCGTGCGGGAGCCAGCGGGTTCCTAACGAAAGACGCTGAGCCCGACCTGCTGCTCGCGGCGATCCGGACCGTCCACGCCGGGCAGGCGGTCATCGCCCCCGCCGCCACGTTCGACCTGCTGCGTCAGTTCGGCACGCCGGCGCGTCCGGCGAGGCAGGAGGTGATCGCCGGATTGACGCCGCGGGAGAAGGAGATCTTCCTGCTCGTGGCGAAAGGACTCTCCAACGGCGAGATCGCGACGAGCGCTTTCGTCAGCGAGACGACGGTGAAGACGCACGTCGGCAGCGTGCTGTCCAAGCTCGGACTTCGCAGCCGCGCACAGCTGATCGCGTTCGCCTGGGAGAACGGCCTGGTCGGCTGACGACGCGCGTCCGGGCGGCGGCATCGTGGTCGAGGCGTCTGTTCGCCTAGAATCTTCTTCATGTCCGGCCACTCCAAGTGGGCAACGACCAAGCACAAGAAGGCCGTCATCGACGGGCGCCGTGCCAAGTCGTTCGCCAAGCTCATCAAGAACATCGAAGTCGCCGCCAAGATGGGCGGCGCCGACCTCGCAGGTAACCCGACGCTGTACGACGCGGTCCAGAAGGCGAAGAAGACCTCTGTCCCCAACGACAACATCGACCGCGCCGTCAAGCGCGGCGCGGGGATCGGCGGCGAGGCCGTCGAGTATCAGACGATCCTCTACGAGGGGTACGGACCCAACGGCGTCGCGCTGATGATCGAGTGCCTTACCGACAACCGCAACCGCGCGGCGGCCGAGGTGCGCACCGCGCTCAGCCGGAACGGCGGCACCCTCGCCGATCCCGGATCGGTCGCCTACAACTTCCACCGCAAGGGTGTGATCGTGGTCAGCGGAGAGGGCGCCGACGAGGACGAGGTCATGCTCGCCGCGCTGGAAGCCGGTGCTGAGAACGTCGAGCCGCACGCGCAGGGCTTCGAGGTCGTGACGGATGCCTCCGAGCTCGTCCCGGTACGTCAGGCCCTGCAGGACGCGGGCCTTGACTACGACTCCGCGGATGTCGAGTTCGTGCCGAGCCTGAAGGTCGAGGTCGACGCGGACACCGCGCGGAAGGTGTTCCGCCTCATCGACGCGCTCGAAGACAGCGACGACGTGCAGAACGTGTTCAGCAACTTCGACCTGACCGCCGAGGTGCAGGCCGAGCTCGAAGCCGACGACTGACGTCCGACCCGTCGACGAACACGGTGATCGTGGTCTCCGGACGGCGGAGACCGGGCTCGTCGGAGCGTCGGAACGGCGGCGAAGGCTGTCGCGGACGTAGCGTGGGGGAGTGACCTCACCGCTCCGCGTCATCGGAATCGACCCCGGCCTCACCCGCTGCGGTGTCGGCATTGTCGACGTACGTCCGGACCGGTCGGCGACCCTGGTGCACGTCGGGGTCGTGCGATCATCGCCGCAGACGCCGATCGCGGAACGGCTGCGGCTGATCGCCGCCGGGATCCGTGACGCGATGGACCGGCACGAGCCCCAGGTGATGGCGGTCGAGCGCGTGTTCGCGCAGCAGAACATGCACTCGGTGATGGGGACCGCGCAGGCCAGCGGTATCGCGCTGCTGATCGCGGGGGAGCGGGGCATCCCCGCCGAGACCCATACGCCGAGCGAGGTGAAGGCGGCGATCACCGGCTACGGCGCGGCGGACAAGCGGCAGGTGCAGGCGATGGTCGCCCGCGTGCTGCGCTTGGCAGAGCCGCCGCAGCCCGCCGACGCCGCCGACGCCCTCGCCCTCGCGCTCTGTCACGCCTGGCGTGCCGGACCGGCTGGGGCAGCGGGCGAGGCGGCGCCCCTCACCCCCGCGCAACGGGCCTGGCTCGAGGCCGAACGGTCGTCCCGGCACTGAGCGTGTCGTCGAACATATCTGCGAATCCGGCCTAGGATTTCTCCCATGATCGCCTCGCTGCGCGGAACCGTCGCCCACCTCCGAGACGACTCGGTTGTGATCGAGGTGTCGGGTGTTGGCTACCTCGTCGGCGTCACGCCGGACGTCGTGCGCAATACCCATATCGGCGACGAGCTGCACCTGCACACCAGCCTCATCGTCCGGGAAGATGCGCTGTCTCTCGTGGGCTTCGCCACCCGAGAGGAGCTGGGGGCGTTCGGTGCGCTGGTCGCGGTCTCCGGCGTCGGCCCGAAGTCCGCGCTGGGGGTGCTCGCCGCGCTGTCCGTCGCGCAGATCGTCGACGCGGTCGCCGCGGAGGACGACGCACCCTTCCGCCGCGTGAGCGGTATCGGCCCCAAGACCGCGAAGCTGATCGTGCTGCAGCTCACCGGCAAACTCGTCGCCCCCGCCGGAGGTGCGGCCGCGCCCGCCTCGAGCGATCGCGCGCTCGCCCCGCAGGTGGTGCAGGCGCTCGTCGGACTGGGGTGGCCCGAGCGGGTTGCGGAGGAGACGGTCGCCGCGGTCAGCGCCGGCGCGCCGGAATCGACCGGCGTGCCGGGACTGCTTCGACTGGCGTTGGCCCAGCTGGGGCCGGCACGGGCGGAGGCCGGCCGTGGCTGACGCCCGGGAGCCGGCGGCGCTCGACGAGAGCGAGCTCGCCGTGGAAGGTGCGCTGAGACCGGTGTCGCTGGCCGAGTTCGTCGGCCAGCAGAAGGTCCGCGGACAACTGCAGCTCCTGCTCGATGCCGCCAGGATGCAGCAGCGCCCCCCCGACCACATCCTGCTGTCCGGCCCGCCGGGACTCGGCAAGACCACGTTGGCGATGATCGTCGCCTACGAGAGCGAGCGGCCGCTGCGGCTCTCCAGTGGTCCCGCGATCCAACACGCCGGCGACCTGGCCGCGCTGCTGTCGAGCCTGACGCCGGGCGAGGTGCTCTTCATCGACGAAGTCCACCGGATGGCGCGCTCCGCGGAGGAGATGCTGTACCTCGCCATGGAGGACTTCCGCATCGACATCATGGTGGGCAAGGGTGCAGGCGCGACGAGCATCCCCCTGGATCTCGCTCCGTTCACGCTTGTGGGGGCGACGACCCGGTCCGGTCTGCTGCCGAACCCGCTGCGCGACCGGTTCGGCTTCACCGCCCACCTCGAGTACTACGAGCCGGAGGAACTGCAGCGGGTGATCGACCGATCGGCGGAGGTGCTCGGGGTCGACCTGTCGACTGCCGCGCAGGCCGAGATCGCCCGACGTTCACGGGGCACACCGCGCATCGCCAACCGGCTGCTGCGGCGCGTGCGCGACTACCTGCTGGTTCACGGGGACCCCGATCCCGGGACGACCGGCTCGACGGCCGCGGTGGATGCCGCGCTCGACCTGTACGACGTGGACGCCATCGGCCTCGACCGCCTCGACCGCGCGGTGCTCGACGCCCTGGTCCGTCGCTTCCGGGGCGGGCCCGTGGGACTCAGCACGCTCGCCGTGGCCGTCGGTGAAGAGTCGGACACCATCGAGTCGGTTGTGGAGCCGTACCTCGTGCGGATCGGATTCATGGGACGCACGCCCCGCGGCAGGATCGCCATGCCGGAGGCTTACCGTCATCTGCGCGTTCCGCACCCAGAGGAGTCGCTTCGACTGGATGACCTATAATCGCTGGGGGCTCTCGCCCCTTCTCCTCATGGCGCCGTTCCGCAGCGCTGCACCCGAAAGGCTCGCCGACCTCCATGTCCTTCGCTGATTTCCTGTCCCAGTACGGCATCATCATCATTCTGGTGCTGCTCCTGATCTTCATGTTCTGGAGCTCCCGTCGTCGGATGCAGAAGGCGAAGGCCGAGCAGGAGAAGAAGGCGCGTGAAACCGTTCCGGGCGCGGAAGTGCTCCTGCAGGGCGGCCTCTACGGGACGATCGTGGAGTTTGACGCCGACAACCTGGACCAGCCCGCGCTGGTGTAGATCGCCCCGGGCGTGGAGATCAAGGTGCACAGCCAGGCGATCCTGCGCGTCGTCGACCCGGCCGACGGCGTCGTCACCGAAGACCAGTTCATCGAGGCGGAGACGGTGGAAGCCGAGTACATCGGCGGCGTGGCCGACGGTGACATCAGCTCCCTCAGCGACGACAAGAAGTACTCGCAGCCCGGTGACGAGCCGGAGGATCCGGCCAAGCCCAGCGCCTGATCCCTCGTCGTTCGACCAGAAGCGGAGCCTCCGTGGCGACATCGACCCCCGTCCGCCATGCCTGGCGGGCATTGATCGGCCTGCTGGCCATCGTTGCCGCGCTGGCGGGCATCAACGCCGTCGGTGTGTACGTGTTCGACAAGAGCACCTGGGCGCCGCAACTCGCGCTCGACCTGCAGGGCGGCACGCAGATCGTCCTGGCGGCGGAGACCACGGACGGCAGTGATCCGACCAGCGACCAGATGGATCAAGCGGTCACCATCATCCGTCAGCGCATCGACGCGACCGGTGTGGGGGAGGCGTCCGTCACCACCGAGGGCGGCAGCAACATCGTCGTGCAGATCCCGGGCGAGGCCGACGAGGAGACGCGTGAGCGCATCGAGGCGTCTGCGCAGCTGCAGTTGCGCGCCGTGCTCTATTCCTCCAGCGACACGTCGAACACCTATGTCGGCGACGACGGCACGTCGACGCCGTATCCCACGGTGGACCCGACCACCGACACCGCACCCACCGTCAGCCCAACGAACGGCAGCGACACGAGCTGGATCACGGACGCGCTCTACTCCGAGTTTCTCGCGTACGACTGCTCCGACACTGCGAACGATCCTGCGTCCGCACCCGCCGACGAGCCGCTGATCACCTGTGAGTCCGACGGGACGGTCAAGTACATCCTCGGTCCGGTCGAGCTCGACGGAACCTCCATCACAGATGCCAGTGCGGGACTCAGCAGCACCTCCGGCGCCTGGGTCATCGACATCACCTTCGACGACGCGGGCACCTCGACCTTCACCGACATCAGCGAGCGCCTCTACGCCCTGAGCTCGCCGCAGAACCAGTTCGCGTTCGTGCTGGACGGCCAGGTGCTCTCCGCACCGTCGATGAACGCGATCATCACCGACGGAAAGCCGCAGATCTCCGGATCCTTCACGCAAGACACGGCGGAGACCCTCGCCGATCAGCTCAAGTACGGGGCGCTGCCGCTGAGCTTCTCGGTGCAGAGCTCCGACACCATCTCCGCGACGCTGGGCTCGCAGCAGCTGCAGATCGGCCTCATCGCCGGCCTCATCGGCCTCGCGCTGGTCGCGATCTACTCGCTCCTGGTGTATCGGGCGCTGGGCTCGGTGATCATCGCCTCCCTCGGGGTGATGGCGGTGCTGACCTATCTGATGCTGTGCATCCTCGCGTGGCGGATGGGCTTCCGGCTCTCCCTCGCCGGCGTCGCCGGCCTGATCGTCACGATCGGGTTCACGGCCGACTCGTTCATCGTGTACTTCGAGCGCATCCGCGACGAGCTGCGCGACGGGAAGAGCATCACCGCCGCGGTGGAGGACGGCTGGGGCCGCGCCAAGCGCACGATCTACATCTCGAAGTCGATCAAC
>JAATGR010000063.1 GCA_015654575.1 Actinomycetales bacterium
CGCCGCGGGGGCCGAGTGGTCGTTGGTCCAGGTTCCCGGGTCCTTCGAGCTCGCCGTGGCGGCCCAGGCGGCGTTCGCCGCCGGCGCCGACGCGGTCGTCGCGCTGGGCGTCATCATCCGGTGCGGCACCCCGCATTTCGAATACGTGTCCGCCGCGGCGACCGACGGACTCACCCGGGTCGCGCTGGACGCGGGGCGTCCGGTCGGCTTCGGGCTGCTCACCCTGGACGACGAGCAGCAGGGGCTCGACCGCGCGGGTCTGCCCGGCTCCAAGGAGGACAAGGGCGCGGAGGCCGCGGAGGCCGCGCTGCGCACCGCTCTCCTTCTCCGCGAGCTGCGCGCCTGAGCACCTGAGGACCGAGGACCGGGGCTCCCCCGGTCCTCGGATCGGCCGCAGGGTGGAAGCAAACACCCATACCTTCAGCTAAGCTGAGGGTATGGAGATCCTGCGGAGCATCGTCGTCCTCGTTCACATCATCGGCTTCGCGATCCTGTTCGGATCCTGGCTGGCCGAGGCGGTCGCCCGACGCATCCGGGTGACCCGCCTCATGACGGTCGGCATGACCGTCGCGGCGATCGCCGGCCTCGCGCTCGCCGCCCCCTGGGGCATCGATTACCAGCTCGACTACGTCAAGCTCGGCGTCAAGCTCGTCGTGCTGCTGGTGATCGCGGCGCTCCTCGGCATCGGCTCGGCCCGCCAACGCCGCCTCGGCAGCCTCTCCCCCGTGATCTTCTGGCTCATCGGCATCCTGACGCTGCTCAACGCGGGCATTGCCGTCATCTGGCACTGACGGAGTCGGCCGCGACCGGACCGCGCACCGACCGACGCGCGCCCGCACCGCCTGGGAGTAGGATGAGCGTTTGTGCGCCGGTGACACCGCCGACGCCGGGTGGGGGATCCCTCAGCAGTCGACCGGTGCGCAACCCGCACCGAACGCCCCTCACCGACAGGCCCGACCCCGGACCTTCTCGCATCCTTCTTCCCTAGGTCTCGCATGTCTTCCGCCACCATCACCTCCCCCACGTCCGCACCGGTCAACCCGCGCTCCCGCGTCATCCTCGCGAGCCTTGTCGGAACCACGATCGAGTTCTACGACTTCTACGCGTACGCGACGGCGGCGGTGCTCGTCTTCCCCTCGCTGTTCTTCCCGACCGGTGATGACACCACCGCACTGCTGAGCTCGTTCGCCGTCTTCGGCGCCGCGATGGTCGCGCGTCCCATCGGCGCGGTCGTGTTCGGCCACTTCGGCGACCGCTTCGGGCGCAAGGCGACGCTCGTCGCGTCACTTCTGACCATGGGCATCGCGACCTTCCTCATCGGCTGCCTGCCGACCTACCAGAACATCGGCTGGTGGGCGGCGCTGCTGCTGCTCTTCCTGCGTCTCGCACAGGGTTTCGCCCTGGGCGGCGAGTGGTCGGGCGCGGCATTGGTCGCCACCGAGAACGCCCCCGCGGGCAAGCGGGCCTGGTACGGCACATTCCCGCAGATGGGCGCGCCGATCGGATTCATCATCGCCAACGCGGTGTTCCTCATCATCAACTTCGCCCTGCCCCACCCCGACGGCACCGCGCAGCGTTCCGCGGAGTTCCTCGCCTGGGGATGGCGCGTGCCGTTCTGGTTCTCGGCGATCATGGTGATCATCGGCCTGTGGGTACGGTTGCGGCTCGTCGAGTCGGAGACCTTCACCAAGGCCGAGAAGGTCGGCGCGCTGCGCAGATTCCCGCTCGGACAGGTACTGCGCAATCACTGGTGGCAGCTGATCCTCGGCACTTTCATCATGCTGGCGACCTACGTGCTCTTCTACCTGATGACGAGCTTCACGCTGTCGTACGGCACGGCCAAGACGGATGCCGCAACGCCCGGGCTCGGCTTCTCCTATACCGACTTCGTGCTGATGCAGATCATCGGCGTGATCTTCTTCGGCGTCTTCACGCTGCTCTCCGGTCCACTCGCCGATGCCGTCGGACGCCGGAAGCTGCTCTTGTGGGTCACGGCGGGGATCGTCGTGTTCGGCCTGTTGTTCACCGTGTTCCTTTTGCCCTACGCCGACCCGAAGTTCACCGGCGCGCTCACCCAGGCGTTCCTCGTGTTCGGGTTCATGCTCATGGGTGCCACGTTCGGTCCGATGGGGGCGATTCTTCCGGAGTTGTTCCCCACCAATGTCCGCTACACCGGCTCGGCCATCGCATACAACGTGTCCTCGATCCTCGGCGCGGCGGTCGCTCCGCTGATCGCGGTGTGGCTGTGGTCGGTCGGCGGCGGATCCCCGTGGCTGGTCGGCATCTACCTGTCCGGCGCCGGCATCCTGACGTTTATCGCACTCGCGCTGTCCAAGGAGACCAAGGACGTCGACTACTCCGGCGACCTCGGCGCGGGAGCGACCGGCTCGCTCTGATCCGGCATCGCCCGCCGATGCCCCCGCGAGACGGGGGATTCCCGCTCAAACCGAGCATCCTGCGCTCGGCTTCGACGCGGATCCCAGGTCTCGATGAAGGCAAACGGCGGGACGCGGAGGACGGCGGGCTGGCGTAGCGTGGACGCGATCCCTTCGCGAACCGAGGTACCGCATGTCCACGAGCGCGCCCGCGCGTCGCAGCATCTTCGGCCGGCCGTCCAAGAACGACGGCCCCCGGGCCGGTTTCCGCCAGCTGCTGCCCTTCCTGTTCGAACACAAGGGCGTGCTGGTCTGGGTCGCCGTGCTCAGCGTGCTCGCCGCCGCCGCCACGCTCGCGCAGCCGCTCCTGGTCGGACAGGTCATCGCGCAGGTACAGGCGGGTGAAGGCCTCGGGCTGCTGGTCTGGGCGCTGGTCGGCCTCGTGGTCGTCTCCTCGGTGATCTCGGGCTATCAGCACTACCTGCTGCAGCGCACCGGCACAGCGGTCGTGTACTCGAGCCGGCGGCGGCTCATCGCCCGCATCCTGCACCTGCCGATCCGCGAGTTCGACGCCCGACGCACCGGCGACCTGGTCTCGCGCGTGGGCACCGACACGACGCTCCTGTACGCGGTGCTGACCCAGGGTCTCGCGGACTCAGTGGGCAACGCCCTGATCTTCGTGGGCGCCGTGGTGGCGATGCTCCTCATCGATCCGATCCTGCTGCTGCTCATCCTGCTCGTCATCGGCGCCTCGATCGCCGCGGTCATCGTCCTCAGCGGTCGCATCCGCCGGGCCACGCGACTGCAGCAGGACAAGATCGGCGAGCTCGCGTCCGGCGTGGAACGGGCGGTCGGATCGATCCGCACCGTGCGCGCGGCCGGCGCCGCCGAGCGCGAGGAGGCCAGCATCGCCGCCACCGCGGAGGAGGTGTACGGCGTCGGACTCCGAGTTGCGAAGGCATCCTCTCTGGTCGTCCCGGTGGCGGGCGTCGCACTCCAGCTGTCGTTGCTGGTCGTTCTCGGCGTCGGCGGATTCCGCGTCGCCAGCGGTGCCATCACGATCGCCTCACTCGTCACCTTCGTGATGTTCCTGTTCTTCCTGGTGCAGCCGCTCGGCTCGTTCCTCGGAGCGATCACCTCGGTGAACCAGGCCCTCGGCGCGCTCGGGCGCATCCAGGAGGTCCTCGATCTGCCCACCGAGACGGCAGACGATGAGGCACTGGCCGCGTCAGCGCAAGAGACCCCCGTCGAGACCGACGACGTCGCGATCGAGTTCCGCGACGTGCGCTTCCGGTACCCGGAAGCGGCGGTGACCGCCCGTCAGAAGGCCGAATCGGAGGCGCGGGTGGCGTTGGCCGAGGCGAGGATCGACACCGCCGCGTTGAATCCGGTCGACACGCCCGAGGACGATCGGGAGGTGCTGCGCGGGGTCTCGTTCCGCGTGCCGCGCGGTTCACGAGTGGCGCTGGTCGGCCCGTCCGGCGCCGGGAAGAGCACCGCACTCGCCCTCATCGAGCGCTTCTACGACCCGACCGGCGGAGCGATCCTCGTCGACGGCCGCGACATCCGCACGCTCGACCGTCGCGATCTGCGTTCGCGGCTCGGCTACGTCGAACAGGACGCGCCGACCTTGGCCGGCACCATCGCGGACAACCTGCGGCTGTCCTCCCCCGAGGCATCCGATTCGGACTGCGAACGCGTGCTGCGCGAGGTGAACCTCGGCGACGTGATCGACCGCAGCCCGCTCGGCCTGGACGCGCCGGTCGGCGAGGGCGGGGTGATGCTCTCGGGCGGCGAGCGTCAACGGCTGGCGATCGCCCGTGCGCTGCTGTCGGCTCCGCCCATCCTGCTGCTGGACGAGTCGACCTCCTCGCTGGACGGTCTCAACGAGCAGCGGATGCGGGAGGCGATCGACACGGTCTCGTCCGACCGGACCCTCGTGGTCATCGCGCACCGCCTCTCGACCGTGGTCGACAGCGACCTGATCGTCGTGCTCGATCACGGCCAGGTCGTGGGTGCGGGGACACACTCGGAGCTCGTGGTCTCGACGCCGCTGTACCGCGATCTCGCGAAGCATCAGCTCCTGGTCTAACCCCGCCAGTCCGGCGTCGGCCGGTCAGATCCGTTCATAACTCAAGCAGAACCGAGCAAGAAGGCGCGCGTCCCGGCCGCCGGGGGAAAATCTGCCTGAGTTATGCGCAGGCAAGCCGCCGGGGATCGGTCGACGACGGATGCGCCGGGGCCGAAGTCCCGGGGCATCGGGGGGCGGGTCAGCCCTGTTTCAGGCGATAGCGGAGCGAGGAGAGCTCGGCGCGGAGCGACGACGGGACCCGGTCGCCGAAGGTGTCGTAGAACTCCTCGGTGAGGTCGGCCTCGGCCAGCCACGACTCCCGATCGATCGCGAACAGCTCCTCGAGATCCGCCGCGGGCACCTCGATGCCCTCCAGGTTGAGGTCGTCGGTGCGCGGCAGCCGCCCGATCGGGCTCTCCACCGCGGGCACCTTGCCCTCGATGCGGCGGATGATCCAGTCGATCACCCGCGCGTTGTCGCCGAACCCGGGCCACAGGAACCGGCCGTCGGTCCCCTTGCGGAACCAGTTCACCTGGAAGATGCGCGGAGCCCGGTCGAAGCGCAGCTTCTGGCCGACGCGCACCCAGTGCCCGAAGTAGTCGGCCATGTTGTAGCCGCAGAACGGCAGCATGGCGAACGGATCGCGCCGGAGCTCCCCCACGGTGCCCTCGGCCGCCGCAGTGCGCTCAGAGGAGATCGTCGAGCCCAGGAACACCCCGTGCGTCCAATCGGTCGCCTCGAGCACGAGCGGGACGTTGGTCGCCCGGCGGCCGCCGAAGAGGATGGCATCCAGCGGCACGCCCTCGGGCGCGTCCCAGTCGGCCGCGATCTGCGGGCACTGCGCCGCCGAGACGGTGAAGCGCGAGTTGGGGTGCGCGGCCGGACGGTCCGCGTCGGGCGTCCACGGGTTGCCCTCCCAGTCGATGAGCTCGGCCGGGGCTTCGTCGGTCAGCCCCTCCCACCAGACGTCGCCATCGGGACGCAGGGCGACGTTCGTGAAGATCGTGTTCCCCCAGAGCGTCTCCACCGCGGTGACGTTGGTCGACTCGCCGGTACCCGGCGCGACGCCGAAGAAACCGGCCTCCGGATTGATCGCCCACAGCCGCCCGTCCTCGCCCGGACGCAGCCACGCGATGTCGTCGCCGAGGGTCTCGACGCGCCAGCCCGGGATCGTCGGACGCAGCATCGCGAGGTTCGTCTTCCCGCACGCCGAGGGGAACGCGGCAGCCACGTGATATGCCTTGCCCTCGGGGCTGATGACGCGGATCAGCAACATGTGCTCGGCGAGCCAGCCCTCGTCGCGACCGATGACCGACGCGATGCGTAGAGCGAAGCACTTCTTGGCGAGGATGGCGTTCCCGCCGTATCCGGACCCGTACGACCACACTTCGAGCGTCTCCGGGAAGTGCACGATGTACTTCTCGTCGTTGCAGGGCCATTCGACGTCCTGCTGACCGGGCTCGAGCGGCGCCCCCACTGAGTGGACGGTGCGCACCCACGGCGACCCCGCGGCGATCAGCTCGACGACGTCCGTGCCGACCCTGGTCATGATGCCGATGGAGGTGACCGCGTACGCGCTGTCGGTGATCTGCACGCCGATGTGCGAAAGGGGCCCGCCGACCGGACCCATCGAGAACGGCACCACGTACATCGTGCGACCGCGCATCGAACCGGTGAAGATGCGGGTCATGGTGGCGCGGATCTCGGCCGGGTCCGCCCAGTTGTTGGTCGGCCCCGCGTCGATCTCCTTCTCGGAGGCGATGAACGTGCGCGCCTCGGTGCGGGCGACGTCGCTCGGGTGCGACCGGGCCAGGTAGGACCCGGGACGCCACTCCGGGTTGAGCTTGATGAGCTTGCCCTCGTCGACCTGCTCGCGCAGCAGCAGTTCGTTCTCGCCGCGGGATCCGTCGACCCAGTGGATGCGGTCAGGCTGGGTCAGCGCCGCGATCTCATCGACCCAGGCGAACAGCTCCGGCAGGCCAGGACCCTCGGCCGCAGGGCGAGCACCGTAGACGACCGTGCTCAGCACGCCGGTCGAGGTGCGGGTGTCGGTATCCGCGATGGCCATGGTCACTCCTTGAAAAAGCCCAGGGGAAGAACAGGTGGGGAAAGCTCGTCAGACGACGACGTCGAGAACGTTGCTTCTCTTCAACCATCGCGGCGAAAGACTGCTCTTTCGCGATCCGGATCATGAAAATACGTCGATTCTTTCGCTATGCTCAAGGAATGCCTCCCTCGTCGATGACGCTCACGACGCTTGGCCACCGCATCCGTCACTTCCGTCTGGCGGCCGGGTTCACCCTGGACGGACTCGGCGCGAAGGTGGGGGTCGCCGGCAGCCACCTGAGCCTGATCGAGAACGGCAAGCGCGAGCCGAAGCTGTCGCTGCTGCAGCAGATCGCCACGGCCACCGGAATCGACATGGGCGAGCTACTCTCCAACGATCCCCCCAACCGCCGTGCGGCGCTGGAGATCGAGTTGGAGCGCGCGCAGTCGAGCCAGGTGTTCCGCCGGCTCGGCATCCCCGGGGTAAAGGTCTCGAAAGCGCTCGGAGACGACACGATCGAGTCGATCCTCGGGCTGCACCGCGAACTCGAACGCCGCGCGAGCGAGGCGATCGCGACCCCGGAGGAGGCACGGCGCGCCAACACCGAGCAGCGGCTCCGGATGCGGGAGAAGAACAACTATCTGCCCGAGATCGAGGCCCTCGCGCAGAAGCAGCTGAAGGCCGCCGGCCACAGCTCGGGCGCCCTCACTCACCGCACCGTGAGCGTCATGGCCGGCCAGCTCGGCTTCGAGCTGATCTACGCCAACGACCTGCCGCACTCGACCCGTTCGATCACCGACCTCGAGAACGGCCGGATCTACCTCCCTCCCGCCTCCATCCCCGGCGGTCACGGCCTGCGATCGATGGCGCTGCAGGCGATGGCGCACCGGCTCCTCGAGCACCAGCCTCCCGTCGACTACGCCGAGTTCCTGGAGCAACGACTGGAGATCAACTACTACGCAGCGTGCTGTCTGATGCCGGAGAGCGCGGCGCTGGCCTTCCTGAACGAAGCCAAACGCGACCGCGATCTCGCCGTCGAGGACTTCCGCGACGCCTTCGGCGTCACGCACGAGGCGGCGGGGATGCGGATGACGAACCTGCTCACGGAGCACTTCGGCATCCCCCTGCACTTCCTCCGGGTGGACGGATCGGGCGCGATCTCACGCGTGTACGAGAACGACGAGCTCCCCCTCCCGATGGATGTCACCGGAGCGGTCGAGGGCCAGATCGTCTGCCGATGGTTCGCGGCACGATCCGCGTTCGAGGAGCA
>JAATGR010000046.1 GCA_015654575.1 Actinomycetales bacterium
GATATCGGACGCGGGCCTTGATCACAGGCATCGCGCTGCGCGCCGCGACGGTACGCGTTCATGACGTCGTTGACGGGAACGACCGGGTGACCCGGTTGCTCGCAGCCCTCGTGTTCTGTGCTGCGCAAGCGCCTGAAACGATCATCTGGTGCGTGGACGAGCGCGCGTATATTTTGTCGCTGCGCGACTATGACGTGAGCCGAGACGCGAGACGTTTTACTGTGTCCGTCCCTGTCCGCCAGATCGATGAGGAGGGGCTGCCGGACCTGGGGTGTGGGGCGTCGGCGCAGAGAGCGACTGTTGCGCCGTTTTCGAGCAAGGCGACGGGGGGAGTCCGTAGCGCCGAGTGCGCTTGTTAACGGGGTCAGAAGCCCGCCGCGAAGTCGGTGCGCGCTGCGGATTCTTCTTGTGCTCGCACGTCGTCGAGTCTCTGTTGCAACGCCTGCGCGATCCATGCCTGGGAGTCGCTGCCGAGGACGAGACGCCGGGGTGCGGGAGCCTGGTCGAGAGAGGCAATCATCGCGGCGACCATGCGGGCCGGGTCTCCCGGCGCCTGATGGCCGGTTCCTTGGAGCATCGTGCGCACCGCACGTAGAGGCGTGGCGTCGTAGGCCTCCAGCTCGGGTCCCCACTGCAGGCCCGCGGAGCTGAAGCCGGTGCGTGCCGAACCGGGCTCGACGATGGTGACACCGATGTCGAACGGAGCGACTTCGTCTGCGAGCGCGTCGGCGAAGCCCTCGATACCCCATTTGGTGGCGTGGTACAGCGATGCTCCGGGATTCGCCGTCTGCCCCGCCACGGACGACACCTGCAGAATGCGTCCGCCGCCGGAGGCGCGTAGGTGGGAGAGAGCGGCGCGGGCGACCTGTATCGATCCGCGCAGATTGGTGGCGATCTGGTGGTCGATCTGCTCATCGGTGAGCTCTTCGGCCGCACCGAAAAGTCCGTAGCCGGCGTTGTTCACCACGACGTCGAGGCCTTCGAGCCACTCGGCCGCCGCATTGACGGCGGGGCGGATCTCGGCGATGTCGGTGAGGTCGAGCCGCACGGCGTGGAACGCGGACGGATGTTCCTCCAGAAGATCCGAGACGCCTGCGGGGCGTCGGACGGTTCCGACCACGCGGTCTCCGCGCTCCAACGCCTGCCGGGCGAGTTCATGTCCGAATCCTGAGCTGGCACCCGTGATGATCCATTTCTTCGTCATGACACCACCCTCGTTCGGTGCACGGGTGTGAGCCATATCCCCGCCGTGGGGCGTGCCAGCAGGGCTACCCTCACCGCGACGGACGCGACGTAGCGTGGTCCTGTGGCGAAGAATGCGCTTGGCGAGTACCTGCGGGCGCGGCGCGAGCAGATCACTCCGGCGGAGGCTGGCGTGCGGGTGACGAACGCGCGGCGCGTGCCCGGGCTGCGCCGCGACGAGGTCGCCATGCTGTCCGGAATCAGCACGGAGTACTACACCCGTCTCGAGCAGGGACGCGACCGACGCCCTTCCGCACAGGTGCTCGACGCGATCGTGCGTGTCCTCGGGCTCGATGAGGCGGGACACGCACATGTTCATCGCTTGAGCGAGAGCATCGCACGTCGCCGTCGGCCGCCTCGTCGCGTCGAACGCGTACGGCCCGGCCTCATGGAGCTGCTCGACCTTCTTCCGCTGCCGGCATGGATCGAAGGCCGCTATCTGGACATGCTCTACGCCAATGCGCTCGCGCAGGCGCTTTCGCCGCTCTTCACCCCCGGCACCAACCTGCTGCGCTCCGTCGTTCGACAGGCCGCAGATGGCGACGACGTCGGCTCTGACACCTACGTACGTGCACTCGTGGCGCAACTGCGTGCCTCAGCCGGGGGCGACCCGGACGACCCGCAACTCGCCGCCTTGGTCGGAGAGCTCATGCTGATCGATGACGACTTCAGCGCCGCATGGTTGCGCCAAGAAGTGCAGGCACACCCGGCATCGACGACGACTCACCTCGACCATCCCCAGGTCGGGCCGCTCGACCTCGCGGTCGAGAAATTCCGCCTCGTCGGAACGGAGGAACAGGTCCTCGTGATCGCCCGCGGCAACAACCGCACGACGGATGCCGCCGCGATCACGCTCCTGGCCAGCATGAACACGACGTCTCCCCACGCCCGGTAGACATCTCCGACCCGGGAGCGTCGTGCACAGCGAATCTCCGCTTACGCCGCACCGCCATTGGCGTAGATGACCTGGCCGTTGACCCAACGGCCAGGTCCGGCGAAAAACGCCGTCACCTCTGCGATGTCCTCGGGGGTGCCGAGGCGATCCATCGGATTGAGGGATGCGATGTGGTCGATGACCTGCTGCGGCTTCCCCTCGTAAAACAGGGGTGTGGCCGTGGGCCCGGGGGCGACCGCGTTGACCGTGATGTCGCGACCGCGCAGTTCACGCGCGAGGATCAGCGTCAGGGCCTCGACAGCGCCCTTGGAAGCCGCGTAGGCGCCGTACGTCGGCATCTGGAGCCGGGTGACTGCGGTGGAGAAGTTGATGATCGCGCCGCCTGCCCGTACGTGTCGGGCAGCGAGCTGGTCGATGACGAAGGTGCCGCGCACGTTGACGCGCTGGACGCGATCAAAGGTGTCGAGCGACATTTCCGCGATCGGCGCCAGGGGCATGATGCCGGCCGTGTGGACCACGACATCGACGCC
>JAATGR010000148.1 GCA_015654575.1 Actinomycetales bacterium
CCGCTGTTCTACGACGAGGCCGGCTACGGCGGGCTCTCCGACCTCGCCCGCTGGTACATCGGCGGACTCCTCGCACACGCGCCCTCAGTGCTCGCGTTCACGAACCCGACGGTCAACTCGTACAAGCGTCTGGTGAAGGGCTACGAGGCGCCGGTCAACCTGGTCTACTCGGCCGGTAACCGCTCCGCCGCGATCCGCATCCCGATCACCGGCTCGAACCCGAAGGCCAAGCGAATCGAGTTCCGCGCACCGGACGCCTCCGGCAACCCGTACCTTGCCTTCGCCGCGCAGATGATGGCGGGCCTCGACGGCATCATCAACCGCATCGAGCCGCACGAGCCGGTCGACAAGGACCTCTACGAGCTTCCCCCCGAGGAGGCGAAGAACATCCCGCAGGTGCCGAACTCGCTGCTCGACTCGCTCGACGCGCTTCGTGCGGACAACGAGTTCCTCACCCGCGGCAACGTGTTCACGCCCGAACTGATCGAGACCTGGATCAGCTACAAGATCGAGAACGAGATCCAGCCGCTGAACGCCCGCCCGCACCCCTTCGAGTACGAGCTCTACTTCGGGGTCTGATCACCTCACGTCTCCGGAGCCCCCCGAGTTTGGTTTTCGGGGGGCTCCTTGCGTGTGCGGCATCCGGCTGCCGAGAAATCTCGTTCCTCAGCCGTAGAAGAGCTTCTCGAAGACGCGACGCGCGCGGCGGGCAGAGCCCATCCAGTCCTCCTCGACGCGGGTCGCCGAGCGGGGCGGATAGTCCAGCAGCCGGCCGATCCCGTCAAGACGCTGCCTGTCGGCGGGGAGGACATCGCTGGTATGGCCCGACAGCAGGGTGTTCGCCGAGCGGAGACGACTCGCCAGTCGCCAGGCCTCCCACAGACGATCAGCGGAGGCATCCGGCACCAGCCCCGCCTCGACGGCCGCCCGCAGCGCCTCCCCCGTGGACGTCGTGCGCATCCCGGGGACGCCGTGGGCGTGCTGCAGCTGCAGCAGTTGCACGAGCCATTCGACGTCGCTGAGCCCACCGGGGCCAAGCTTCAGATGTCGTGAAGGATCGGCGCCCTGCGGCAGCCGTTCGTTTTCCACCCGCGCCTTGATGCGCTTGATCTCACGCAGCCCCTGCAGGTCGGCATCAGCCGGGTAACGCACCCTGTCGGCCAGTTCGATGAACGCCTCGATGAGTTTGACACTGCCGGCGACGCCACGGGCGCGCAGGAGCGCCTGAGCCTCCCACGACAGCGACCACCGACTGTAGTACTCCTCGTATGCCGCGAGCGAGCGCACCAGGGGGCCGTTGCGACCCTCCGGACGCAGATCGGCGTCCAACTCGAGAGGCAGGCGGTGATCCTCGGAGTGGGTGCGCAGTCCCGCAACCAGCTGCAACGACAGCTGATACGCCCGCTGCGGGTCGACCCCGTTCGGGCGGTAGACGTAGAGCACGTCGGCGTCGGAGCCGAAGCCGAGCTCACTGCCGCCGAAGCGCCCCATCGCGATCACCGAGAAGTCGAGCGCATCGTCATCCGGCGGAACCACCTCGCGCCTCACCGCACGCAACGTCGCCTGGATCGTCATCTCCGTCACGGTGCTGAGGGATGCCGCGAGCTCTTCGAGGGTGATCGATCCGACCACGACCGCCATCGCGGTGCGCAGCAGCTCCCGACGACGCAATGCGCGCACCGCCCGCATCGCGTCGGCGATCGTGTCGTGCCGCGTCTGGATCGCGCGCGCCTCCTCCTCCAGCGCGGCGCCGCTGCGCGGTCTCAGCTGGTCGGCGTCGTCGAGCCAGGCGACGGACTCCGGGATCCACTCCATCAGATCGCCGATGTACCGCGATCCCGACAATGCGTGCGTCAGGCGTTCGGCGGCGCCGGCGGAATCGCGCAGCATTCGCAGGAACCAGGGCTTGTCACCCAGGCGCTCGCTGATCCGCCGGAAGGCCAACAGTCCGTAATCGGGGTCGACGCCGTCACCGAACCACCGCAGCATGACCGGCATCAGATGACGTTGGATCGTCGCCTTGCGCGACAGCCCCGAGGTCAGCGCCGCGATGTGGCGCAGCGCGCCGGCAGGATCCCGGAAGCCGATCGCCGCGAGCCGATCGTGAGCCTGCTCGGCGGTGAGCGCACGATCGGACTCCGGAAGCGCGGCGACCGCGGAAAGCAGCGGGCGGTAGAAGAGGCGCACATGGATGTCGCGCACCTCCCGCTTGACATCCTCCCAGAGCGCCCACACGGCGTCTCCGGTGTCGGCAAGGCCGCTGGCGCGGGCCAGGACCCTACGCTCATCGGACCCCGCAGGCATGAGGTGCGTGCGGCGCAGCCCCCGCAGCTGGAGCCGATGCTCCAGCACGCGCAGCACCCGGTAGTCACGCTCGAACGCGGCGGCATCGGCACGGCCGATGTACCCCTCTGTCACGAGCGCGTCGAGGGCCTCCAGCGTGCCGCGCTGCCGGATGCGCTCATCGGTCAGGCCGTGCACCAGCTGCAGGAGCTGGACGGTGAACTCGACGTCCCTGATGCCGCCCGGCCCGAGCTTCAGCTGATATGGGACGTCGGCCGCCGGGATGTTGTCGGTGACCCTTTCCCTCATCCGCTGCACGTTGTCGACGAAGTTCTCCCGCGCGGCGCTGGTCCACACCTTCGGCTGCACCGCCGCGACGTACGCGGCGCCCAGCTCCGCATCGCCGGCCACCGGACGCGCCTTCAACAGCGCCTGGAACTCCCACCCTTTCGCCCACCGGTCGTAGTACGAGACGTGCGAGTCCAGCGTGCGCACCAGTGCGCCCTGCTTGCCCTCCGGGCGAAGATTCGGATCGATCTCCCACAGCGGCGGCTCGATGTCGTCGCCCGAGATGCCCCGCATCATCTGCACCGCCAGCCGCGTGGCGATGTCGACGACGCGGCTCTCCCCCAGCTCGGCGAGTGTCGCATCGTCCGCGCCGCAGACGAAGATCACGTCGACGTCGCTCACGTAGTTCAGCTCTCGGGCACCGGTCTTGCCCATCCCGATGACGGCGAGTCGGGTGGCGGCGACCTGTTCGCGCGGGAAGAGACCGCCCACGGTGGCAGCGCCCACCCGCGCCCGCGCGACCACGAGCGAGGCGTCGAGTGCTGCGGCCGCGGCATCCGCCAGCACCGCCGAAACGCGCGGGAGCACGGCGATCGCGTCATCAGAGAGCAGGTCGTATGCGGCGATGCGGGCCAGCATCCGGCGATATCTCACGCGGAGTGCCATCCAGGACGCGTCATCGCCGGAGGCGGCGAACCCACCATCGGCGGAGACGGCGTCGAGCATCTCGTCGCGCAGCTCATCGGACGAGGGCAGGCGCTCCGGACGGGAGATCAGATCCGCGAGTTCGCGCGGATGCCGGAAGTAGAACTCGCCGAAACCGTTCGACGCCCCGAGCAGCGCCCACAGGGCCGACCGGCCGCGCAGCGAACCGAGCACATCGCGAACGACGTCGCCGTCTCGCCGTGCGACCTTCGCGAGCGCCAACAGCGCCCCGTCCGGATCGGCCGCGTGCGCGGCATCCGCGAGCCATCCCGCACGCGGCGCACCGACAAGCACCTCGATCTTGGCGAGAAGTCGCTCAGCGTCAGTGATGTCCCCGAATCCGAGCCGAGCGAGTTCGGTACGGCCAGAGAATCGGTCGGATGCCGCCACGAAGGCCTCAGAGCATCTCGAGGTTGCTCTGCAGCTCGAACGGGGTCACCTGAGCGCGATACCCCTCCCACTCCTTGCGCTTGTTCAGCAGGACGTAGTTGAACACCTGCTCGCCGAGCGTCTCCGCCACCAGCTCCGAATCCTCCATGGCGTGCAGCGCCTGGTCGAGACTGGTCGGCAACGGCGCGTAGCCGAGCGCGCGGCGTTCCGAGTCGGTCAGGGACCAGACGTTGTCCTCCGCTTCGGGCGGCAGCTCGTAGCCCTCCTCGATACCCTTCAGCCCGGCGGCGAGCATGAGCGCGTAGGCGAGGTAGGGGTTGGCGGCCGCATCGAGCGCACGGTATTCGACGCGCGAGGACTGGCCCTTGCTCGGCTTGTACATCGGGACGCGCACGAGCGCGGAACGGTTGTTGTGGCCCCAGCAGATGAAGCTCGGCGCCTCGTCACCGCCCCACAGCCGCTTGTAGGAGTTGACGAACTGGTTCGTCACCGCGGAGATCTCGTTCGCGTGGCGCAGAAGCCCCGCGATGAACTGCCGACCGACCTTGGAGAGCTGGTACTGCGCGCCCTCCTCGTAGAACGCGTTCTGGTCGCCCTCGAACAGCGAGAGGTGGGTGTGCATGCCGCTGCCCGGATGACCGCTGAGAGGCTTGGGCATGAATGTCGCATACACGCCCTGCTCGAACGCGACCTCTTTCACGACCGTGCGGAAGGTCATGATGTTGTCGGCCATGGTCAGCGCGTCCGCATAGCGCAGATCGATCTCGTTCTGTCCGGGTCCGCCCTCGTGGTGGCTGAACTCGACGGAGATGCCGAGGTCTTCCAGCATCCGCACCGAGCGGCGGCGGAAGTCGTGCGCCGTGCCGCCGGGCACGTTGTCAAAGTAGCCGGCGGAGTCGACCGGTTCCGGCCCTTCCGCCCCGAACGACGACGACTTCAGCAGGTAGAACTCGATCTCGGGATGCGTGTAAAACGTGAAGCCCGCATCCGCGGCCTTGGCGAGCGCGCGCTTGAGCACGTGACGCGGGTCGGCCACGGCGGGCTGACCGTCGGGTGTCGTGATGTCGCAGAACATGCGGGCGGTCGGATCGATCTCGCCACGCCAGGGCAGGATCTGGAACGTCGTGGGGTCGGGAAGCGCCAACAGGTCGGACTCGTAGGAACGCGTCAGCCCCTCGATCGCCGACCCATCGAATCCGAGTCCCTCGCCGAATGCCCCCTCTACCTCGGCCGGGGCGACGGCCACCGATTTCAGGGTGCCGATGACATCCGTGAACCACAGGCGGATGAACTTGACGCCGCGCTCCTCGATCGTGCGCAGCACGAAGTCCCGCTGCTTGTCCATTCCTTCTCCTCTACGAGCCGGGTCACCCGGCGATCCTCGACGCGCCGATCAGCGCGCTCAGTGGTCTTCGTGAACGTCGTCCTCGGCCCACTGCCGAGACCGTTCCCGGATCAGCTCCGGCGCCTTAGCCGCTTCTTCCTCCGAGTCGAACGGGCCGACACGGTCGACTACGGGCGACTCGAACCCGCGCTCTACCTGACCGGTTTTCAGGTTGTACCAGTACTTGTCGCTGTCGTCGCTCACGATGCTCCCGTCGATGCCTGCTTCGATCCTACTGATCGGCCCGCGGCCGGTCGCTAGGCTGAGCACATGGCTTCGACAACCGACCTCGCCGTGGGGATCGACATCGGCGGCACGGGCATCAAGGGAGGCATCGTCGACCTTGAGCGCGGCGAGCTGATCAGCAGTCGCGTGAAGGTCGCGACGCCGGCCGGGGCGAAGCCGGATGACGTGCTCGGGGCGGTCCGCGAGGTGCTCGACACCCTGCAGGTCGCCGACTCCGATCTCCCGCTCGGGGTGGCTTTCCCCGCCATCGTGAAGAACGGCCACACGTTCTCGGCGGCCAACGTCTCGAAGGAGTGGATCGACTTCCCCGCAGAGGAGTTCTTCGAGAAGGGCCTGAAACGCGACATCCACTTCGCCAACGACGCGGACGTCGCCGGCATCGCCGAGGTCAGGTACGGGGCGGCGAAGGGTGCCGACGGGCTCGTCATCCTGACGACGCTGGGAACCGGCATCGGCTCCGCGATGATCTATCACGGCGACCTCGTCCCGAACTCGGAACTGGGTCATCTTCAGCGCGCCGGGCACGACAAGGATGCGGAAGCCTACGCCGCCTATTCCGCCATGGAACGCGATGAACTGAGCTGGGAGCAGTGGGCGACGCGGCTGCAGTGGTACTACTCTCACGTCGAGTTCCTCTTCAGCCCGGACCTGTTCGTCGTCGGCGGCGGGGTGTCCAAGCACGCCGACAAGTTCCTGCACCTGCTGGAGCTGACGACCCCCATCGTCCCGGCCGTGCACCGCAACAACGCCGGCATCATCGGTGCTGCGGCGCTCTCACGGGGTGCGTCCGCGCAGAGCCTGTCGTAGCGGAGGCCGGGGGCCCGTCCCGGGCGGGGTGCGAATGGGCCGGCCTGTACGCCGGGTTCTGTTCCGGGGCTGACGCCCCTTCGACGGTCATCTCTCTCGGCGACACGTTGCCGTGCCGCTCCAGCGGCCTACCCGGGGACTCGGCGGGCCGCGTCATCATCCCCTGTCTGGCCTTGCTCCGGACGAGGTTTACCTCGCGGGTCGTGTCACCACGACCCCGGTGGTCTCTTACACCACCCTTTCACCCTTACCGCGGCCGAAGCCGTGGCGGTCTGTTCTCTGTGGCACTGTCTCGCGGATCACTCCGGGTGGGTGTTACCCACCGCCCTGCCCTGTGGAGCCCGGACGTTCCTCGGCGCGGTCTCCCGCGACGCGACCGTCCAGCCGACCCATTCGCACCGGAAGTCTACCCGCCTCGGGTCAGAGCCCTGATTCACCGTCGCGCACGAGGATGCAGCCGCACTCAGGGCAGGTGACGACGTCATCCGGCCGGGCCTGGCGCAAATCGCCCAGATCTGTGCCGGAGAGCACCATGTGACAGCCGCTGCAGGTACGGGCGCGCAGCAGCGCCGCACCGATGCCGCTACGGGCGGCGGAACGGTCGTACTGGGCGATCAGGTCGGCGCCGACCGAGGATGCCACGGCGGCCCGGTCACGCGTGAGCTCGTCGAACCGTACGGTCGTCTCGGCGACCAGCTGCTTCGCCTCCGCGGACAGCCGGGAACCCTCCGCATTGGTCTCGCCGAGCAGCGCCTCCTGCTCCACGACGGCGCGCTCCGCATCCTCGAGACGTTCCATCACCTCGAGTTGGCCGTCTTCCAGCTCTCGCTGCCGCCGCGACAACGACGCGAGCTCGTGCTCAAGCCCGGCAGCGTCCTTCGGACTCGACACGGTCTGCAGCAGCGCGGTGTCGCGGTCGCGACGCGCCTGCACGACCTTCACATCAGACTCGATGCGATCCTGCTCCGCACGCAGATCGTCGACCGCGGACTGCCGTTGGCCGAGCTCGTGCGATAGCGCCGGCCGCGACTCGAGCAGCTCCTTCACCCGCGCCGCCTGCGGCGGATTGCGGCGGACATGATCGGCCTGGCGAAGCCGCTCGTCCAGGTCGGCGAGGTCGAGCAGGCGAAGTTGGTCTGCGGGAGCGGCGTTCACTCCTCCAACCTACGCCAGCGGGGTCGCCGTCCTGCCCGTGTGCGCGGTCGTCCCGTTCGATCCGCGCGTGCCGTATCTCCTCAGTCGCGTGCCGTCCGTCGCACGAGCATGAGCACCGCAGCGAGCAGTGCGGCAGCTCCGACCAGGAGCGCGACCGGGAGCGTCGCCGTCAGCGCCCCTCCCGGGGCGAGCACCATCAGCACGGCGACAGCGAACGCCTGCACGGCGGCCTCGATCGCGAGGTAGCGGAGCGCAGGACGTCGCAGCGCGCGCAGCTGCACCCAGCCGCGGACCGGGAGGACGATGCTCAGCGCGCCCAGAACATGCAGCCCGTGCACCGCCGCGAGGAGGGCGAGGAAGCCGACCTCCAGGCCCGTGAACGGCTGCGCGAGGCGGACCGCCGCCAGCAGCAGGATCAGCGCCCACGGCATCAGCCAGCCGGGCCTGACGACAGCGGCGATCGACACCGCGATGCTAAGCACCTGGAGAATGCCGCCGGGCAAGCAGGTCACACACAGCGCGAGGGCCAGGATGCCGAGCACACCACGGACGACGAACGCCGGCATCCGCGCGCCGGTGAGCAGCGGCGGGATCCGCGGCGACGCATCGGGCGCGCTCATCGCGATCCTCGACGGGGACGGCCCAGCGTCCGCCACCGGGCCGCTCGCGCCACGGGGAGATCGTCATGCCAGCGGATCAGCTCGATGCCGCGCGCCGCCATCTCCGCCAGGCGTTCGTCACGCTCGGCGAGCACGATGCGGTGTCCGAGCCGCTGCAGTCGGCTGCTGCCAGCGGTGCGCGCGCCCGGCAGCACGTCCACCGCGATCACCCGATGGCCGGAACCGCGCCACCCGACCCCGTGCTGGAGCACCCCGTCATCCAGGAACGTCGAGAGCAGGAAGACGAGCGCACCGGAGCCGATGATCGGGACCTGACGCTGGCTGTACCGCGCGGACACCGGCTGTACGCCCTCGATCGCGCGGAGCACCCGATCGGTGTGACGGCGCCCCCCGGCTGCGGGGATGTGCCGCGAGGATCCGAGGTCGTACACGCCGACCCGATCTCCGGCCGTCATGTAGGCGACCGCGATCGAGGTCGCGGCCTCGCGTGCGAGGTCGAGCGAGCTGATGCCCGAGGAGATCCCGACCCCGGTGGACCAGTCCGCGAACAGCTCCCCGACATCGTCCCGTGTGTCGAGCACGAGGGCCACGGCCGCGTCGGAGGTCGCGGCCGTGCGCCGCACATAGAGGTCTCCGGCGTGACGCCCCCGACGGGCCGTCGCCTTCCAGTCGACACGTCGCGGCCGGTCGCCCGGCGCGAAGGGATGGATGTCGCGGAACTCGCCGCCGGTGCCGGGGCGTGCCGAATCGTGGCCGCCGGTGAGACCGCGCAGCCGCGGCGGCAGCGGCAACGGCTCCAGCGATCGCGGGGTCGGCGCGACGACGACGTCACGGTCCAGCGCGGGAGCGAGGTCTGAGCTGTCGCCGTCGCCGCCCAGCAGTCTGTGCTCGAGGTGCAGCAGGCGTTGCGGTCCGGAGTGCAGGACCGGCAGCGTACCGATGAGGGTGGCGCGATCGACCGCGACGACGACCGTGCGCGCCGGTCCGCCGAGCACGCCGACGCGTGTCTCGACCATCTCCGCATCGCTCCCGGCGCGGAAAGAGATCTCGTAGTCGATCTCCGCCGCAGAACGACGGGTCAGTTCGACGGCCACCGTGGATGCCGCGCCGCCGCGCGGGCGTGCCAGCGTCCCGGCGGCCGCCACGGCCAGCGGCAGCGCGAGCAGCGCCAGGTCGATGCGGCCCGTGAGCAGGCCCGCGCCCAGCAGCAGCACCGCGACCACCAGCCCCGCCGCGGGCGCGAACGTGCGCCGCCATGCCGGCGGGGTCATGCCGGGGCCACCGCCGGTCCGGTCGTCGGGGTGCGTGCACCCACGGTGGGCGGTCCGGACACGGTGGACACGAGCTGTGCGACGACGTCGCGCGTGTGCTCGCCCGCCGCCCAGGCCTGCGGGGTGAGCGTGAGTCTGTGGCCCAGCACAGGCAGTGCCACGCGCTTGACGTCGTCGGGCGTGACGAAGTCGCGGCCGCCGATCACCGCCAGAGCGCGGGAGACGAGCATGAGTCCCTGCGATCCACGCGGCGACGCCCCGACCTCGACCCAGCGGTGCGAGCGGCTGGCGGTGGCGAGGTCGACGCAGTAGGCGATGATGTCCGGGTCGACGAAGACGCTTTCGACGCCGGCCTGCATGGCACCGAGCACCCCGTCGGCGAGGACGCGCTCGACCGTCGCCGCCTCGTTGCGGCGCGACACCCGGTTGGCCAGGATCCGACGCTCCCCCTCGCGGTCCGGGTAGCCGACCGCGAGCCGCACCAGGAAACGGTCCAGCTGTGCCTCCGGCAGCGCGTAGGTGCCCTCAAACTCGATCGGGTTGGAGGTCGCGACGACATGGAACGGCTGGGGCAGCGGATAACTGGTGCCCTCGACCGTGACCTGCCCCTCTGCCATCGCCTCCAGGAGCGCGGACTGCGTCTTCGGCGAGGTGCGGTTGATCTCGTCGGCCAGGAACAGGCCGGTGAACACCGGGCCGGGCCGGAAGTCGAACTCGCCGCGCGCCGGGGCGTAGACGAACGAACCGGTGATGTCGGCGGGCAGCAGATCCGGTGTGCATTGCACGCGCCGGAAGTCCAGGCCCACCGCGGTCGCGAGGCTCCGCGCCAACAGGGTCTTGCCCAGCCCCGGCGCGTCCTCGAACAGCACGTGC
>JAATGR010000028.1 GCA_015654575.1 Actinomycetales bacterium
AGCAGCATGTCGAGGTCGAAGCGACCTGGGGCATCTACCAGCGCATGGTCACCGCCTACCGGGAACCCGACCGGGGACCCGGCAAGTTCCTCATGCAGTCCGTCGTCGACTCTCTGACCACCGGTGTCCCGACCGCGCTCGTCGAGTTGCGGCGCCTGGGCCGCACCTTGAAGCAACGCGCCGCCGATATCCTCGCGTTCTTCGACCACCCCGGCACCAGCAACGGCCCCACCGAGGCAATCAACGGCCGCCTCGAGCACCTCCGCGGCTCCGCCCTGGGCTTCCGAAACCTGACGCACTACATCGCCCGGTCGCTGCTCGAAACCGGCGGATTCAGACCCCACCTACACCCTCATTTACGATGAGCCACTATGTGCCCTAGACAAGGCGATACAATCCTCGGCCGGTGAACTGTCTAGGAAAGATATCTCGCAGGACATCGGTGACACTTCTGCCTCAGGACATCCGACACACCGTCGCAACCCTCGTCGAACAGGCCGCAGGCATCGCGCCTGCTCGGCCACACGAACGAACAGATCACCCGCGCCACGGCTACGTTGTCTCTGCCGAGCAGATCGATCCGATCACCGTCGACATCCTCGACGCGGTACTCGGGTCGTGAAGACTATTGTCGGTCAGCTCGCGAGGGCGCGTGCCTTCACCGCGGCGAGGTCGCGCTCCAGACGCTCCAGAGCGACGCGGAGGTCGTCGCCTTCATGGCTGGCAAGCCCGTCGAGGATGAACCCGCGGGCCAAGGTTGAGACGGGCACGCCGTTCGATGCCGCCAATGCTTGGAGCGCCTCAAGGGTCTCCAGCGGGACGCGCAGCGTCAACAATGGAGAAGGCCCGCGATTCGGCTTCGTCCACTCGCCCTCAGGAACACCGTCGCGGTACTCGGCGGCGTCGGCGTCGAGCTCGGCGCGGATCGCGTCGCGCGCTTCGTCGGGGATCCGATCGTTCATCCTTCTCGCCTTCCTTCATAGAGCTTCCGGTGCGCCTCATTAGCTGGCCAGGCGTTGCCGCCATAAAGCCGGCCCTCGTGTCCGACGACGATGACGACCAACAGCTCGCCGCGGGTGCTGCTCCAACCGAGGTAACGATCCGACTTCCCGGAACGACTTGCTGGATCGGGGGATCGCAACAGAGCGTCCGGATCATCGATCGCTTCCTTGGCTTCACCGGGCGTGACTCCGTGCCGCTCCCACATGTGCGCGACGGCCTCGGGGTCCCACTCGATGTCGGCCATACCTGAGTGTATAACGCGTGTCGTACACTGATAATGCGCGACTGCTGAGAGATCGAGAACTTCTGAATCGTGCTCGTTGTGAAGTCTGCGGTCGCGTGCCTACCATGACGACACCGCCAGCTGAGGTTGCATCTCCTCGCCGCAAGCGCTGCAGGCACGGATTTTCCGGTTGAGGGGTATTTATTTAGGTCACCACGGGGGCCGGTAGCCTGGTTGGTGTAGAGAGCTCCCGCGCTGCGCCAACAGCCGAGGGCCTGGACGACGCCGTGGAAGGGTGCGCGTCGCAGCTCGCCGATCTCGGGATCCGGTCCCCGTCGTTGCGGACGATCTGGCGGACCCCGGCCCGCAGCGTCGCGGAGGATTGGCGGGGCAAGGCCGCAGCCGCCGCCTACGCGCACGCGACCAAGGCTTCGGCGTTGACGGTGGCGCTTCAAACGTCTGCGACGCCGCATCCAGATCCGCCTGCACCACCCGCGCCTGACTCAACCCCGTATCAGCACGAGACTGCGCGTCATCGATCTTGCTGGCCCAATACGACGCAGCATCCCGAGCGATACCGTAGCTCTCAGCGCACTTGGCCGCACCCTCAGGCAGATCATCGATCTTCGTGCTGACGAACTCCGGCGGCGAGACCACGACCGAAACGACACCGAGAACCGGGGGCTACCAGGTGATGAGATCCACGACGTGATCGAACGCCGCGAGTGTGCTGAGTCGTGCGACGACCGACCCTGGTGTCAGTACCACCCGGTCGACTGGGAGTGCGCCCATGCCGCGCAGGGTGTGCTGTAACGCGACGCGATGTAGGACAGCCCCCAGTCGACCTGGGTGTTTCCGTTGGTGCGCCAGTCGGCGCCCGCCGACGCCATCTTGTCGGCCGGCAGCGACTGCGGGATGCCATATGCGCCGCTGGAGGAGTTCAGCGCGTCGGCCCGCCAGCTCGACTCCCTCGTCCACAACAGCACCAGACACTGGTACTGGTCGTCGCCCCAGCCGTACCGCGACGACATGGTTGTGCGCGCATAGGCCTTCGCTCGGGCGGGATCGACGACGACCCCGTACGTCGAGATGGTGCTCGAGGTGCTCGATGACCCGGAGGATCCCGACGAACTGGAGGAGCTCGACGAGGCTGCTGCGGATGCGGCCGCTGCGGCGGCGGCCGCTGCCTGTGCGGCCGCTTGGGCTGCGACCTGCTGGCCCAGCCGATACTGCTGCTCGGTCTCGGCGGTCGTGTTCTTCAGTGTCGCCAACTGCGCGTACATGGTCGTCGTCTGCGACTGCAGCGAGGCGACCTGTGCGGCTTCCGCGTCGGCCGCGGCCTGCGCGTCGGATGCGGCCTGCTCCGCGGTCTGTGCGGCCGTCTCCTCCGCCTCCTGTGCGACGGCGGCCTGCGCGCGCAGTGATTCCGCCGTCCCCGCGTCGCGTTGTGCGGAGGCAAACAGGTCCGCCCAGGTGCCGGTGAGCTTGTCCAGCAATCCCAACTGGCTGAGCAGCGTCTCCGGCTCTGCGGAGGTCAGCAGTCGAGCAAGGAGAGCCCCGTCGGACTGCGTCCGGTACAGCCCCGACGCGAGCACGCCCAGTTGGGCGCGCGTGTCGGCCAGCGTCGCATCTGCGGCCGCGCTCTGCGCGCTGAGATCGTCTGCGCGGACGGCCGCGGCATCGGCATCCGTCCGGGCCTGTTCTGCGGTGGTTGCGGCGGTCAGAGCGGCGTCGGAAAGGGCCGTCGCCTGGGTCTGCGCGTCGTCGAGAGCGCTGTCGAGGGTCTCGATCATGGCCTGCGTGGCGGCCTCGTTCTGCTGCGCGGCCTGCACGTCCGACCAGGACGGGTAGTCGGCCGCGCTCGCGGGCGTCGCGGGCGCCACCAGGCTGCCGATCAACACGGCAACGCTCAGTGCCGCAGTGGCCGCGACGCGGCGAATCGGACGAACGGGCATGCGGAAACGCTAACCGCCGAATCGTCCAGGAGCCAACAGGGTGACCTCTCCAGGGCGGTTCCCCAGGCGGGGCGGGGGTCGCTGGTAGAGTGATGAAGGCCGTCTTCCGGGCGGTCGCTCAATTTCATACGAGCCAACGGAGCAGGCCGGCAGAAAGCTGGTCCCCTGTGGTGGGTTCCTCGTTTACGGATGCCGCGGCATCCGACCGGGTGGTCTTCTACTGGTGGCCAGCGCAGGCGATCTTCAGATCCGATCTTCAGATCATTGTCGCGCGCCCATATCTGCCTGTTCCTGCTCCTTCGCATGCCGCTCGTCGCCCACACGGGGCGCCGAGCCTAAACAAAGAAGGAGGGACCTCTTGGAAGGTCCGGAAATCACTGCCGCTGAGGCCGTTTTGGACAACGGCCGGTTCGGCACCCGCACGATCCGTTTCGAGACGGGTCGTCTCGCGCAGCAGGCGCAGGGCGCCGTCGCCGCGTACCTGGACGAGGAGACGATGCTCCTGTCCGCCACCTCCGCGGGAAAGCACCCGCGCGAGGGCTTCGACTTCTTCCCGCTGACCGTCGACGTCGAGGAACGTCAGTACGCGGCGGGCAAGATCCCCGGGTCGTTCTTCCGTCGTGAGGGACGCCCCTCCACCGAGGCGATCCTCGTTTGCCGTCTGATCGACCGCCCGCTGCGTCCGTCGTTCGTCGACGGCCTCCGCAACGAGGTGCAGATCGTCATCACCGTGCTGAGCATCGCCCCCGGCGAGTTCTACGACGCGCTCGCGATCAACGCCGCGTCGCTGTCGACGCAGATCTCGGGTCTGCCGTTCTCCGGCCCGATCGCCGGGGTCCGCCTCGCGCTCATCCCCGGAAACGGACAGCACGCCGACCAGTGGATCGCGTTCCCGAACGTCGCCCAGCTCGAGGAGGCCGTCTTCGACCTCACCGTCGCCGGTCGGGTGCTGCCCGACGGCGACGTCGCGATCATGATGGTCGAGGCCGAGGCGACCGAAGCCAGCTGGAACCTCATCAAGGCCGGCGCGGTCAAGCCCTCCGAGGAGATCGTCGCCCAGGGCCTCGAGGCATCCAAGCCCTTCATCAAGGAGCTCGTCGCGGCGCAGAACGTCGTGGCGAACACCGCCGCGAAGGAGATCCAGCCCTACCCGGTCTTCCCGCCGTACGCGCAAGAGACCTACGACTTCGTCGCCGCGCGCAGCTACGACGAGCTGAAGGGCGTCTACCAGATCGCCGACAAGATCGAGCGCCAGAACGCCGACGACGCCCTCAAGGACCGCGTCAAGGCCGAGGTCGCCGCCGCTGTCGAGGCGGGCCAGCTGCCCGCGTCCGCATCGGCCGAGGTCAGCGCCGCGTACAAGTCGGTGACCAAGCTCATCGTGCGCGGCCGCATCCTCACCGACGGTGTGCGCATCGACGGTCGTGGGCTCGCCGACATCCGTCCGCTGGACGCCGAGGTGCAGGTCATCCCGCGCGTGCACGGCTCCGCGATCTTCCAGCGCGGCGAGACCCAGATCCTGGGCGTCACCACGCTGAACATGCTCAAG
>JAATGR010000200.1 GCA_015654575.1 Actinomycetales bacterium
CACGAGCTGCGACACACGGCAGCGTCGCTCGCTGTCAGCGCCGGGGCGAACGTCAAGGCGGTCCAGCGGATGCTCGGGCACGCCTCGGCCGCGGTGACGCTCGACGTGTATGCCGACCTGTTCGATGACGACCTGGACGGTGTTGCCACGGCGCTCGACCAGGCAGCGATGCAATCGGATGTTGCCAATCTGTTGCCAAAAGCCGCGTAGCGCCTCGTAGCGCCACACAGCGGAAATGCGAAAACCCCCGCCTGAGCGGGGGTTTTCTTGTTGGTGACCCCAGCGGGATTCGAACCCGCGTTACCGCCGTGAGAGGGCGACGTACTAGGCCGCTATACGATGGGGCCGTCAGACAACTGTTCGATTATGCCATGCACCACGGCACCCGACAAATCGGCAGCGGCGCCGTCACACACGCCGCAGCAGGGCGATAAACATGCCGTCGGTTCCGTGCCGATGCGGCCACAGCTGCGCATGACCGGACCCGTCCGCGGGCACGGGAAGATCCAGCGGAGTTCGGGACAGGCCCTGCAGCACGGTGCGGGTGTCGATCTCCTCCAACAGCCCGGCACGGGCGCGGATCACGTCGGCCACGACCGCGGTCGTCTCCGCCAGATGGGGCGAACAGGTCACGTACGCGACGATGCCCCCGGGCGTGAGCGCATCCGCCGCGGCCATGAGCAGGTCGGTCTGCAGGGCACTGAGCTCGGGCACGTCATCGGGGCGCTTGCGCCACCGCGCCTCCGGCCGGCGACGCAACGCGCCGAGGCCCGTGCACGGGGCGTCGACGAGGATGCGGTCGTACCCGCCGTCCGCCATACGCTCCCGGCCATCCTGCTCGCTCACCTCCACCGCCAGCGGCACCGGCGCGAGCGCCTGACGCACCAGCCCCGCCCGGGCCGGCACCGGCTCGTTCGCCTCGAGCGAGGCGCCGTGGGCGAGCGCCTCCGCCGCCAACAGGGCCGTCTTCCCACCCGGGCCGGCGCACAGATCCAGCCAGCGTTCACCGGCTCGGACCGGCTGCGCCCGGGTGAGGGCGAGCGCCGCGAGCTGCGAGCCCTCGTCCTGCACGCGCACCAGCCCCGATGCCACCGTCTGCCGCGGATCGCCACCGCCGGACCGCGCGCCGACCGGCGAGTACGGGGTCGGCGCCAGCGACTCCGGCCGCTCGGCGAGCCCCGGGAGAACCGCGAGCGTGACCCGCGGCGACGCGTTGTCCGCATGGAGCAGGTCGTCGAGCTCCTCCGTGCGTCCCTCCGCCCCAAGCGCCCGCCGGAACGCGCGGATGATCCACACCGGGTGCGAACTCGACAGCGACAGCCGCTCGTCGTCTGACCGTGCTGCGCGCGCCGTCCGCTCCAGCCACTCCCCGGGCGTGTCCCGCGCGATGCGCCGCAGCACGGCGTTCGCGAATCCGGTGGCTCCTGGCACCGCCGCGCGCCGCACCAGACCCACGGTCTCGTAAACCGCAGCGTGCGACGCGATACGGGTGGAGAGGATCTGATGCGCGCCGAGCCGCAGCGCGTCGAGCACCTGCGGATCGATCGCCGCGACCTCGCGCTCCGCGGCTGCCGCGATGACCGCATCGTAGGTGCCCTGCCGTCGCAGCGTGCCGTAGGCGAGCTCCGTCGCGAGCGCCGCATCCTTCTCGCTCAGCCCCGCCCGTTCGATCGCCGTCGGCAGTAGCAGATTCGCATACGCATCCGACTCGTGCACGGCACGCAGCACGTCGTAGGCGACGCGACGCGCGTCGTTCATGACCCCGCCACCGGATCGGTCAGCCGCTGCCCACGCCACCAGTCTCCGGCCGGCATCGCCGCCTTCCCCGCCGGCTGCACCCGCACCAGCGCGATCGGCACGCCGGCGGTGCCGACCAGCACCTCGCCGCCGTGCTCCGCGATACGAGCCGGCGGCAGCTCCGGCGCAGCGCCCGCCCGACCGGCGAGAAGGACCTTCAGCCTGGCCCCGGCCACGGTCGTGAACGCACCCGGCTCCGGGGTGGTGCCGCGGATGAGGGACAGCACCGCGTCGGCATCCTGTTGCCAGTCGATCCGGCCGTCCTCCGCCGTGAGCTTCTCCGCGTAGGTCGGCTCGCCCCGTTGCGGGGCGGACACCGCCGTGCCGGCCGCGATCGCGTCGACCACGCTCGCGAGAAGCCCGGCGCCCTGCTCGGCCAGCTCCGCCAAGACCTCGCCCGCGGTCGCGGCGGACGGCACCGGGTACCGCAGTTCGTCGTAGACCTCGCCCTCGTCGAGCTCCGGCACGAGCTGGAACACCGCCGCGCCCGTCACCGGATCGCCGGCGATCAACGCGCGCTGCACCGGGGCAGCGCCCCGCCACCGCGGCAGCAACGAGAAGTGGAGGTTGATCCAGCCGTGAACCGGGGTCGACAGCAACGGCTCGCGCACCAGGCCGCCGTACGCGACGACGACGCCCAGGTCGGGTGCGGCGCGCGTGATCTCGGCGGTAACCGCAGCATCGAGGCTGTCGGCCTTGACCAGAGGGATGCCGAGCCCGGCCGCGGCCTCCGCCACGGGCGACGGCGTGAGCACGCGTTTGCGCCCCAGCGGCGCATCCGCACGGGTGATGACGGTCGTCACCTCGTGCGCCGAGTCGGACAGGGCCCGCAGCGACGGGACGGCGACCGCGGGCGTACCGGCGAAGACCAGGCGCATGATCCTCCCCAGGATCGTTCAGAGTTCCAGATCGGGCACGTCGACCCGCACCCTGAGTGTATTGCGCGCGCCCTGTGAACGACGTGGACCGCGTCCACGCACCGCCGCCGCGATCACGGACGCACGCAACGAGGCCGTCACCGCGGGGCCGGCGCCGTAGTCGAAGCGGACGAGCGCCCGGTCGGTGCGGGTCTCCGCGGTCACCGGCACCGGTCCCAGCACCGCGTCACCCGGCAAATCTCGGACATCGTTGCGCAGCCCCTCCAGCGCAGCCGCCACCGCGGTCGGCGGGCCTTCGAGCGCGGCCACGCGCACCGTCGGCGGCATCCGCAGCGGCGCCCGCTCCACAAGTTCGGTGCGCGCATAGGAGGGCTGCGTCCACGTCGCGAGGGCTCGCGCCACCGGCCCGGTCACCCCGACAAGATGCACTGGTGCGCCGGGCGCCGCCAGGGCAGCCGCGTTCGACCACCAGCGCAGGCAGTGCTCGCCGATGCGCAGATCGTCGGCGAGCAGCATCCGCGCCCCGTCCAGCAGCAGCACCGCCCGGTAGCCGCCGTCGGCCACCGGCTCCGCGCCGCGGGTGGCGACCACGAGCGCGGGTCGGGCGTCGACCCGGCCGACCGGATGCTCGCCGTCGGCGACCACCACACGAGTGTTCGGGAAGGCGCGTCCGAGCTCGTCGGCCGTGCGCTCGCTCCCCGCGGATGCCGGCCGCAGCGTCGTGCCCTCGCAGTGCAGGCAGCGCCATCCGTCCTGCCCGCGACCGCACCACGCGCACTCCGGCCGGGCGCGCGGCCCGCGTGAGCGCAACGGTCCGGTGCAGTGCAGGCATCGTGCCGGGCGGCGGCACTCGGCGCACACCACCACCGGCGCGTACCCGGGGCGCGCGACCTGAACCAGCACCGGCCCGGCGGTCAACGCCTCGCGCGCGGCCGCGAACGCCGCCGAGGGGATCCGCGCCTGCGCCGGGCCGTCCGCCGGGGGGCTCAGGACCACGCGCGGGGTGACCTTCTTCGCCGGCGGGATCTCGCGCACCCAGCCGATCCCGGTAAGACGTTCCACATCGCTCGTGCGGGTGTGCCCGCACAGCAGCAGCGCCCCGCCATCCAGCTCCTGGCGCACCAGGGCGGCATCGCGGGCGTGCACCCCCGGGCGCAGCGGCTCCGACAGTAACGGATCACCGTCGTCCCAGACGGCGACCAGCCCGGTGCGCGCCGCGGGGGCGTAGACCGCGGAACGGTTGCCGATCACGACGCACGGCACCTCCGCGAGCACGCGCAGATACGCGGCGTAGCGGGCGGGCGCCGGCTGACGGGCATCGTCCCGGATGATCGACGACGCCGGCAGGCAGGCCTCCAGCGCGGCGGCCAGCTGTTCCTGATCTCGGTGGTCGGGCACGACCAGCACGCTGCTGCGCCCTGCGGCCAGCATCACCGTCGCGGCAGCCGACAGCAGCACCGCCCACGCGCCCACCGGTGCACCATCGGACAGGGCGACCAGTCGGGGCGGCGCATCCACAGCTATCCGCTCCCCCGCACCGATCGCCGCATCCAGCCCCGGGTAGGCGGCCAGCACCTGCTGCGCCCACGCGACCTGCGCCGGCGCGATCTCCGGCAGGGCCGGCGCAGGTGCGGCCGCCCAGGCCTTCTCGGCCCGCACCATCCGCCGCGGGATCGCGAGCCGTAGCACCTCCCCCGCACCGCCGGCCGCTCGATCCGCGACCCGCCGCGCGAGCCGATACAGCGCAGGCGGCAGCACAGCGACCGGTGAGACGACGGCCTCAAGGTCCGACAAGGGTCGTGTCGTGGCTTCGGCCTCGCCGATCTCGACGAGATAGCCCTCCACGACCCTGCCCGCGCTGCGAAGCGGCACCTTCACCCGCACGCCGGGGAGCGCGGTCTCCTCCCACTCCTCCGGGATCTCATAGTCGAACAGCCGGTCTAGCTGGGGCAACGGCGAGTCGATCAGCACGCGCGCGACGCGTCGTGCGGGCATGGTCAGAGACCGGAGGCCGCGCGCAGCTCGTCGACGCGGTCGAGTCGCTCCCACGTGAAGTCGGGCAGTTCGCGGCCGAAGTGGCCGTAGGCGGCGGTCTGCGCGTAGATCGGCCGCAGCAGGTCGAGTGCGGAGATGATCGCCGCCGGTCGCAGATCGAACACGTCGAGGACGGCGCGGGTGATCAGCTCGTCGCTGACGTGCCCGGTGCCGAACGTCTCGACGTAGAGGCCGACCGGCTGCGCCTTCCCGATCGCGTAGGCGACCTGCACCTCCAGCCGATCGGCGAGGCCCGCGGCGACGGCGTTCTTCGCAACCCACCGCATCGCGTACGCGGCGGAGCGGTCGACCTTCGACGGATCCTTCCCGCTGAACGCACCGCCACCGTGACGCGCGGCGCCGCCGTAGGTGTCGATGATGATCTTGCGGCCGGTGAGCCCGGCATCGCCCTTCGGCCCGCCGGTGACGAAGGGCCCGGCGGGGTTGACGACGTACGTCACGTCGGAGAGGTCGAGCCCCGTGGTCGCCAGCACCGGGTCGATAACCTCGACTTGGATTGCGGCGCGGAGAGCCGCCAGCGAGATGTCCGGGTGGTGCTGCGCGGAGAGCACCACCGTCTCCACCGTCCGCGGCGTGCTGCCCTCGTAGCCGAGCGTGACCTGGGTCTTACCGTCGGGTCGGAGGAACGGCAGTGCACCGGAGCGGCGCACCGCGGTGAGACGCTCCGCGATGCGGTGCGCCGTCCAGATGGCGGTCGGCATCAGCTGCGGCGTCTCGTTCGTCGCGTAGCCGAACATGATGCCCTGATCGCCCGCACCGAGGGCGTCGACCGGGTCGAGGGATCCGCCCTCGCGATGCTCGATCGCATCGTCGACGCCGGCAGCGATATCGCCGGACTGCTCGCCGATGGAGACGCTCACGCCACACGAGTCGCCGTCGAACCCGGTGTCGCTGGAGGTGTAGCCGATGCCGTTCACGACGCCACGGACGATGCCGGGGATGTCGACGTAGCCATCGGTGCGTACCTCGCCCGCGACGTGGACGAGCCCGGTGGTCACCAGGGTCTCCACCGCGACGCGGCTGCCGGGGTCGACAGCCAGCAGAGCGTCGAGGATCGAGTCTGAGATCTGGTCACAGATCTTGTCGGGATGCCCCTCGGTGACGGACTCGGATGTGAACAGGCGCAGCTCGCTCATCAGGCCTCCAGGATCGGCGGGACGACCACCATCATGCCCGCGGCCCCGGACACAGAGTGTCGGGGCCGCGTCATAAATCGGAAAGAATCAGTCGACCTGACGCAGCCGGAGCTTGTCCTCGTTGATCTCGTGCAGCGCGATGGTCAGCGGCTTGTCCTCGATGGTCGAGTCGACCAGGGGTCCGACGTTGTCGAACAGGTTGCCCTCGTGCAGATCCGAGTAGTAGTCGTTGATCTGACGCGCCCGCTTGGATGCGTAGATGACGAGCTGGTACTTCGAGTCGACCTTCTCGAGCAAGCTGTCGATCGGCGGGTCGATGATGCCCTGAGTGTGGTGTCCGGCCATGGGGAACCTCCTGGATCGGAAGACGGATGCCGCGCGCCGAGCGCACGTCGTACCAGTCTACCCTCGCCGCTCGCTGCCCGGGCTCATCGCACACCGGGCGCGCCACGGACCGCAGGCCGTCAGCGGGCGAGCTCGGCGACCTCGGCTGCGGCGGTCGCCACATCCGCGTTGACGACGAAGAAGTCGAACTCGGGCTGTGCGGCGAGCTCCCTGCGGGCGGTGCGCAGCCGTCGTGCGCGCTCCTCGACGTCCTCCGTGCCCCGGCCGACCAGCCGCTGGACGAGCTCGTCCCAGCTGGGAGGCAGGAGAAAGACGAGGGTCGCGTCGGGGGCCGCGTGCCGCACCTGGCGCGCGCCCTGCAGGTCGATCTCCAGCAGTACCGTACGGCCCTCCGCGAGAGCCTTCTCGATCGGCGCGCGGGGGGTGCCGTAGCGATACGCGTTGTGCACGGTCGCGTGCTCCAGCAGCTCCCCCGCCGCGATCATCCGATCGAATTCGGCATCGTCGACGAAGAAGTAGTGTTCGCCGTGGACCTCCCCGGGGCGGGGTGAGCGGGTCGTCGCCGACACCGACAGGAGGATCTCCGGGTGGTGGTCCTTGACGTACGCCGCGACCGTGCCCTTGCCGACCGCCGTGGGCCCGGCGAGCACGACCAGCCGGCTGCGCTGCGGCCGCGGAACCGGCTCCGGCAGCCGCTCGTCCAGCCAGCGTGAGAGCGAGACCCGCTGGCGCACCCCGAGTCCGCCGAGGCGTTTGACCGGCGAGATGCCCAGCTGGGCCAGGATGCGATCGCGCTTGCTCTCGCCGATCGCGGGGATCGCGGTGAGGAAGTCGGGGACCCGGAGCGTTCCTGCGGGCGAGGTCGGGTCTGCGAGGGCACGGCGCAGGACCTCCTGCGCCGTCACGACCCGCGTCGCGATATCCCGTTTGAGGCTCGCCCGCGCGCGGCGCGCCGCGACGGCCTTGCGGGATGCGGCTGCCCGGTCGACCTCCGGCGGGGTGCGTGATTCAGCCATGCGTCACCGCCGTCGCATACAGCGCGCGACGTTCGTCGATGCGCGCCGCGAGATTCGTCGGACCGGCGGAGAGGATGCTGCGGCTCTCGCTCGCGATCACCGCCTCCGACAGGGGGCCGAAGAGCCGTCTCAGATCGGCGGGCTCCGCGCCCTGCGCGCCGAAACCGGGCGCGAGGATCGGCGCGCCGAGCAGCGTCCGGTCGTCGAGGCCGAGTGCGCCGCGATCGACGGTCGCCCCGACGACGAAGCCGATGCTCGCCGGCGACGGGTCGGGTTCGATCAGCCGCCGCTCGGACTGCACCACCGCCGCGACGTATCCGGCGACGGTGCCGCCGGAGCCCGCCGGCTCGGCGCGCTGCAGCACGCCGGCCTCCGGGTTGCTCGTCGCTGCGAGCACGAAGACGCCTCGCCGCCGCTCGATCGCGTACCGGATCGTGGCGCCGAGGGCATCCGGCCCGAGGTAGGGGCTGACCGTCACCGCATCCGCCCGGAGCGGCGAGTCGTCGCCCAGCCACGCCGCCGCGTATCCGTCCATCGTGGTGCCGATGTCGCCGCGCTTGGCGTCGGCGATCACGATCAGGCCCGCGGCGCGGGCTGCGGCGAGCACGTCCTCCAGCGCGGAGAACCCGGCGGAGCCGAAGCGTTCGAAGAAGGAGACCTGCGGTTTGACGACGCCCACCCGGCCCGCCGCTGCGTCGATCGTCCGCAGGCCGAACTCGCGCGCACCCGACGCCGACACCGGAAGCCCCCAGCCCGACAGCAGGTGCTCGTGAGGATCGATGCCCACGCACAGCGGCCCATGGGCGGCGAGCGCGTCACGGAGCCGCGCACCGAAGGTCACGGCATCCCCCCATGTCGCAGGATCGCGCGAACCTCGCAGGATCCGGCGAGAATCGTGCGACGCCGACGTGATTCTGCGACGTCGGCACGCATCGCGCGCGAACTCCGTGCGCTCACAGCCGTTCCGCTCGCTCGATCGCGTACTCCTGCAGGCTCTTCACGTCGAACCCGGAACGCAGGATCGGGAACGCGCTCACGGCCGCGCCCAGCACCGCCATCGTCGTGAACAGCGCCTTGTCGCCGGCGACGGCCGCGGCGCGTATCTCGTAGCCGTCGGCACGGGCGGATCCCCCGGACGGGGTGTTCACCACGATGTCGATCACGCCCTCGTTGATGAGGTCGACGATGTTCTTCTCGCCGGAGACCGCCGTCGCCGAGTACTTGTTGACGACGTCGACCCGGATGCCGTTGCGCGCCAGGATCTCGGCCGTCCCCTCCGTCGCGACCAGACGGAAGCCCAGCTCGGCCAGCCGGTGGGCAGGGAGGATCACGGCGCGCTTGTCCGCGTCGGCGACGGAGATGAACACGGTCCCCGCAGTCGGCAGCCCGCCGTACGCGGCCGCCTGGCTCTTCGCGAACGCGGTGGGGAAATCGTGGTCGATGCCCATCACCTCGCCGGTCGAGCGCATCTCCGGGCCCAGCACCGAGTCGACCACGGCGCCCTCGCGGGTGCGGAACCGCTTGAACGGCAGCACCGCCTCCTTGACCGCGACGGGTGCGTCCAACGGGACGCGGGATCCGTCCTGTTCGGGCAGCAGGCCCTCGGCCTTCAGCTCAGCGATCGTGCTGCCGGCCATGATGCGGGACGCAGCCTTCGCGAGCGGGATGCCGAGCGCCTTGGACACGAACGGGACGGTGCGGCTGGCCCGCGGGTTCGCCTCGATGACGTAGAGCACTCCGGCCGAGACCGCGAACTGCACGTTGAGCAGGCCCCGCACCCCGACGCCCGAGGCGATCGCCAGCGTGGCCTCGCGCACGCGGTCGATCTCGGTGCGACCGAGCGAGATCGGCGGCAGCGTGCAGGAGGAGTCACCGGAATGGATGCCCGCCTCCTCCAGGTGCTCCATGACGCCGCCGATGTACAGCTCGTCGCCGTCGAACAGGGCGTCGACGTCCAGCTCGATCGCGTCGTCGAGGAACCGGTCGACCAGCAGCGGCAGCCTGGGTCCGATGATGGCCTGGTCGGCGACGCGCACGAAGTAGTCGCGCAGGCTGTCGGTGTCGTAGACGATCTCCATGCCGCGTCCGCCGAGCACGAAGCTCGGACGCACCAGCACCGGGTAGCCGATCTCCTCGGCCACCGCGACCGCACCGTCGACGTCGATCGCGGTGCCGTTGCGGGGGGCGACGAGACCGGCGTCGTCGAGCAGTCGCGAGAACAGCTCGCGCTCCTCGGCCAGGTCGATGGCCGCGGGGCCGGTGCCGAGGATGCGGTAGCCCGCCTCCTCGATGCCCTTCGCCAGCCCCAGCGGGGTCTGCCCGCCGAGCTGGCAGACGACGCCGAGGATCTCGCCCGACGCGCTCTCCGCGTGCAGCACCTCGAGCACGTCCTCGAGGGTCAACGGCTCGAAGTAGAGCCGGTCGCTGGTGTCGTAGTCGGTCGACACCGTCTCCGGGTTGTAGTTGACCATGACCGTCTCGTAGCCGGCGTCGGAAAGAGCGAAGGACGCGTGCACGCAGGAGTAGTCGAACTCGACGCCCTGACCGATGCGGTTGGGGCCGGATCCGATGATGACCACCTTCGTGCGCTCCGAGGGTTCGACCTCGGTCTCCGCGTCGTAGGAGGAGTAGTGGTACGGCGTCAGCGCCGGGAACTCCCCCGCGCAGGTGTCGACCGTCTTGTACACCGGGCGGATGCCGAGCCCCAGACGGATGCCGCGGGCCTCCGCCTCCGTGATGCCGCGCAGCTGTGCGAGCTGGGCATCGCTGAAGCCGTGCTCCTTCGCGATGCGGAAGGTCGCCGCATCCAGCTCCGGTGCGTCGTGCACAAAATCGGCGACCTCGTTGATCAGCGCGATCTGGTCGAGGAACCACGGGTCGATCTTGGTGGCCTCGAAGGCCTGCGAGGCCGTGGCCCCCTTGCGCATCGCCTGCTGCAGCACCACGATGCGGCCGTCGGTGGGGGTGCTCGCGATCTCCAGCAGCTCCTCGACCGACCGGGGCTCATCGCCCCAGTGGAAGCTCGATCCGCGCTTCTCCAGCGAGCGCAGCGCCTTCTGCAGCGCCGTCGTGTAGTTGCGGCCGATCGCCATCGCCTCGCCGACCGACTTCATGGTGGTCGTGAGCGTCGGATCCGCCGCGGGGAACTTCTCGAAGTTGAAGCGGGGAACCTTCACCACGACGTAGTCCAGCGTGGGCTCGAAGCTGGCGGGCGTGACCTTGGTGATGTCGTTGGGGATCTCGTCGAGCCGGTAGCCGATCGCGAGCTTGGCCGCGATCTTCGCGATCGGGAA
>JAATGR010000019.1 GCA_015654575.1 Actinomycetales bacterium
GGCAACACCGCGCTGAGCTTTCCCGACGACGCCGGCATGGTCCGCGTCGACGAGAACAGCGGTCTGGGCTTCGCGATCGCGACCGACTGCAACGGCCGCTTCTGCCAGCTCGACCCCTACGAGGGCGCGAAGCTGGCGCTCGCCGAGGCCTATCGCAACGTCGCCGTCACCGGCGCCACGCCGACCGCGGTCACCGACTGCCTCAACTTCGGCAGCCCGGAGAACCCCGAGGTCATGTGGCAGTTCTCCCGGGCGGTCGAGGGCCTCTCGGACGGATGCCTCGAACTCGGCATCCCCGTCACCGGCGGCAACGTCAGCTTCTACAACCAAACCGGGGACACCCCCATCCACCCCACCCCCGTCGTCGGCGTCCTGGGCATCATCGACGACGTCGCCCGCCGCATCCCCTCGGGCTGGCAGGATCCGGGCGAGAACCTGTACCTGCTCGGCGTGACCGCGAGCGAGCTCAGCGGCTCCGCCTGGGCACAGGTCGTGCACGGCCACCTCGGCGGGCTGCCGCCGGCGGTCGACCTCGCCGCGGAGAAGCGGCTGGCGGGGCTCCTGCGCGCGGGCAGCGATCAGGGCATCATCTCCAGCGCCCACGACCTCAGCGAAGGAGGCCTCGGCCAGGCCCTCGCCGAAGGCGTGCTGCGCTTCGGTGTCGGCGCCCGGGTGTGGCTGAACGAGATCGTCGAACGCGACGGGGTGGATGCCGCATCCGCGCTCTTCTCCGAGTCGACGGGACGGGTGATCGTCTCGGTTCCGCGCGAGGAGGACGTCAAGTTCCGCGGGCTGTGCGCCGGCCGCGACTACCCCGTGATGCGCATCGGCGTCACGGATGGGCCCACGCGGCCGGAGTCTCCGCGCGGCGCGCCAGCGACACGCGGAGGGGCCGTGGGGACCGCCGCAGACGGCGACGAACCGGCCCTCGAAGTGCAAGGCCTGTTCACCGTGCCCCTGTCAGAGTTGCGCGAGCTCTCGCGCCGCACCCTCCCGGCCGTGTTCGGGCCGACCGTGACCGAGGGATGACGATGAGCGACGACGAGTACGACACCTTCCGCGCGCGTCGGCAGGCGCGGATGAAGATCACCGCCTGGATCGTCATCATCGCGCTGGTTCTGGTCGGCGGCGGGGCCACGGTGCTGGCGCTGCTGTTCGGCTAGGTCCACGCCGCCCGGCCACGCCCGCGACGTCACTGCTCGTCGGAGAGGGTCCGGAGCTGGAAGTCGCGAGCGCGCGTCATGTGCCGCGCCATCCGCTCCCGTGCGAGCTCCGGATCGCGCCGCAGCACGGCGTCCAGCACCTCCTCGTGCTCTGACTGCGAGTCCGAGGTACCGGCGATCGACGTCGTCCACGGCCGCTGATGGAGGCTGATCATCGTCTCCGCGCGGGTGATGAAGTCCACCAGGGCCGCGTTGTGCGACGACGCGTGCAACTTGTGGTGCCAGCGCTGATGGATTACTGCCCGCACCGCCACGTCGGTCGTGCCGGCCGCATCCCGCAGCATCGCCGACATCTGCGCGCGCTCGAGCTCGGTGGCGCGCAGCGACGCCGCCTCCGCAGCCGCCGCCTCCAGCGCCCCCCGGACGTCGAAGTAGTCCAGCACCTCCTGCAGCGTCCGCGTCCGCACCCGGAACCCCCGGCGCTCCCGGGTGAGGATGCCGTCCTTCTCCAGCATCGTCAACGCCTCGCGGATCGGCGTCCGCGACGTGCCGAGCTCATCCGTCAGACCGCTCTCATAGAGACGTCTCTCGGCGCCGATCTCGCCCGCGATGATCCGCTCGCGCAGTGTGCGGTAATGCGCGAGAGCTGCGGTCTCGGGAATGGAAGGCATGTCGCTGTTCTCCTCTGAGCGGTGACGAAACCCGGGCCGGCCTCAGAGCCGGATGCGCCAGTGCGGATGGTCAGGGGAGAGCCGCGCCGCGCCCTCGCCGAACAGCGACTCGCGCAGCGTCCGACGCCCCTCGGCCGGGTCGGGCAGCACGCCGCGACGGCGCAGCTCCGGCACGACGTACCGGATGATGTCGTCGTACGTTCCCGGGCGCACCGCGTACGCCAGGTTGAAGCCGTCGAGGTCGGCCACCTCGGCCCACCGCTCCAGCTCGTCCGCGACCGTCTGGCCCGATCCCACGATCGTCGGGCCCATGCCGCCGACCGCCATGTACTTCGCGACCTCGCGCAGCGTCCACACCCGGTCGGGATCGGCGCTCGCGAAGAACCGAGCGGTGAACTGCGCCCCGTTCGAGTCGATGTCGCCAAGCGGGAGGTCGGGGTCAAGATTCGCCACATCGAACCCCGCAGGACCCGCGAACTGCACCATCGCACCGTCGTAGTCGGCGTAGGCGACCAGGTCCTCGTACTTGGCGCGGGCGATCTCATCGGTCTCACCGGTCACGATCGTCGCCACCGCGAACGTCTTCAGGGAATCGCGGGCCCGGCCCAGTCGGGCCGCCTCCGCCCGCACACCGGCCACGACCGGCACGAGCGCCTCCGGCCGCGTGCCGTGCACGAACACACCCTCCGCATGCGCAGCGGCGAACCGCTGCCCGCGTGACGAGGAGCCGGCCTGGAATAGCAGCGGCGATCGTTGCGGAGACGGCTCGGCGATGAATGGATCCGGCACTGAGAAGAACTCGCCGTGGTGGCCAAGCGGATGCACCTTCGCCGGGTCCGTGTAGACGCCGGCCGCCTTGTCCACCCGCACCGCGTCGTCCTCCCAGGACAGCTCCCACAGCTTGTGCGTGACGGAGAGGTATTCGTCGGCGCGGTCGTAGCGGCGGTCATGGGGCAGCTGCTCGCCACTGCCGAGGTTGCGGGCCGCACTGTCCAGGAACGAGGTCACGATGTTCCAGCCCACACGGCCCTCGCTGAGGTGGTCGAGGCTGGTGAGGCTGCGCGCCAGCAGGAACGGATGCGTGTACGACGTCGACAGCGTCACGGCGAAGCCCAGACGTTCGGTCACGGCCGCCATGGCCGACACGACCGTCAGCGGGTCATCGATCGGCACCTGGCTGGCGGTGCGCAGCGCCTCGGCGGACCCGCCCCGATACACGTCCAGGATCCCGAGCACGTCCGCCATGAACACGGCGTCGAACCCGGCCTGCTCGAGGTCGCGGGCCAGCCGCGTCCAATAGCGGATCGTCTTGTACTCGGAGGAGCGGTCCTGCGGGTGGCGCCACATTCCGGAGGCGATGTTGCCGGGCGAGAAGTTCTCGAAAGCGTTCAGGTGCAGTCGGCGCGAAGCCATCAGCGTGTCCCTTCCCGTGCGGCGTACACCGCGGTGACGGCCGCGGATGCGGCGCCGACATCGGCACGTCCCCCCGCCGCCTGGATCGATGCGCCGGCCGCGGCGACCGACGAAAGCGCCGGCGCGAAGCCGGCGAGCCTGCCGATGTGCGAGATCCGCACCATCCGCGGGTCGACACCCGCCGGTCCCGCCGCCAGCGTGACGCCGAAGCGCTCCCTCGCCAGGCCGACGACCAGGTCCCTGTCGACCTCGTCCGGCAGCAGGAACGCGGTCGTGAGACCCGAGGCGGTCGCGTCGGACACCGCCCACGATTCCAGCCCCAGGCCGTCGATGCCCGCACGCACAGCGGCCGACGCCAGGCGGTGACGCGCGATGCGACGCGGGAGGGTCTCGTGCTCGAGCGCGTCCAGCGCCGCTTCGAGCGCCCACAGGTCATGTGCGTACGGGGTGCCAGGGATGACCCGGCGGGGCGTGTCGAGCCAGTCGCGGCGGATGTCGCGCAACGACAGGGACGAGAACGACGGCGCAGACGGGGCGCGTGTCAGGAGCGCCCAGCCCGCCTCGTCCACGGCCACGGCCGAGAGGCCGGCGGGGCCTTCCAGCGCCTTCTGCGGACCGACGACGACGATGTCGGGCCCCTGCCCCGCCAACCGCAACGGCTCGGCACCCACCGAGGCGACGGCATCCAGGATCGTCACCGCGCCCCGCGAGCGCGCCAGCGCGACGATCTCGGCAAGCGGGTTCACGATGCCGGTCGCGGCCTCGCCGTGCACGAAGGCGAGGGCTTCCGCTCCGGTGCGTGCCAGCGCGGCGCTCACCTCGTCGACCGTGATCGGCAGGCCGGGGACGGCCGGCTCCAGTGTGGTCACCGCCGCGCCCCCCGCCGCGAGCCACTCGCCGAACAGGCGCCCGTAGACGCTGGTCGCGATGTTCAGGAACCGGACGCCGGAAGCGCCCGCCTCGCGCGCGACGGCCTCCAGCGCGACGATCGCCTCGCCCGGCACGATCAGCACGTCGTGCTCCGGGGCCTCGAGCATGACGGCCAGGCGGGAGCCGAGCCGATCGTACCGAACGGGCGGGAACGCCGGCGGATCCAAGGCCATCGCCCAACCGGGCCCCAGCCCACCGTCCGCGCTGCCGCTCATGCCGCTCCGTTCCGCTCGTGTCGCGTCCTGTCGACGCTCTTACCGACTGTTACGACACGATTAATGTACACATTCGTACGCATTATTCTGAGCCAGACGACGGAGTATGACGCGTCCAGCGACACCGCCGCCCACATCGCACCCCGACACCGCAAGAGGTCACATGTCCACCCCACCCCGCTCCTCCGCCACGCGCGGGCGACTGCTCGTCCTCAGCGCTCTCGCGACCGCGTCACTGCTCGTCGCCGGCTGCGCCGCATCGTCGGATGCCACGTCCGACTCCAGCAGCGAACCTGTCAGCGGCGGCGAGGTCACCTTCGCCCGGCTGAGTCAGAAGGTCACCTCGCTGGATCCGAACGACGCGGTGCTGACGACCATCAACGCCTACACCCTCGACAAGATCTTCGACACGCTCTACGCCCTCGACTCCGACGGCGCGCCCCAGCCGTCGCTGGCCACGGGGTACGAGGTCAGTGACGACGGTCTCACCTGGACCTTCCACCTGGAGGAGGGCGTCGTCTTCTCGGACGGCTCGACGTTCGACGCGGACGACGTCGTCTACTCCATCGACCGGCACCTCGAGGTGGGCGGTGCCCTGCCGCTGTCCGCGCCGATCACGGACGTCGTGGCGGTCGATGCCCAGACCGTCGAGATCGATCTGTCCACGCCGTACACGCCGCTGCTCTCGGAGCTGTCGATCTTCTCCAGCAGCATCCTCCCCGCCGACCTCGCCGGGGAGGACGAGGCCACCTTCTTCTCCGATCCCATCGGCACCGGGCCGTTCGTGCTCGGCGACTGGGACAAGAACTCGGGCGAGCTGACCCTCGAGCGCAACGACAACTACCGCATCGAGGGGCTCCCCTATCTCAACGCGGTGCACCTCGTCTCCGTCGATGACGACAACCAGCTCGTGCAGCAGCTGCAGTCGAATCAGGTGCAGATCATCGACGACGTGCCGATCGCGAACGTCGAGGACCTCGAGGCGACCGACTCCACCAGCGTGCAGTCGGTCAGCAGCTGGAACTCCGATGTGCTGTACTTCAACACCACCTCCGTCGCCTTCTCCGACACCGCCGTGCGGCGCGCCGTCGCGCAGGCGATCGACCGCACCGCGCTGGCGACCGCGACCAGCTTCGGCACTGCGACGCCGGCGACCACCTACATCCCGCCGACCATCCAATACTCCGATCAGGATGCCGACGTGCTGACCTACGACCTCGACGCGGCCAAGGCCGAGCTCGCCTCCTCCGACCACCCGGACGGCACGAGCGTCACGCTGCTGGTCGACGGGGGCTCGCAGGCCCGTGACCAGCAGGCGCAGGTGATCCAGGCCGACCTCGCAGAGCTCGGCATCTACGTGGAGATCCAGTCGGTCGACAATGCCACGTTCTGGACCGAGTTCCCCGCGGGCGAATACGACTTCGCGCTGACCACGACCATCGCCGACACCGGCGACCCGGACAACATCTCCACCTGGCAGGTGGACGGCTCAGCCGTGACCCAGGCGTTCCACACGTACTGGAACAACGACGAGGTCAACGACCTCATCGCCCAGGGCCGCACGACCGCGGACGGCGACGCCCGGGCCGACATCTACAGTCAGATCCAGGAGATCGTCGCGCAGGACGTGCCGCAGCTATCGCTCGCCTACGTCTCGGACGTAACGGCGACCACCTCCGCGGTCCACGGCCTGGAGCTCATCCCCAACGGCACAGTGCGCCTGGAGCGTGCCTGGATCGATCAGTAAGTAGGACATTGCCTGGTCCGCGACCGGCGGCCCGCGGTGGGCGCGCCCGGGATTCCCGGTGCGCGCCCACCGGATGAGGAGAACATGAAACTGGTACGGGAACTCGGTCGGCTGGGGCTGCGCGCGGTCCTAGTCGCCGCCGGCGTCGTGCTGGCGACGTTCCTGCTGCTGCAGGTCGTACCCGGCGACGTCGCGACGGCGCTGCTGGGCAGTCACGCCACCCCGGAGAACGTCGCCGAGCTCCGTGCCGAACTCGGCCTCGACCTGCCGCTGGCGCAACGGCTCGGCAACCTCGTCGCCGACCTGTTCGTTCACGGCGGAGGCACCTCGATCGTCAACGGGGTCAGCGTGAACAAGCTCATCTTCTCGCGCGTCGGGATCACGCTGTCGATCGTCGCGCTGGCCATCGTGTTCGCCGTCGCGTTGAGCGTGCCGCTCGCCCTGCTCGCGGCCCTCTCCCATGACCGCGTCGCCGATCACACCGTGCGGGTGGTCACCGCCAGCGCTCTGGCCATCCCCGCATTCCTGCTGGGGATGCTGCTGATCCAATACTTCGGCGTGCAACTGCGCTGGTTCCCGGTCGGCGGCAGCGACGACGGGCTGCGCTCGCTCGTCCTCCCGGCCGCGACGGCGGCGCTGGCCGTCGTCCCCGTCCTCACCCGCAGCCTCCGGGTGCAGCTGCTGCAGGTCTCCTCCTCCGACTTCCTGGACGCAGCCCGATCCGCCGGCCTCCCGGAGCGTCGAGTCATCTTCCGCTACCTGCTGCCGAACGCGGCGATCCCCGCCCTCACGCTCGCGGGACTGAACTTCGCCGCCCTGGTGGGCGGCACCTTCATCGTGGAGAAGGTGTTCGCCATACCGGGACTAGGCACGCTCATGTTCGACTCCATCAGCGATCGCGACGTCACCGTGGTGCAGACGCTCGTCGTCTACACGGCGATCGCCGTGGTGATCGTCAACCTCGCGACCGAAGTCGCCGTGCGCGCCATCGATCCCCGCTACCGGTTGGCGAAGATCTCATGAGCGAGGTCACCGTCCAGACGGAGGTCAAGGCGCCGGTGCGTGGACACCGACGTCGCGGCACGCTCTACGCCGGCGTGGTCGTGGTCGGCCTGGTCATACTCGCCGCGGTGTTCGCCCCCCTGCTCACTCCCTACGACCCGACCGCTCAAGACCTCACCAGCGGCCTGCAGCCGCCGTCGTGGGAGCACTGGCTCGGCACCGACCAACTCGGCCGCGACATCTGGACGCGCGTCCTGTATGCCGCACGCACCGACCTGCGCGTCGGCGTGCTGGCCGTGATCGCCCCGGCCGTCGTGGGAACCGTCGTCGGCCTCATCGCCGGCTACTCCGGCGGGTGGGCGAACCGGATCGTCACCTACCTCGTCGACGTGAACCTGGCGTTCCCCTTCTACGTCATCGTCCTCGCCCTGGTGGCGTTCCTCGGTTCCGGGGAAAGCGCGATCTACCTCACCTTCGCACTCGTGGCCTGGGTCAACTACGCCCGCGTCGTCGGCATCCTCGTCTCCGGGCTCACGCAGCACATTTGGGTGGTGGCCGCACGCGCAGGCGGCCTGTCCGCGCCGCGGGTCATGGTGCGTCACGTGCTGCCCGCCGCCCTCCCGCAGGTGGTCGTGCTCGTCGTCGGCGACATCGTGTTCGTGCTGCTGGCCGTCGTGACCCTCAGCTACCTGGGCCTCGGGATCCAGCCGCCCACGCCCGACTGGGGAAACATGATCTCCGACGGTCAGGCGTTCCTCACCACCCGGCCCTGGCTATCGCTCGCGCCGGCCGGTGCGCTGCTGGTCACCGGCGTCGGTCTCGCGCTGCTCGCCGACGGCGTCGCCGACAGGATGCGGGGGCAGCGATGAACGCGGGCGGGCGACTGCAGGTCGACGGGCTGGACATCGCGGACGGCGCAAGGCGCCTCGTCGGAGGTGTCTCGCTGAGCCTCGCGCGAGGGGAGAGCCTGGGGCTTGTGGGCGAGTCCGGTTCGGGCAAGAGCCTCACCCTGCGAGCCATCGCAGGCCTGTTGCCGGCGCCGCTGCGCATCGCCGCCGGCGCGGTCGACCTCGACGGCGTCACTCGCACGGCGGGGGCGCGCCGTCACGCGGGGCCCGGGGTCGGGATCGTGTTCCAGGACCCTGCGGCCGCACTCAACCCGCTCATGCGGGTCGGGGCGCAGATCGCGGCGGTGCGCAGATACGTCCGCGGGCGGAGCGCGGCCGAGGCCCGTACGGATACGTTGGAGCTGTTGGAGCGGGTTCGGCTGCCGGATGCGGCGGCGCTCGCGCAGCGCTACCCGCACGAGCTGTCCGGCGGGCAGCGGCAGCGCATCATGATCGCCTTCGCCCTCGCCGGCAACCCGCGGTACCTGCTGTGCGACGAGCCGACGACCGCGCTGGACGTGACCGTGCAGGCCGAGATCCTCGACCTCATCGACGCGTTGCGACGCGAAGAACGGCTCGGTGTGCTGTTCGTCAGCCACGACCTGCCCGTGGTCGCGCGGATCAGCGAGCGCATCGCCGTGATGCGGCACGGCGAGATCGTCGAGGCCGGGCCCACGACGACCGTGCTGGCCGCGCCCAAGCACCCGTACACCCGAAGCCTGCTGTCGGCTGCCCGCGCCGTCTCCGCCGGACGAATCGAGGGGGGACGATGACCCTGCTGACCCTCGACGGCGTCGATGCCGGCTACGACGGCACCCGCGTCGTGTCCGGCATCGACCTCGCCCTCGATGCCGGCGAGATCCTCGCCCTGGTGGGGGAGTCCGGCTCCGGCAAGACGACCATCGGACGCGTCATCGCCGGCCTGATCGCCCCGCAGGCTGGACGGATGAGGTGGCGCGGTCAGGAGCTGCCGGCCCGGCGCCAACGAACGCAGCGACGCGACATCCAGGTCGTGTTCCAGGACCCGTACCTCTCGCTCAACCCCTACCGCTCGGTCGGCGGGGTGCTCGGCGAGCTGTTGCGCGCCACCGGGCAGACCGCCCGTCGCGCCGACACCCGTCGCGCGGCCGGCGAGCTGCTCGAACGGGTCGCGCTGCCCGCGGAGGTCGCCGCGGCGCGTCCGGCGCAGCTTTCCGGTGGCCAGCGCCAGCGGGTCGCGATCGCCAGGGCGCTGGCCACCCGGCCGTCGCTGATCGTCGCGGACGAGCCCACCTCGGCACTGGACGTGTCGGTGCAGGCGGCGATCCTGGAGCTGTTCGGCCGGCTGCGCAGCGACCTCGGCACCGCCATCCTGGTGATCACGCACGACCTCGGCGTGGTCGAGCATCTGAGCGACCGTGTCGCGGTGCTGCAGGCCGGGGAGATCGTCGAACAGGGGAGCACCGGACAGATCCTCTCGCATCCCTCCCATCCGTACACCCGGCGGCTGCTGGCCGCCGTGCCGCGACTGCCGGATCCGCCCGAGGCTCCGGGGACAGGAAGACCGTCATCATGATCCTCAACGCCTTCAGCGTGCTCACCGCGTCGCAGAACGGCAACGGGCTGTGGCGCCATCCCGACGACGAGCGGCATCGCTTCAACGAGCTGTCGTGGTGGCTCGACTACGCGCGGCTCGTCGAGGACGCGGGCTTCACGAGCCTGATGTTCGCCGACTCGTTCGGGACGGGCGACGTGAGCGACGCACTCGACCGCGCGCAGATCGAGGAGGGAGCCTACTTCCCCGCCACCGATCCCTTCGTCTACGTGCCGGCCATCGCCGCCGCCACCAGCCGACTCTCGTTCATCGCGACGGCGAGCACGAGCTTCGAGAACCCATACTCCCTGGCGCGGCGGATCGGCTCGCTCGATCATCTCTCGGGCGGACGGTTCGGGTGGAACGTCGTCACCTCCTTCGTCCCGGCGATGGGGCGGGCGTACGGCACGCCGCTGCTGCCGCACGCCCAGCGCTATGCCCGCGCGGAGGAGTTCCTGCAGGCGTGCTACCTGCTGTGGGAGGGCAGCTGGCAGGACGATGCCTACGAGGTCACCGGCACCGACCGGCTCGTCGATCCCGACCGGGTGCACGAGGTCGCGCACAGCGGAGAGTTCTTCACCACCAGCGGCCGGTTCACCGTCTCCCCCTCGCCGCAGCGCACGCCGCTGCTGGTGCAGGCCGGTCATTCCGCCCAGGGCACCTCGTTCGCCGCGCGGCACGCCGAGGTCGTGCTGGTGACCGGGACCCCGGTGCAGGCCGCCGCCTACATCGCTGAGGTGCGGCGTCTGGCCGCCGAGGCGGGTCGTGACCCGTCCCTGCTCCGCTTCCTCGTGCCGGTCGTCATCGTGACCGGGTCGGACGAGGAGGACGCCGCACGTCGCGTCGCCGAATACCGCGCGCTGTGGAGCCGCCGCGCCGCCGCCGCCGTGATGGCCCTGTTCACCGGCTACGACCTGCGACCCGACGCGGACGATTCGGCGTTCTCGTACGCCCGCACCGATCGTCACCAGTCCGCGGCGCGGGAGCTGGCGGCCGCGGGGGAGAAGGAGCTCTCCCGCCAAGAAGCGTACGAGGCCGCGACCGCGTTCCCCGGTACGCACGTGTTCATCTCGGGCGGCCCGCGCACCGTCACCGATCGGCTGGAGGCCTGGGTCGACGAGGCGGGGGTCGACGGCTTCAACCTCATGGACCTGGTCAGCCCCGCCGACATGCGCCGCTTCGTCCGCTGGGTGGTGCCCGAGCTCGAGCGCCGGGACGCTATCCACCCGCCGACGGCGGGACGCACCATCCGCGAGACGTACCTCGGCGCCGGCCACTCGCGGCTGAGCGCAGATCACCCCGGTGCCCGGCTGCGGCCGGGCACGAACGACCGCACCCGGGAGGGCCGCGCATGAACGCCATCGATCCGTCACGCGTCAGCCGCATCCGCGACCAGGTCCAGCGGCACCGCGGGCTCGTCGCAGACACCACCGAGTTCCTGCACGCGCACCCGGAACTGGCCTACGAGGAGACCGAGAGCGCACGGCGTCTGACGGATATCCTGCGGGACGCCATGCCTGTGGAGACCGGCCTCGCGCAGCTGCCCACGGCGTTCTGCGCGACGCTCGCCGGGGCGGGCCCCGGCCCCACGGTGGGGCTGCTCGCCGTCTACGATGCCGTCGCCGTGCCCGCCCCAAAGGGCGGTCTCGTACCGGAACACTCGTGCGGCCACGGCCCGATCGCGGCGGCCGTCGTCGCCGCGGCGCTGGCGCTGGCAGAGCTCGACGATCTCGCCGGGCAGGTCGTCGTGATCGGCGCGCCGGCCGACGAGCTGGTCTCCCCCTCGGCGATAGCGCACGGCGGCGGCAAGGTCGTCGGGCTCGCCTCCGGGCTGTGGGACGGCGTGGACTTCGCCCTGTACGCCCACCCCGAGTCGCACACCGGGGTCTGGCGCGCGTCCCGCTGGATGCGGATGATCCGGGTCACGGTGCCGGCCGGAGCCGGTCGGCGCGCCGATGCGCTGCCGGCGGCGGAGTACGGTCGCGGGCCGGTCCGCGACGAGCCGGACGGCCACGAGTCGTACGTGCTGCGCGTGCTCGGCGCGGACGCCGACGAGCTGGAGCACCGGGAGAGCGCGGCCTATGCGATCCTCCGCCCCGCCCGCTGGGAATCGCTCGGCACCGTTGAAGGCCTGCGCGCCGACCCGGGTGTGGCCGCTGTGGCGGAGCAGGCGCTGACCGCCCTCGGCGAGCGGCCGGAGGTCGATCTCCCGCCCATGCTCTTCTCCACCGACTTCGGCAACGTCTCCCGCCTCATTCCCGCCGCGATGGTCGGGCTCTCCCATCCCGACGGCTGGGGGGTGCACGAACGACGCGGGCTGGACCAGTTCCGCTCCGAGGACGGCATCGAGCTCGCCCTCCGCACCGCGAACCTGCTGGCCGTCGCCGCGGACTCGCTCCTGCGCACGAACGAGGCAGCGGCATGACCCGCGTGTTGATCGTCGCACCGGTCGGATCGGACATGCACGCGCCGATCGAGGAACGGATCGCCCGGGCAGCCGTCGCTGCGGACACCGAAGTGGTCGTGCGCCATCTCGACGGCGTGCCCGACAGCATCTACGTCTCGCCCGAGGAGGTGTTCGTCCCGCCGCTGATCGAGGCGGTGCGACAGGGGGAGCGGGACGGCTTTGACGCGATCGGTATCTCCTGCTGCTCGGATCCGGCCCTCGCCGAGTGCCGGGCCGCGGTGTCGGTGCCGGTGTGCGCGCCGTTCGATGCCGTGACGGCCGCCGCGGCCGAGACCGGCGAGCGCGTCGGCGTCCTCTACCTGGTCGTCGAACCGGCTCCGGGCGAGTCGGAGCTGCGCGGTGAGGACTGGATCCCGCAGTTGCTCGACGACTACGGGCGCGCGGAGACGGTCGTGACGGCGCTGCCGGTGCACGCGGCCAGGCCACGGCTGCAGGCGGACGACCCGGACGCGACCCCGGAGGAGATCGGCGCGGCGCTGGTCGCCTCGATGAGCGCGGCGATCGAAGGGGCCGGCATCGAGCAGGCCCGGCTCGCAGAAGCGGCCGGCGCGCAGGTGCTCTTCCCGACCTGCACGTACTGGGCGGGGACGCTGGAGGCGGTGCGCGCCGCGGTCCGGGTGCCCGTGCTCGACCCGATCGCCGCGCTGGCGGCAAGTCTGGAACGTGCCGCGGCGGCGCACCGACGCGGATCCGCGCCCCGCCACTGACGGCTGCGGGGACAGCCGCGGCCCTACGACATCAGCGAATCCACCCACTCCTGATTATCGGCGATCCACTGCGCCACGACGGAGCTGTAATCGTCGCTGACGTCCGAGTTGAACATCGCGTCCTCCAGCGAGTACAGCAGATCGTTGTCCATGCGGAACTCGGACAGCCACTGCTCGACCTCCGGGTGCTCGCCCGCCAGCGAGGTGCTGGCGATCGTGTGGATGCTCTCCGCGTCGCCGAGCAGACCTTCGGGGTCTTCGAGATCCTTGATCGGGAAAGCGTTGTAGGCCCAGTGCGGCCGCCAGAGCGTGACCGCGACGTTCTCGCCGGCGGCCGTCTTCGCCTTCAGCTCGCTGAGCATCGCCGGCGTCGAGGAGACGACGAAGTCCATGCCCTCCAGACCGTATCCGGGGATCACGTCCTGCTCCGTGATCGTGACCAGGCCGGAACCGGCCTCGATCCCGATCAGCTGGTTCCCGAAGAGGTCGGCATTGGCCGCGAGCTCGCTCAGCGAGTCGATCGGGGCGTCCGCGTTGACCGCGATCGTCAGTTTCGCCTCGTCGTTCCACGCGCCGAGGTCCACGACCTTGTCGCCGTAGGTCTCCATGTACTGCGCGTGAGTGGTCGGCAGCCAGGTGTCCAGGATCAGGTCGTAGTCGCCGCTGGAGACTCCGACGTAGGCGGCGGCGACATCGGCGTAGACGAGTTCGACATCGTAGCCTTTGCTCTCGAGGATGGCGCTCCACAGCTCCGAGGCGGCGATCCCCTCGTCCCAGCCGTTGAAGACGGCGATGGTGATCTCGCCCTTCTCCGAACCGGCGACCGGCGGCGTGGTGGCGACGATTCCGGTGGCGAGTAGGGCGATGCTGCCGAGAACAGCGATGGCTCCGGCGATGCGGCGTGCAGTGATCATCAGAGGATTCCTGTCGGTTCAGGCTGCGACGGCGACGTCGGCGGTGGTGACCGGGCGGGGAACGCTGACGGTCCTCTTTCGGCGGCGCGGCTGAGCGAACCCCGAAGTGACCCGGTCGAGGATCATCGCGAGGATGACGACCGAGAGACCGGCCTCCACCCCGAGCCCCACATCGATGCGGCTGAGGCTCTGCACCACGTCGCCGCCCAGCCCGCCGGCACCGACCATGCCGGCGACGACCACCATGGACAGGCTCAGCATGATGACCTGGTTCACGCCCGCCATGATGCTCGGCAGCGCCAAGGGCAGCTGGATCTGCCGCAGGATGCGCCCCGGCGACGACCCGAACGCCTGCCCCGCTTCGACGATCTCGGCATCCACCCCGCGCACGCCGAGCTCGGTCAGCCGCACGCCCGGGGCCAGGGCGAACACGACCGTGGCGACCAGGCCGGGTACCGCGCCGATGCCGAAGATGAGCATCGCCGGGATGAGGTAGACGAAAGCCGGCATCGTCTGCAGAAAGTCGAGCACGGGCCGCACGACCGCCGACACCCGGTCGTGGCGCGCGGCCCAAATACCCACCGGCACGCTGATCAGCACCGCGATGCCAGCCGAGAGAATCACCAACGCGAGCGTGTCCATCGCGTTGTCCCACTGCGCGACGCCGACGATCACGAGCAATCCGATGACGGAGCCGATCGCCAGGCGGATGCCTTTCGACCAGAACGCGTACAACGCGATCACGATGACGATCACCCAGAACGGCGGCTCCGAGAGGGCGGCATCCAGCACGTTGTATACCGTGCCGAGCACGGCCGAGACACCGTCGAAGAACCAGCCGAGGACGTCGATCACCACGTCGACGACGGTCGCAGCGACGCTGCCGACGGGGATGCGGAACAGGTCGTCGTTCACGCCACACCTCCTTCCTTCGCGGCAGAGCCCGGACCGACGGCCTCGAGCGCCTCCGTGATCACCGATGCCGGTACCGTCGCCGGCACGTCGATGATCGGGTTTTCCCGCGTTACCGCAGGCACGTTGCCGAGCGCCGCGAGCAACGTGACCCGCGGGATCACCCCGACCAGCCGACCGCGCGCGTCGACCACCGCCACCGGCATCGGGCTCTCCACCGAGCGCTCGACGACATCGGTCAAGGGATCCTCGGGGTGCACCGCGGGCTGCGTGTCGGAGACGATCCGACGGATGTCGGTGCGCCCGGCTTTGACCTCACGGATCACCGCGCGATCGCTGACCGCTCCGAGGTACCGGCCGTTCTCGAGCACGGCAAACGTTCCGACCTGCTGGTCGCGCATGACGCGCAACGCTCCGCGCATGCCCGCGGACACCGGCGAGGTGGCGTGCGGCGGCTCCATCACCGAGGCTGCGGTGAGGACCCTGGCCCGGTCGACGTCCTGCACGAACTGCGCGACGTAGTCATTGGCGGGGTCGGTGAGGATCTCTTCCGGCGTGCCGTTCTGCACGATGCGTCCATCGCGCATGACCGCGATCCGATCGCCGAGGAACATCGCCTCGTTGAGGTCGTGGGTGATGAACACGATCGTGCGGCCGAGTTCCTGCTGCAGCTCGACGAGCTGCACCTGCATCTCGCGTCGGATCAGCGGGTCCAGGGCCGAGAACGCCTCGTCCATCAGCAGGATGTCGGTGCCGGCAGCGAGCGCTCGGGCGATTCCGACGCGCTGCCGCATCCCGCCGGAGAGCTCTTCCGGCAGGGCGTCGAGCCGGTCGTCCAGACCGACCCTGCGCAGAATGTCGGCAGCGCGTTCCCGACGCTCCTCGCGCCCGACGCCCTGGATCTCCAGGCCGTACGCGGCGTTGTCGAGCACCGACCGGTGCGGCAGCAGGGCGAAATGCTGGAAGACCATCGAGACGGACGCGCGGCGGATGCGGCGCAACTCGGCAGCCGAGGCCCGCGTCACGTTCTGCCCCTGCACGAGCACATCGCCGGCGGTCGGCGGCAGCAGCCCGTTGAGCATGCGGATGACCGTGGACTTGCCCGACCCGGACAGACCCATGACGACGAAGATCTCGCCCGGCTTCACAGCGAAGCTCGCATCGATGACGGCGGCGGTGCCGAGGTTTGCGACCTCGGATCTGCCGGCGCCGCTCTTCAATCTTTCGACGGCGGCCTTCGGATTCCGCCCGAAGACCTTGTACAGGCCGATGGCCTCGATCGCATATTCGGCACTCACGTTGTACCTCGTCGGGCCAGTACGGCCGCATCAGTCTCGCCCGGGTCCGTGACCATCGGATCCATTCCGGCACGGGGCGCGAACAGACGTCTTCGGCGAACATCGGGTTCGCCCTCAGGTCACCGACCGTACGTTCACCGCCGGCATACCCGGGGGTACGGCGGCGAGCGCGGACTGGCTATCAGGGCCCGGAGGCCTCCTCTACCGTTACACGCGAACCCCGATGCCCGCAATTCGACCTGCGCTCGGCCGCAGGTTCTGTCGGCACGCCGAGCGGATGGAATTCCCTGGTCGAAGACAACATCAGGAGATGCGGCGGGTATCGGAGACTTGCGCCGCATCCGATCCGAGACCCGTGGCATCTCGGAGGTCCGCAGTGTGCGGAAGTGCCCGCGGACGACCGCCTCAGGCCTTGTCGCCGACGTCTTTCCCGACCGCGAAGCTCTGCGGCTCAGCACCGGTGAGCAGGTGGTCGCCGATCAGACGCGCCTTGAACGGATACGGGTTGTGGGATGCGACCGCGCGTGCGTTGCGCCAGTGCCGATCGAGGCCGAGCGTCGTCGACAGGGAGGAGGCGCCGAGCACGTCGAGCAGGTGTGCGGTCTGATCGAGCACGCTCTCCGAGATCGTCACCTGGGCCGAGGAGACCGCGAGCTCCACATCGACGAAGGCGGCGTCGATGACGGCGGCGTCAGCATCCGGATCCGACCAGAGCTCCCAGGCGTGCTCCAGCTCACGAGCGAGGCCGTCCACGATCCACCGCGCGGCGTCGGCGACCACCTGCGCCCGGCCGACCTGTTCCTGCACCACCGCATCGTCACGCGGCAGCTGCCCCGTGCCCGTGAAATACACCCGCGACGTCGCCCGCACGATGTCTGCGAGCTCCCGCGCCGCGGCCTGCGCGATGCCCGCGAGCGTGGCGAGGAGCACCGCCTGGTGCAGGCCGGATCCGCCGCGCCGAGGGCCCTCGAGCGGGAAGCGACGCACCTCGTCGTCGGCGACCGCGACGTCGTCGAAGATGGTCGTACTCGTCGCCGTGAGACGCTGACCGAAGCCGTCCCAGTCGTCGAGCAGGGTGACGCCCTCACGGTCGACGGGGACCACCGGCGCGACGGGAACGCCCTCGTCGTCGACCGCGCCGACCGGGAGCCACTGCGCATACGCGTTGCCGGTGCCGTAGATCTTGCGGCCGTTCAGGCGGTAGCCGCCGGCAGGATCGCGTCGCAGCACGGTCGAGACCTCCCCCAGTCTCGAGCCGCGCGGCTCGGTGGTGGCGCTGCCGAACAGGTCGCCGGCGACGACCCGCGCGATCCACACCCGGGCGTCGGCGTCATCGAGTCGCTGGAGCAGCAGCTCGACCTGGTAGTAGTGCTGGCGCAGGGCCTGCGGCAGGTTCGAGTCGGCGGCTGCCAGCTCGCGCAGCAGCAGAAACAGCTGGCGCAGACTCGCGCCCGCGCCGCCGAGCTCGGCCGGCACGCGTACCGCCCCGATACCGGCCAGCGCCAGCTCGCGCACCTCGTCGACCGGCAGCACACGCTCCCGTTCCCGCGCCGCCGCGCCCTGGGCGATGCGCGCGAACAGCGGCGCGAAGCGGGCGAGCAGCTCCGCATCGGTCACGGCGGCGGTCATCGCCGGACCTCCGCGCGGGCGGCGGCCAGTTCGGCACGCACCCGGCGGGCCGGATGCCGCTCCGGAAGATACGGCCCGCCCCCGGTGACCTTCTCGCGCACCGTGCCGGGTCGGTAGTCGGCCTGCATCGTGCCGCGCTCGACGAGAACTGGACGCACGTGGTCGACGAAGTCCTCGAAGGTGCCCGGCGAAACGAGATACTGCACGTTGATGCCATCGACGCCGGCATCCTGCCAGGCGTCGATCTCGTCGGCGATCTGCTCGGGCGTGCCCGTGACGTGCGAGTTCGCGGCCGCGCGCACGAGCGCTTCGAAGGTGATCGACGGATCGGCCCCGGCGAGCACCTGTCGCGTGATCGGACCCGGAGCGCCCGATTCCCGCAGCTCGCCGACGGTCGCGGTGAGCGGATAGCGGTCGAGATCCTCCTGCCAGAAACCGCTGAACTTCACCAGCATCGACTCCAGCGACTGCGTCTCGCGGAGCTCTGCGTCGAGTCGGCGCGCCTCCGCCTCTGTGCTGCCGACGACGATGCCGAGGCCGCCGAAGATCTTCACGTCGCTCGCCGCGCGTCCCTGCTCGACCGCGGCGGCGCGCAGCTGCGCGACGCTGGCCGGTGCTCCCTGCCGGCCACCGGTGGTGAAGAGCACCTCGGCGTGCTTTCCGGCGAAGCCGATACCGGTGCCGGATGCTGCCGCGTTGAACAGGAACGGCGTGCGCTGCGGGCTCGGGGTGGTCAAGTGCGGGCCGGGCACCGTGTAGTACGGACCGACGTGGTCGATCGTGTGCACCTTCGTCGGATCGGTGTAGATGCCCCGCTCGCGATCGGCGATCACGGCGTCGTCCTCCCACGACGCCTCCCACAGCTTGTAGACCGCGGTGACGTAGTCCTCCGCGCGGCCGTAGCGTTCCTCGTGGCTCGGCAGTCCGCTGTGACCGAGGTTGCGACCCGCGCCGGGGAGGAAGCTGGTGACGATGTTCCACGCGATGCGTCCGCCGCTGAGATGGTCGAGCGTGGAGAGCTTGCGCGCGAAGGTGTACGGCGGCTCCTGGAGGATGTTCTCCGTCAGCACGAACCCCAGGTGCTCGGTCTCATGGGCCAGGATCGGGATCAGCACCGCCGGATCGTTGACGGGCGTCTGCATGCCGGTCGAGATGGCGGCATCCCGATTTCCACGGTACAAGTCGTAGGGGGCGAGCACGTCGGCGAAGAACAGGAAGTCGAACTTCCCGCGCTCGAGCGTCTTGGCCAGATCGACCCAGTACGTCGACGAGTTGAGATCGGCCTGCCGGCTGTCGGCACGGCGCCATCCGCCGTGGTCGTGGTGCGAGAGCACGAACTCGTTGAACGCGCTGAAGATCAGCGGTGGGCGCGACGTCATCGGGCCTCCTTCGCGGCCGCGTGCCGGGTGCCGGCGTGGCATTGCTCGTGGTTCATGGGTTCCTTCCGGTGATCACTCGTTCGCGGCGACACGGAAACGGTCGATGACGAGTTCTTCGATCACGGTCACGGCGGTGTAGAGGATGGTGGTGACGAGGATGAGCGCGGCGGCGTACGTCCATAGCGCGTCGTACTGCGAGGTGCCGGCGGCCGCCATGATCTCGCTGCCCGCTCCGCTGCCCGTGATCAGCCACTCCGCGATGAGCGCCGCCGAGACCGCCTGCGGCACGGCGATGCGCGCGGCGGTGAAGAACGCGGGCACCGCCGCAGGCAAAGCGACCTTGAGCATCCGCGCACAGCGCCGACCGCCGAACACGGTGATGACGTCGAGCGCATCCCCCGGCGCGCTCGCGATGCCGAACGAGACGGTCACGAGAGCAGCGAAGAATACGACGATGAACCCGACGACCGCGATACCACCGGGCCCGCGGCCGACGGCGAGGACGATCAACGGGGTGAACGCCAGCAGCGGGAAGGTGCGCAGCACCATCGCCACCGGCATGAACGTCACGGCCAATGCCGGGAAGACCGCGAAGAGGATCGCCACCACGGTAGCTCCACCGAGACCTGCGACGTAGCCGAGCGCGGCGTCGGAGAGCGTCGTCAGCATGGCGGCGACGAGCTGGTCGCGTTGCTCCGCGGCATCCTTGTCGGTGAAGAGATAGCCCCAGACGGCGACCGGCGACTTGCCCACGAACGGGCTCACCCCGGACAGCGCGAGGAACAGCCACCACACCACGACGACGAGCACGACCACGCCGAGGAACACCAGGATCCGCCGGGCCACCGCCCCCCACAGACGTGCGCCCGCGCTCACGGCATGCTCCGCACGCGCGCCCAGGGGAAGGCGGCCCGCTGCACGAGGCCGAGCAGGGCGTAGCCGAGGCAGGTCACCGCGGCGGCGCTGAGCCCGAAGATCCACGTGCGCTCGACCTGGATGTAGCGCTGCGCCGTCGCGAGGGCGACCCCGATACCGGAGTCGACGCCGCCGAGGTACTCGCCGATGATGGCGCCGAGGATCGCACCGGGGACGGCGATCTTGAGCGCGTTGACGGCCGCCGGGAGCGCGGCCATCGCGGTGACCTTCGTGAACACCTGGTAGCGGTGCGCCCCGAAGACCCGCAGCGCATCCCGTTCCACGGTTCGTGCCGCGTAGCCGCCGAGGACCGTGCCGATGAGGGTCGTGAAGAACACGGCGAGTCCGGCGAGGAAGATCGAGGGCGTGCGGCCACCGGTCAGCGCGAGGACGACCGGCCCCACGGCGACGGCGGGCGCGCATTCCACGACGAGGGCGAGCTGGCTCACCGCATGACGGGTGGACGGCAGCGCGAGCACGATGGCCGATCCGACCAGCGCGAGCGAGACACCCCACAGGTATCCCTGCCCGGCGCTCGAGAGCGTGACCGCGATCTGGGTCAGGTAGTACTCCGGGCCGTCCTTAATGAGCTGCGCGACGAGCGCGGGCGGCGACGGGACGACGCCCGTGCTCGCGAAGGCGGTGTCGGCAACGATCCACCACAGCGCGAACACGATCACGAATCCGAGGGCTCCGAGTGCCCAGCGGAGGGCGCGGGCGCGGTTCATGGTGCGCCGTCGGCGTTCCGGCTGCTGAACAGGAGCTCCTGCAGCCGATCGGCGAGCGCGTGGTACTCGGGCGAGCGCAGCACGTCGGCAGTGCGGGGCCGCGGCAGGTCGATCGGGACGACCTCGAGGATGCGGCCGGGACGCGGGGACATCACCGCGACGACGTCGGAGAGCAGGATCGCCTCCTGGATACCGTGAGTGACCATCAGCGTCGTCGCCGGGCGCTCCAGCCAGATGCGCTGGAGCTCGAAGTTGAGCCGCTGCCGGGTCATGTCGTCCAGCGCGCCGAACGGCTCGTCGAGCAGCAGCAGTTCCGGCTCGACGACGAGCGCCCTCGCGATCGCGACGCGCTGCCGCATCCCGCCCGACAGCTGCGCCGGGCGGGCGCGCTCGAAACCGGTGAGTCCCACGAGGCGGATGAGCGCGTCGACCCGCGCCGAATCGCGGCGTCGACCCGCGAGCTCCAACGGGAGCCCGATGTTGCTGCGCACGGAGCGCCAGGCCAGCAAAGCCGGGTCCTGGAAGGCGACGCCGACGTGACCGCGCACGCCGCGACCGGACACCCGCTCACCGTGCACGAGCGCTTCACCGGTGGTGGCGTCCTCGAGGCCGGCGAGGATGCGTAGGACGGTCGACTTTCCGCACCCGGAGGGGCCGAGCAGCGAGACGAAGCCGCCCCGAGCGAGCGTCAGGTCGACGCCGTCGAGCGCGCGCACCGCATGCGACCCACGGCCGAAGGTCTTACCGAGGCCGCGCACGTCGAGACCGTCCGCGCGCACGACGGCGGTGGCCGCATCCGCCGAAGCAGATGCCGCCACCGCGCGTGAGGACGACTCGGTCACTCGGAGAAGTCCGCCCCGAGGATCCACTCGGGGTGCGTCGCATAGACGTCCGCGATGAGCGAGGTGTCGAACGTGTCCTCCGCGGTCGTGTCGTACCCGACGAGCGCGAGCGCCGAGATGTTGTTCGCGAGCGCCTGGTCGCTCACCGTGCCGATGCCGTTGGCCTTCGACTCGTCCGTCAGGATGAGCTTGCTCTGCTGCGTCCACGACAGCTCGAGCTGGGTCTTGTCCCAGTTCTGGTCCTTGCCGTAGTCGTTGACGACGAGATCGAGCGCGTAGTCCGAGTCCTGGAAGGCGTCGTACCAGCCGTGCGCGTACGCGGTGAGGAAGGCCTCGATCTTCTCCGGCTCGTTCTTGAGGGTGTCCGCGGTCACGATGACAGCCTCGGCGCCGTAGGTCAGGCCGTAGTCGGCGAGCAGGAACTCCTGTGCCCCGAAACCGTCGGCGCGGAGCTGAGCGCCGCCGTCCCCGTAGCCCATGAAGCCGTCGATGGTACCCAGTTTGAGGTCGCTCTCCGCGTCGCCGTAGGGAACGACGTCGATCTGGTCCTCGTCGATGTCGTTGGCCGCGAGGAACGCCTCCCAGCTCGTCTTGCTCGCGTCCGCGATGGCGATCGTCTTGCCGATGAGGTCCTGCGGCGAGTCGATGGGGTCGCTCGTCGCAGACACCAGCGTGTATGGGTTCTTCTGGTAGGTGGTCGCCACGATCCGCAGGTCGGCGCCCTCCTCGTTGGCCGCGGCGACGTCGGCGACGCCGCCGAACGCGATCCATGCCTGGCCGCTCGTGAGCGCCGTGGCGGCGGACACGCCGCCCGAGCCGCCGGCGGTCAGGGTCACGGTGCCGAACCCCTCGTCGGAGAAATAGCCGGCGTCGTCGGCGTCGAAGACGCCGGCGAACTCGTGGTTCTTGAGCCAGTCGAGCTGCACCGTGATGTCGCCGTAGTCGGCGCTGTCGGCGCTGTCGGCGCTGGTCGATGACGCGTCGCTCGAGCAGGCCGCGAGCGCCGCGGCGAGCGCTCCGACGAGCGCCAGCGCACCCGCCTTGCGGAGGAGGTTGTGGGGCACGGACATGGTCTGGCCTTTCGATCGGTCAGTTTTGGGCGGTGGGATGAGTCGCCGACGCGACTTGTCAACAAGTTAGATCTACCCGATGGTGAGAGCCCGGCGAAAACATGTTGCGGCCTGTTACCGACCCCGCCCCGGCTCAGTCGCCCTCCAAGACCCGCGGGAACGATCGTGAAGTCCTCCGGGCCGGATCGGCGGCCACGATTCTCCATACGCAGCGGCGTCCGTCGGAACGACAACAGTTGACTGCGCGCGGCGCGCAGTCCCAGGGTGTCCCAGATGGCGACGACGGTGATCGTTTCGTGGAGAAGACGCCGAAGAAGACCGGTTCACCGTCCACGAGCGCATTCACGAGCAGGTAGTCCGCGATCTCACTTCCGGAGACGAAGCGCTTGGCGCCGTCGAGGAGGTCCCGTTCGCTCTCGTTCAGGCCGAATGGCACGATCATGGCCGTCTCCTTCTCTGGCGTGGACGGCGATATCTGACTGCCACTTGTCGACAAGGGCGTCCACGCTAGCGCGCATCCCGGTGAACGTCCGCGCAGCGCGAAACAGTTCGCCATCGCCGCCGCGCGCGGCGTCCGCACACCACCGACGGCGAGCGCCAGAACGGGTCGATGACGAGCATGAGCACGTGGCGTTCTGGCAGTTCGCGGGCGGCTACTGGTGGCTCGTCTTCCCCCTCGGGGCACCTTTGCGGCCGCCGCCCACGGGCTGTCCGGCACCCGGGAGCGCGGGGCTCGCGATCGCCACGCCCGGCAGGTGGAGATCCTGAGGGGCGAAGGGCGAGCCGCACCGGGTGCACTCCTCCGAGCAGGGCGGGACCCCGGCGTCGGAACCGGCGGCGACCGATGACGACGCGGTCGAACGGCTCGAGGCGCGGTTCGCCCTCGAGCTTCCCGGCCGGCCGTCCTGACCGGGGGCGCGTCCGTACGGGATCAGCGGCCGTCGGCGGCCGCGCTGTGGTGGCGGATGACCTCTGCCACCACGAAGTTGAACCACTTCTCCGCGAATTCCGGGTCGAGATCCGCCTGCTCGGCCAAGGCTCGCAGCCGCGCGACCTGCTGCTCCTCCCGCGTCGTATCCGACGCGGGCATGCTGTGCTCGGCCTTCAGGATGCCGACCTGCTTGGTGCGGCGGAACCGCTCGGCGAGCATGTACACGAGAGCCGCATCGATGTTATCGATGCTGGCGCGCAGACTCAGCAGTGTCTGCATCGGGTCTTGGTCGGTCATGGCGTCCTCCTCGCGCCTCGACACTATCGCGCGCAGGCCGCAGCGCTCGCCCCGCCGCCCCCTAGAGTGTGACCATGACCGAGCCTATTCCGGGTGTTCCCGCATCCGCTTCGCGTCCTTCAGCGCCGCTCCGGTGGCGCGCACTGCACTCCCCGTTCGGTGTCGGCTTCTTCGTCACGCTCGGCGGCCTGGCAGCCGTCGTCGTCGGACTCGCGATCTCCAACCTGTCCACGGTGATCATCTACGTCGTCTTCGCGCTGTTCGCCGCGCTCGGGCTCGATCCGGTGGTGCGGATGCTCGAACGGCACAAGGTGTCGCGCGCGTGGAGCATCGTCATCGTCTACTTCGCGTTCGCCCTGGTGCTGGTGGGCATCCTGATGCTCATCATCCCCACCGCGATCGGCCAGGTCGCGCAGTTCGTCACGAGCGTGCCGGAGCTGATCTCCGACTTCCAGCAGAGCGATTTCTACAGCTGGCTTCAGCAGAGTTTCGGAGCCTCGATCGGTGATCTGCTCGCGCAGGTGCAACAGTTCCTCACGACGCCGAGCAATATCGCGACGATCGGCGGAGGCGTGCTGCAGGTGGGCATCACGATCGTCAGCGGCATCTCCGGGGTGATCATCGTCCTGGTGCTGAGCCTCTACTTCCTGGCGACGCTGCCGACGATCAAGGCGGCGTTCTACCGCCTGGTCCCCGCCTACGGACGACCGCGCGTGACCGACCTCACTGAACAGATCACAGAGTCGATCGGCGGCTATCTGATGGGGATGGTCATCCTGGCGTTCTTCAACTCGGTGTTCGCCGGCCTGCTGTACTTCTTCCTCGGGCTGCCCTTTCCTCTGCTGATGGCGGTGGGCGCCTTCTGCATCACCCTGATCCCGCTCGTGGGAACCGTCATCTTCTGGGTCGTCGGCTCCGTGCTCGCGTTGTTCTCGGACCCGCTCCTCGCGCTGATCTTCGCCGCTGCCTACCTTGTTTACATGCAGATCGAGGCATATGTTCTGACCCCGCGGGTGATGAACCGAGCCGTGTCCATCCCCGGGGCGCTCGTGGTGATCGGCGCGCTGGTGGGGGGCACGCTTCTCGGCCTGTTGGGCGCGCTGGTCGCGATCCCGGTGACCGCGTCTCTTCTACTGATCGTCAAGCAGGTGCTGATTCCCCGACAGGATCAGAAGACCACACCGGGGCACTAGCGGCGCGGCCACAGCCCAGACCCGGCGTCTCAGACGTCGGCGCCTTCGGCCGGATCGGCGGCGCAGACCGGCGTGCCGTCGGCGGTCACCGTCATCGCCCGGTCGGGATCCAGTCGGCCCAGAATCAAGAACATCAGCCGCGACAGCTGGTCGACATCGGCGCCGTCGAGGTCGCGCAGAATGAGGTCGCGGACGACGTTCTCGTAGACCGGCCGCGCCTGTTCGTAGCGACGTTCACCGTCGGCAGTGAGCACAGCATTGGTGGCCCGCCCGTCGGCGACGCAAGCGGCGCGCGTCACCAGCCCCTTCTTCTCGAGGCCGGTCACGACACGCGACAGCCGCGGCAGAGTGGCGTTGGTCCGCGAGGCGAGGGTGCTCAGTCGCAGACGGTTCTCCTCCGCCTCATCCAGTGCCTCCAGCAGGGTGAACTCGAACGCGGTGAGACCGACACCCCCCAGCCCGTGGTCGAGCGAACGCGGGAGGAGTTCGAGCAGCGCGTGCAAGCGCGCGATCGAGACGCGCTCCCGTTGTTCCAGTCGTCGACCCTCCATGAGTCCATCGTAGCAATAGTTGCATCTACAAGTAACTGCGGCTATCGTGATAGTTGTAGATGCAACTAAATGCTCCGGCGCCGCCGAAGCAGCCCCAACGGAGGTCTTCTCATGGCTCACTTCACGATCATCGGAACCGGAAACATGGCGCACGCGATCGGCGGTGTCCTCGCCGAAGGCGGTAGCAGCGTCGACTACATCGGCCAGGCGGACGCCGGCACCGCACCTCTGAACGGAGACACCGTCGTCCTCGCCGTTCCCTTCAGCGCCGTTGACGGCATCATCGCCGCCTACGGCGCTCAGTTCGCCGGAAAGACGGTCGTGGACATCACCAACCCCGTCAACTTCGAGACCTTCGACGGCCTCGTGGTGCCTACCGACTCCTCAGCCGCCGCGCAGATCCAGGCTCAGGCGGAGGTGGCCAGGCAGATGGTCGACCTGCAGCCCCGCATCCAGAAGGCGATCGCCGACGCCCACATCGACGAGCGGATCGCCCAGCATCTGGCCGACCTGCAGCCGCGCATCGACGCCGCCATCGCCAA